>JAQWMB010000012.1 GCA_029246995.1 Dehalococcoidia bacterium | reverse complement strand
CGACAGAGAGTCAGTCAAGAGTAAAATAGTTGACCACTACATTGAAGCAGAAGTATTAAATAATTTTGCCTTAAGGATTATTTCAATGCAAGCAGCAGATCAAATACCCAACTATGAAGCATCGACCTCCAAGGTGTTTGGTGTAACCACATTACAACAACTACAACAAACAGGAATGAAAACCTTTGGCTTATATGCACAAATCTGGGATTCACTATCAAAATGGGCTCCAATGGATGCAAGATTTACACAAAATTCCATGCACTATGCAGCAAGAAGTATTTCAGGTGGATCAAATGAAATCCAGAGGAATATCATAGCTACCAGAGGCTTAGGTTTACCTAGAGGATAAGATAATCAATCGTAGAAAAAATTAGTCAGTCTTAATAGATGCTGTCCCTATTGCAGTCAAAGCATTAGATTGATTTTCAGACCAGACACGATAAATATCTCTATTATTTTCCTTATGAACAAATGCTCCATTTGCAGACTGTTGATCACCAGCAAAAACAGTATTTACAAACTTAATATCGAGTGTGCCTGAGTGATAAAAATCATCACCAAATTGTTCACACATTAATCTTGAAAGAAGACCGAATGCAAGCGCACCCTGAGCTCGAGGTCCAGGATCACCGTTTGCAAGTGCAGCTTCTACATCTGTATGATTATTAATTTCTCCAGGTCCTTCAAGATCGTCAACATGCTCTTGAGAAGTATGGTAATTAATTGGACCAAAAATTTTACTCTCATCATTTAATTCAGGTGGACGCTGAGAACTTAGTTTTTCTGGCCATTTTTCTAATTCATCCTGACTTACGGTTGTTGCCCATGCTTTACGATGACGATGAATCAGTTCTCCATCAACAAATGCATCAAGCCCCCACTCTGTATAACCAATGCCTCTTCGTTGATATTTATCTGTGACTTGAGCATCAATCTCAATTGGCTTATTTAATGGAATTGGGCCATGCAATTCCATCCACATCCTTGCCAATCCACCTGGTCCGGTTTCTCTAGGACTTTCTTCTCCTGGCTTTTCACCAAAATACCTAATTGGTTCAAGTATATTCATGCTAGGATAATAAAAAATTGATGGAGGAGCAACATCTGTCAATTGAGAATTCTGATTAGGTTTCCAAGGAAAATTATCCTCGTAAATACCTGTCCATCTTTGTACATCATCTAATGTAAACATCACTTGATACTGTCCCAGCGAGCCAGGATGTATATCATAAAATGCATTTGCATTATCACCATCTTTTAATTTAAAAGTAGCTGGCAAAACTTGAGAATTTGAATTATTCATTTTTACTTTCCAATACTAATCATTGATACAATCATATAAAGCAGATATTTATTATAAACAAATGTAAGTTGATTGTGAATAAGTATGCATAGAATACTTTTACTATTACCAGGAAATACATATAGGGCAAACGCATTTATTCAAGCTGCAAACAAAGCAAATGTCGAACTAATTATCGGCACTGATACAAATCAAGTACTAAGTCAGAAGTTACCAGAAAGATACATCACACTTAATTTTCATGAACTTAAACTTTCTATAGAAAAGATTAATACTTTAGCAAACAAAAAGAAAATTCATAAGATTTTAGCTGTAGATGATCAAGGTGTATTATTAGCAAGCTTAGCTTCAAAAAAGTTAAATCTTACTCAAAATTCCTTTGCATCAGTAAATTTTACTAGGAATAAGTTCCATCTATATAAATTAATTGAATCAAGCGACATTAATTCTATAGAAACATTTTTACTCAACAGAAAAGAGTCCGTACATAAAATTAAAAAGTTCACTTTTCCTATTGTTATCAAGCCTATTGGACTTTCAGCAAGTAGAGGAGTCATGAGAGTTAATAACAAAAATGAATTTGACCAAAAGACATACCAATTATTTAATTTATTATCAAATGAACTTGCAAATGAATGCTTCAATGATTTTGAAAAAGATAATATTATTATTCAAAAATACATACCTGGCAAAGAGTATGCCATAGAAGGCATCATAGAAAACCAGCAGTTTAAATTACTAGCAATTTTCGAGAAACCAATTCCATTAACTGGGCCATTTTTCGAAGAATCAATTTATATATCGGATCCAAATATAGAAAAAAATTTAAAAAATAAAATTCAAAGAATATCACAGCAATATATAAATTTATTAGGTCTCAATGAAGGAGCAGTGCATATTGAAATTAGAAAAAATAAATATGGCATCTTCTTAGTAGATATTGCGGCAAGATCAATTGGCGGATACTGTTCAGAAGTTTTACAATTTCCCAATCAAACCACTTTAGAAGAAATTATTTTAAAAAATTCATTAGGTAAAAAATATGATGGAGTAATGAATAAGGACATTCATGGAGTAATGATGATACCAACTAGCTCTGAAGGAACATTGCAAGAAATCTTAGGAATTGAAAGAGCAAAAAAAATCAAACTTATCACCCATATAAAGATTGCTGTTCATAAAGGTAAAGAAATTAAAAAACTTCCAAAAGCAAACACTTATCTTGGTTTTATTTTTGCAAAAGGTAATAATAAAAATGAAGTGATGAGAGCGCTTCAAAATGCACACAAGCATATTACGGTTAAGCTAAAATAATGAGTCAGTCAAAATCATTTGCTCTTCTGTAGGCTCCGCACAGCAATACCATTCTTCGCTAGAACCAATTGCATAACTATGATTGGACTCAAAATTTAATATCTTCTGACCTGTACTTTTTTCTACTAATTGACAAAGCTTAGTAAAGAAATCATCACCTTTGCATTGACTAACTAGAAGTGAAATTTCTGCAAATAAATCTTCAACTCTTTTATCAGTATGCTCCCATTCATGTGTAAGTTTTAATTTTGAATAATTTGTATTTATACCATCATCAGCAATTTGTTGTAATAATGTTGAAAATTTAGGAATTAGTAACCTTATAGAAAATTGGACTGATGAGGTCATATTAATAATTTTATTACTGATAATAAAGTTCAGCATATGTGAATAATCATCTAATTTCATCCAAGGAGTAAAAGGAATCCATGTTGGCTTAATTAATAAACAAGCTTTTCTGCATAAATCAATAGCCTTCTGCATGTCTCCAGCAGTGTGCCCTTTTTGTAATTTTTGTAATACAGTCTCATTCATTGATTCAAAAGCTGAAGTAATAAACAAAAAATCTAGAGCATGAAGATCTTTAAGAAGTGGCTCATATTCCAAGATATGTTCGACTTTAATAATTGCATCAAAAGTTAAATTTGGATATTTTTTTTTAATTAAAGATGCGACTTTCAATGAATGTTTAGGAGCATTAAAAAAATCTGGGTCACCAAAAGTAATATGCTCAGCACCATTACTGACCAAATTATCTACATCAAATAAAATAGAACTCACATCAACAATCCTAAACTTACCTTTATAAACTGCCGTTACGGGACAATGAGGGCATACATGAGCGCAGCCATGGCTTGTTTCAACATATCCAGTAATTTTCTGTTTATCTTCAAAAATAATTTTTGCATACTTTTCTAAAGAAGGTAACTGATCACGTGAAGGTGTTAAAAATTTTTGACGATCAAAATTTATTTTAGGCTCTTTCCAACCTGGTATATTTTTAGAATCATTTTTTAATTTTTTTAAGTCTGCAACAAGCTTCTTAAGATTAGATTCAAATTCACCAGATATAGCTGAATTAATTAATTTTTCGTCTAAGGCATCTTGTAAATGCAACGCATAAAGACCAAAGACAGAAAAATGACTATTCGGATTTATTGTTTTTAGCTCAGGCAAAAGGTTAATGGCCATCCTTGCAGCAGTATGCATCGGCACTGAAAGTAAAATTAAATCTGCATTAATAATAGGAGTAGTGTCCGATTGGAAATTCGTTAGATCGATAATCTTAACATCACATTCCATATCTTCAAGCAAAGCTGCTGCAGATGCAATCGACAATGGTTGATGTCCTAAGTCATATAGTGAAACTAAAACTACATTTATTTCTTTTGTTGATACAACAGAAGAATTCATCTAACTATTTTTTTTCAGAAGCAAAATAAGGATTTGCCCCACTTGCATGATCTGTACTATCAATCAATTCTGTAATTTCAGGTATAGCTTCTTGCACCATGACTTCGACTCCTTGCTTCAATGTAACACTTGCCATACCACAGCCCTGACAACCACCGCTCATTTCTACATAAGCAGAAGAGCCTTTTATGTCAATCAAATTAATACTGCCACCATGAGATGCTATAGAAGGATTAACCTGTTCATCAAAAAGCTTTTGAAGTTTCAATGCGATCGGTGTGTCCCAAATAGGATTAGGATTATCAAAAATAAAGCCATTTGCTAATGTATCATTAGAGTCAAAATCAATTTTTAAACCGTTTAAATTATTTAGATTTTTACCTTCAATATATAAATTTAGATTCTCATTAATAACTTGAACTTGATCGCTATTATCCTCTTGACCATGATCAACCAACGATAATTTATGATCAAATAATCCATCTTTTCGCCCATTAATTGATACACGAATTCCAGAAATTTTTTCAGGAAAATTACTTGCTGAATCATTTAATTTATCAATGACACTGCCTGTAAGCACAATTTGTACAGATACAGATTCATTTGAATCAACCATAATACCTCTTTTCGAAAAATTTATATCGCTACATGAATTTTTATTCAATAATAAGATATCAAAGTTTTAAAGATAAGAAATTAGTTTTATGAGAAAAACAAAAATTTTTTTTGGTTGGTACATCGTCCTTGCAGCAATGGCAACGATGTTTATTGGTGGATCTATCCAAGGTTATGCCACAGGTGTTTTTTTTATACCAATGAGCGAAGAGTTTAATTGGACAAGAACAGAGTTCATAGGCTCAATAACAGTTTCATATATTGTAACAGCAATAATAGCAGTTTTTATCGGTGGATATCTAGACCGTCATGGCGGCAGAACTTTGATGTTTATTGGCACAACAATAATGATTATATGCTTATTGTTGTTGGCAGAAATTGAAAATTTATGGCAATGGTATTTGGTTAGAGGAATATTATTATCTATAGGAGTTGCACTTGCTACATTCTTAGTTGTACAAGCCGCTATCGCAAAATGGTTCGTAAGATATCGAGGTAGGGCTATAGGCATATCTCTTGTAGGATTATCAATTACAGGTATTATGACTCCCTCTTTATTAACGCCTTTTGTAGATGAATTTGGTTGGCGTGCAGGATGGCAAATAATGGCATTACTAACAGCATGCCTACTATATCCGGCTGCACTAACTATGAGGAGAGAGCCAGAAGATTATGGAATGCATCCAGACGGAATTGAAGAAAATACTACTGATGATAACAAGAATATTCCAACTATTCAGGAACAATCCATTACAAGAAAACAGGCAATGAAAAGCTCAAATTTTTGGATAGTACTAATTGCCTATTCTTTAGCAAGTTTGACCTTTCCTGCGGTCGGAGCACATACAATTCCTTTTTTAACTGATGCTGGATTTGAAAGAACAAGAGCAGCAGCGATGCTATCACTATTTGCTTTTCCAGGACTATTAACTAGACCCATTTGGGGTATAATTGCTGAAAAAATTGATATTAGATATCTTTCTTGTTTTGCATTTATCGCTTGCCCTGTTGGAATTGGCATAGTCTTAATAGGAACTGGAAACATGAGCTACAATATCGTTATCATTGGTTATTTAACTTTAGGGATTAGTATTTCTGGAGTTGTTCCACTTCAAGAAATCGTCTGGCCTTTATTATTTGGCAGGAAGCATATTGGTAGCATACGTGGAGCAGTAATGCCATTCATGATCATACTCTCATCTAGTAGTCCATTATTAGTTTCAGCATATTTTGATTCTTTTGGTAACTATACCGGTATATGGATAATTTTTGGAACATTATCATTAACCGCTTCTATCATAATTTTATTTGTAAAAAAAATTATATATAAGGTATAATAAACATCCCTTACAATTTGGAGGATATATGGAGCAACCTCTCTCTGGAATTAAAGTGGTTGAAATAGGCGGTACTATTGTTGCAGCATCAGCTACTAAGCAATTTACAGACTTTGGAGCTCAAGTCATTAAAATTGACTTGCCAGACGGTGGAGAAATCCGTCGCACCCCCCCATTCTATAAAGATCATCCAAGTCTCGAAACTGGTGCGTTTCATGTTGCATTAGACACTGGGAAAAAATCAATAGTGATAGATCATACTTCTAATTCTGGGAAAGAAGTCATTTCAAGAATCTGTCAAGATTCTCAATTAGTAATCATTAATCTGCCAGTTGAAGAGACTAAAAAAATTATACAACTCATTGATAAAGAACTTGGCCCAAGCACTGTTGCTATAAGTCCTCATGGTCTTGAAGGACCATACAGTCATAGAACTGAAAATGAAATGTCAATTTTTGCTTGGACAACAAGAATGGAACGTCATGGGCATGATGGTTCTGAGCCATTAAGATATGGTCCACATGTTGCTGATATTCAAGTTGGTGCTACAGCTGCAGCAGTTGGATTGTCTATAATATGGGGACAAGATCATGATAATATAAGAAGAGACGTCGATTTATCTAGTATAGAAGCTTTAGCTGGTAATGTTGATACGGGTTATGTAGATTGGGTGCTTTTAGGTACACAACGAAAAAGTGGAATGGGCAGAAACACTGATAACTATCCAATCGGTATATACGAATGTAAAGATGGGTATGTCATGTTTGCGGCAACTCTTGGCCCACAATTTTCAAGATTATGTGAAGCAATTGGTCATCCAGAGCTTGTCAGTGATCCAAGATTCAATGATCCAATAGAAAAATCTAAGCACTTTGAAGCATTTATGAAGTACTTAGATCCATGGCTATCAATTAGGACAAAAAAAGAAGTATTTAAAGAAATGCAAGAGTTTAGAGTAATGGTAGCACCAGTTGTTAATATGTCAGAAGTGGTTGAAGATGAACAAGCAGTTGCACGTAATTCTTTTGTAGAAATTGAACATAATCAAATTGGTAAAACAACTATACATGGTGCACCATTTAAGATGGATGACTCATGGAAAGCATTGCCACCACCTGAATTTGGAGTGCATACAACAGAAATACTAAAAAAGTTAAGCTATTCAAAAGAAGAGCAAATAGCACTTTTTAAAATAGGTGCCATTAGATAAATATGAAAAAACAAAAATTTGTTAAGTCTCAATCACTAAAAGGTATCAAAGTTCTAGATTTTGCAGAAGTATGGGCTGGGCCTTACGGAGCATCACTGCTCGGAGATCTTGGAGCAGATGTAATTAAAATAGAATCATTTCCAAGAAGATCATTAACAAGGCCGCTAGTCGAAGATGCAAGGGTTGCAGATGGTCCTGGGCCAGCTTATGAACGCACTACCTCTCAAATACAAGGCAATAGAAATAAAAGAAACATCGCTCTTAATGTAAAACATAAAGAGGGCGAGTTGATTCTTCAAAAACTTATAGAGAAATCAGATATTATTATTGAGGGTTTTGCAGCAGGTGTTATAGAAAAACTAGGATTTAGCTGGAAAAAAATTCATGCTATAAATAAGAATATAAGTGTAATTTCAATGCCTGCTTGGGGAGTAAAAGGTCCATACGCAGGATATGTGGCATTAGGCTCTGGAATAGAAGCAAGTGTTGGGCATGCACTTATAAGAGGAGTGTCAGCTAAAAACACAGTTGATATTCCAGGTAATTTTATTACTGATGCAACTGCGCCAATTCAAGTAGTAATTGCTTCGTTAGTAGCATTAAATAAAAGAAAATTAACTAAAAAAGGATCATTTATTGATCTCTCTCAAGCAGAAGCATTTGCATGGCATTTAGTTGGACCATTAGGTGAATGGACATTAAATAATAGAGAAGCCCAGCAACTTGGTAATTCTGATAGGCATATAGTCCCTCATAATTGTTACCTGACATTAGATAGCAAATGGGTAGCAATTGCTGCAGAGAACGATGAGCAATGGCAAGGTTTATGCAATGCATTAGATGAACCTAAATGGGGATTAATAGAAAATGCATGGGGCACAATTACAGGCAGGCTTAAGTATAGAAAAGAAATTGACAGTCAACTAAAAGAAATTTGCTCAAAAATGAATAGCGATAAACTTGTAGATATTATTCAAAAAAATGGAGCTATAGCTAGCCCAGTTGTTGATGCTCCTGGCATGTTTAGTAATTTACAAATGCATGAGAGAAATTGGTTTAAGGCTATTAATTTGCCTTATTTAGGCGAAAGACTGATGCCAGGATTCCTTTGGAATATGGAACCTGATTCACCAATCTATGAATTCAGAACAGAGCAGGTAGGCGAGCATAATGAAGAAATCTTAAAAGAATTAGGATACGATACCCAATCAATTGAAACATTCTACGAAGAGTCAGTGATTGGCGATCACTATGTTGAATAATCTACCATTAGATACCGAACGATGTTTAGCGCTTAAAGACATAAAAATTATTGACTTTGCAGAAGTTTTTGCAGCACCATTTGGAATTTCTTTAATGGCAGATATGGGAGCAGAAGTCATAAAAGTAGAATCATTCCCACGCAGGTCTTTAACAAGACCAATATCTGTTGATGCAAGAGTAGCTGATGGACCTGGCCCAGCATATGAAAAAACTGCCCCACAAACGCAAGGAAATAGAAATAAATTATTCTTATCGTTAAATTTAAATGATAAAGATGGTAAAGAGATATTTACAAGACTAATTAAATGGGCAGATATAATTATTGATGGATATGCTGCAGGTGTTATTGATAAACTAGGATTTAGTTGGGAACAGATCCATAAAATCAATAAAAATATAAACATGATATCTATGCCAGCATGGGGGGTAGATGGTCCTTATACTGGATATACAGCTCTTGGTTCATTAGTAGAAGCATCATCTGGGCATGTGATAACAAGGGGTAACTCAAAAAAGCCTACTGAAGATATTTTAGGAACAATACAAACAGATGCAAGTGCGCCTCTTGAAGTGATGTTTGCAACAATTGCATCAATGTATAGAAAAAAGGAAACTGGTAACGGTTCTTTTATTGACCTTTCTCATCTTGAAGCATTTGCATGGTATTTACCAGGCATGTTGTCAGAGTGGGAATGGAATAAAAGACTCCCAAAACAATTAGGCAATGAGGAGAATGACTTCGTACCACATGGTTGTTTTGTCACAAGCAATCCAGACGAATGGGTAGTAATTGCTGCTGAAAATGACAATCAATGGCAAGGTTTATGCAAGGCATTATTAAAAGAAAATTTTGCAAAAATTGAGCATCCATGGTCAAGTATCATTGGAAGAATATCAAACAAAACAGCAATCAATGAATGGATACAACAAGAAGTTCAAGTCATGGAGCGTAGTGAAATTATCGATTTACTAGTTAAAAATAATGTCATAACAGCACCTGTAATAAATGCCCCTGGCTTATTAACTAATGAACAGCTCACTTCAAGAAACTGGTGGCAAAGCGTTGATCATAAATTTCTAGGTAACAGACTCATGTCTGGGTTCCTATGGGATATAAAGCCAGATAAACAAAAATGGTATCTGCCTGCTGGCCTTCTTGGTGAACACAATGAATTAATTTTAAAAAATTTAGGCTTCTCAAAAAATGAAATAAAAAAATTTAATGCTAATCAAGTTATTGGAAATGAATATACTCAATAATTTGAAATTAATTCTTTCCAAAAGCTTCAATCATTAATTTCAAATTTTCATGTATTCTTTCATGAGTCATTAATGCAGAAGCACAATAAAATGTAGAAGTATCTACTACTCCATCATATTTCTCTGCCTGTTCACGTACCTGGTCTATGTTACCATAAATGGAATGTTCTTTAGCTATATCATCTGGAACAGCATTTATTAAAGCATCTGGATCATTTGGATTATTAAAAAATTCATTCTGAATGTTTTCTTTAATATCTGAATATCCTTGTGAATCTAAAACGATGCCATAACTTCTCGTAGCCATAAATCGAGCAATATGATACTTAGCTTCACGCTCAGCTTGTTTTACATCAGAAGAAATAGCAGTAACTATCCAAGCATTGTGATCAAAATCACTTCTTGTTCTATTGCTTCTTTTTAATCCCTCATCAATCGATGGCCAAGCAGTTTCATTAATAAATTTTACAGATGCAATAGGATGACCACATAATCCATCACAAA
Organism: Dehalococcoidia bacterium; assembly: GCA_029246995.1. Taxonomy (GTDB): domain Bacteria; phylum Chloroflexota; class Dehalococcoidia; order UBA2979; family UBA2979. The sequence continues at coordinate 93,502 of JAQWMB010000012.1, read as the reverse complement.
GATCTCCGGCCAATCTAAACATTGCTTTATTAACTGCAGCAAGATATATCAAGGCAGGTCTTGGTGGAGAATTAGATGAATCACCCTTAAATCCTGCTAATCCAGAATCAGACTTAACTCCTCGTAACCCTTTACCACTCATCGAGTAATAAGTACCTTGAAAATCGATATCTTCATCATATGCTTTTGACCATGCAATTTTCAAACCTTTAATCATTTCTCTCAAGCGTGTTGCTGGCCTATCGAATTCTTGTCCAAGCTGATTAATATTCATTCGCTTTGTCCCACCGCCAAGACCTAAGATAAAGCGATTCCCTGACAATCTTTGTAAATCAACACTAGACTGTGCTAATTCTCTTATATCATGAGCAAATGCACGGATCACTCCAGATCCAAAAGGAGTAGATTGTGTAGTTTTAGCAATTGAACCAAATAATGGAATGCTTTCTCCAGAATTCCAAATGATATCAAATCCAGCTTTCTCAGCATCATGAGCCAATTGTGATTTAACTTCTAAGTCAGAATAAGCTAGAGATATTCCTCGTTTATTTTGTATTGTCATATTGCATCACCTATCATCATAATTTCAAAAACATTTTTTTATGCCAAATATTAGCTTCCAAAAAATCCATACCATCTACAGCATAACTTAAACCAAGATAAAAGGGAACGACATCTAATTGTGCATGCAAAACAAGTTGATTGACCTGATTTTCTTTTGCTAATTTGTGTATAAATTTCATAATTAATTTACCATAACCCATGCCTCTAAATTTTTTAAGAACAGAAACTCTCCCAACTTTCCAGACTTTTTTATCTTCTTTATATAAGACCATTCGTGCAGTACCAATTGGTTCTTCATTTAAATAACCTACAACTACAATGGCAGTTTTAGAATAAATATTTTCAATCCCGTCTAAGCCATCATCTTCTAATTGAGGCAATACGCCCTGTTCATTTACAAAAACTATTTTTCTAATCTCATTAGATAGCTCTAAGTCATTATAGCTATCTACAGTTTTCAAATAAAACTCATCTACCAATTTAGCTTCCTTTAAAATCTGGCTCTCTTCTTTCTCGAAATGCAGTACCACCTTCTTTAGAATCATCAGTTATACTAGTTATGCTTTCAGCAATTCTATACAATTCTACATGCTCACTAACATTTGGTGAGGCCTGCTTATATATCATCCACTTAGACAATGCAGTTGCATAAGGCGAATTCTTAGCAATTCTTTTAGCCATATCTATAGTAAAGTCCTTCAATTCATCATCAGGTACTACCCAATTTGCCAAACCAAGTTTTAATGCATAGTCTGCTTCAATGGGTTCTCGTAACAAATAAAGTTCCAGTGCTTTAGCTGGACCAACAAGGCTTGTTAAAGTGGCACTTGTCGCATTTTCTAATGGAGCAGCGAATTTTGCCCATACTGGACCAAGCTTTGCACTTTGTGCAATAATTCTCAAATCACACCAAAGCGCATCACCAAAACCAGCACCATAAGCATATCCATTAATTGCTGCTATAAATATTTTTCCAGAATTTCGAAGTGTATTTAACTGAGGATTACTTGCTGGAGGCCTTGTCCAAGCTGGTAAATTCCCTTTTTTCATAGATGCTGTGCCTTTTCGGAACATCTCTGGATCAGCTCCTGGATGCCACCCTTTACCTACACCTGTAATGACAATAACTCTTATGTCGTCGTCGTTTTCAGCATCTTCAATCGCTTCATAATAAGCATTCATCATTTCTTGATCCATAGCATTTAATTTATCAGGTCTATTCTTAGTAATTATCGCTACATGACTATCTTTCTCATATAGAATTTTTTCATGATCCCACTTTAGTGACATTTTTATCTCCCATTCCTAAGTAGTATTTTATTGCTGAAATTTTTCAATCAAAACAGTATCATAAATATTAACAATAATAATTATGTAAATGTATTTAAATCACAACTGATTTTCGTAATTTTGAGGCAGAAATGAAATCATCTATTTTTCATGGACTAAACGTAATTGACTTAGGAGTTGGTCCTGTGGCAGGTCTAACTTCAATGGTGTTAGCTGATTTTGGAGCAACAGTTTTATCAATAGAAAAACCTGGAGGTGATAAATTCCGTACAATGGGTTCGTCTCCTATATGGATGCGTGGTAAAGAAAGCTTGGTATTGAATTTAAAAACAAAAAAAGATAAAGCCCAGCTGCATGAACTACTAAATAATGCAGATATTGTGATTTGCGCAAGAAGCCCTCAACAACAACATGCATTATCTATCGAATACCAAGATCTAAAAATATATAATAAAAATTTAATCTACTGCTCAATAACTGGATTTGGTAGAAAAGGTAAGTTTGCAAATTATCCCGGATATGACGCAACCATCTCGGCAGTATCTGGAAGAATGCAGACTTTAGCATCTATATCCAAAAGAGAAGGGCCTTCTTACAGCATCATACCGGTTGCTAGCCATGCAACAGTTTTCAATGCATTAAGTGGTATTGTTGCTGCATTGATTGAAAAACAAAATAACAATGTCGGACAACTAATAGAAATTAGCTTATTAAAATCTCTGATGCTATACGATTTTCATGAATTATTTTTAAATCAATTAGAAAAGAAAAATACTCAACTTTATGGCCCAAAAAGTGAATTTGGAACTATTGATAAAAATCCTGCTTTATCATATCAACCATTTTTAACTAAAGATAATAAATGGATCCAAACAGGTAATTTAGTTGAAAGATTATTTTTAGCATTTGCAAATGAAATGAAACTTGATAAAGAGATGATAACAAAAAGTAATCAATCTTTTCATCATCCAGATTTTTTAAAAATTAAAGAAGAATTAAGAAAAACGATAATAGAATCTGGCAGAAATAAGCCAGCATCATTTTGGATGAAGAAATTTAGAGACAATGGTAATATAGCTGCTGAAGTATATCTTTCAACTCAGAATTCATTAAAGCAAAAAGATATCAAAATAAATAAAAATATAATTCTAAGCAAAGATCCACACTATGGAGAAATTTTACAAGCAGGCTTTATAGGAAATTTTTCTAAATTAAAACCAAAAATAAAAAAACCAGCACCATTAATAAATGAACATTCAGAATTAACTTTAAAAAAATTTAAGATGCATTCTACACTAACAAAAAAAACAAATAACTCAAAAGATGCACCATTAAAAGGAATAACTATCCTTGAAATTGCTTCTGTAATAGCTGCACCATTAGCAAGTTCAATGCTCGCAGACCTTGGTGCAAGAGTGATAAAAATTGAACCGATTACTGGTGATCCATTTAGATCATACAGGGATGAAATACCAATAACAAAAGTGAATGCTGGAAAAGAAAGTATAGCAATTGATCTAAAAAGTAAGTCTGGAAATTCTATTTTACAAAAACTTATTTTAAAATCTAATCTGATTATTCACAATAATAGACCAGGTGTCGCAGAACGACTAAATTTTGATTATAAGTCAGTCAAAAAATGTAATAAAGAAATAGTCTATGTTTGGGTCAATGCATATGGATCGCTAGGTCCAAGCGCTAACAGACCTGGAGCACACCCAATAGCTGGAGCTGTTTTGGGTGGTGCTCTTAGACAAGCTGGTATCAAAATTCATAATAATAAAATAGCTTATAATAAATTAAGTACAGCTGAGATCACTGATCTTGCTAGAAAAATCCATGCAGCAAATGAGCCAAGCCCAGATCCAAATACTTCAGTAGTAGCAGCAACATCAATGATATTTGGATTATATGCACAAGTAAAAGCAAAACAAGGTCAGCATATTGAAGTGAATATGCTTGGTGCTAATTCATATACTCAATTCCATGAATTTTACAACTATAAGAATAGAAAATCACCGGAACAGCTTGATAATAATTTATTGGGAATATCACCATTTAATCGTTTATACAAAACTAAAAAAAATAATAACAATCAATGGATATTATTAATAATCCAAAATTTTCAAGAATGGAAAAAATTATGTAGTTTAATTCAGCAAAAAGACCCAAAAAACCCTGTAGAAAATAAACATTTTAAAAATAAAAAATTAGCAAACTGCTACTTAGAAAGTTTCTTCTTAAAATTTACAGCAAATAATCTAGAAAAATATTTTATCAAAAATAAAATTAACTGCACTGTTGCTGATAATGAAAATTTTGGGAGCTTTCTCATGAACAATCAACATTCAAAAGATAACCATTTAACACATGAAACAAAAACAAAATGGGGTAAAATTAATCGACATTCCCCAGTCATCAATTTTTCACATTCTAAAACATACGCAAACCCGCCGATGAGTCTTGGACAGCATACAAAGAAAATACTTTTAGAACTAGGCTATAGTAAAGCTACAATCAATAAATTAGTTAGTAAGGGATCTATTCGTGGCTCTTAAAATAGAAAAATCACAAAAAATATCGATTTGGTATCAAGGATACCTAGAAGTTAATTCCTTTCCTGAATACCAAGCACTACTCACAGAGCATATTAAAGCAATACAAAATAAAGGAGTTTCAATTAATATTCATGGAATGCCAAAAGATTTTTTTCTAGATACAAGCCCAGCAGAAGTGACTAAATATGCATCTAGTAGTATGGTGTTCAGCAATCAAATATTATTGAATGCTTTAAAAGCAGAAGAACAAGGATATAATGGCTTTGCCCTTGGAACCATTCAAAATTTAGGATTGATTGAAACAAGAAGCTTGGTAGATATACCAGTGGTTGGTTACGGCGAATCTGCTATGTTAAAAGCCAGTAAGTCAGGTAAGAAATTTGCAGTTTTAGCATTTAATCCTAATTTATTAGAACTTATAGACTATCAAATTAAAGCCTCTAGCTTTCAAAATAATGCAATACCATCAATATCTCTTCCACTAGAATACAATGACATTATTGATGCTTTTCAAAACCCAAATAAACTCATTAGTACGTTCATGAGCAAAATGAAAGAAGCCAAAAATAATGGAGTAGATATAATCATTCCTGGCCAAATGGTACTTGCAGAATTATTATGGAAAAACCAAATATATAATGCAAAAGGAATTGAAGTGATTGATGCAATGAAGACAACCATTGATGCAATAAAATTAAAAATTTTATCAAAAACAGAAACACCAAAGGATGGCTTTTGGAATGCAACTCCACCAAAAAAATTAAAGAAACTGATGAAGAAGAAATTAAGCTAAGATAACTATTATTATGAATAATTTACTAGATCAACAATTTTACTTACATGCTCTTCATTCTCTAAATTCCATATGAATGATTTTACTGCAACTAATTGATCCTCATTAAACAAATTTTCAGCACAGACATCAAATTTATTCTCAATATCTAAATTAGTTAAAGGATTATCTGGTCCACCACGGTAGTTTTCATCTGCATCAATAGTAAAATTTTGGCCATCATCAAGCTCAATTTCAATGCGAGAACGAATTTTATCTACCCCTAATGCTTCTATAGATTGATCATAATGCGTAGATATTTTTTTCTGCATTGCTTGCACTTCTTCAGATTGAACATAGTTATCAGTAAATTCCTTTTTTCCTGCTCTTCCAGAAATAATAATAGCAGATAATAAAAAGGCCATCGAAAATTTGCCTTCGAGTTCAGTTTTTGCAATTTTATATCTAATAGGTCCTAATATATTATTGCCAGCAAACAAGCGAACATTTTTAATTTGATTAGATTGAATATTATGATCAATCATAATTTTCTTCATAGCATCCATGCTTGGATGCGTTAGGACCCCAGATGGATAAGGTTTAATGCTCACGCCAGGATCGATTAAGCTAAAAGGTTGAGCAAAAGTAGCAAGTGAAAAATCTGGCTGCCCAGTCTGGCCAGCAACACTTATATATCCCCAAGGTCCGTCAAAAGCTTGTTCGTTTGCTGTAAATCCTGATTGAGCTAATATTGCAGCTGTAACACCATTTTCAGCAGCTCTACCCACATGTAATGGCTTTGTCATAGTTCCAAAGTTAACCCTAATCCCTGCTGCTAAGGATGCTGCAATACCAAGCGCATTTGCATATTGCTTTGCATTAAGATTAAAAAGTTTAGAAGCTGTAGTAACAGCACCAAATGTACCAAAAGTACCGCTACTATGAAAACCTTTTACGTAGTGATCTGGATTAATCACTTCATTAAGCTTGCATTCAACTTCAACCCCTGCAACAAATGATTCAATAAACTGCTTACCTGATACATTACCCAACTTGTCAGCAATTGCAAGTCCAGCTGCCAAAGGAGGTATAGTAGGATGAGTAAGCAATCCATACAATCTATCAGAACCTTTAGATAATTGAGTATCATCCCAATCCATAGCATGACCTGCTAAACCATTCCATCTTGCAGTGAGTTCTACTGGCATACTAATAGAACCTTTACCAAGTAGTCTTGACTCATTTGGATAAGGAATTCTTGTAAATACTTGTTCCATTATCTGCAAAGCTGGTTGCTCAGTACCAGCGATAATAACTGCTAAGCCATCCATAAAACATCTTTTAGACATTTCAACTAAGCTATTATCAAAATTACTATATGAACAACTCTCAAAAAAAGAGATAGCATTGTTTGTTAACTGAGATTGAGTGGTCATTTTAAGCTCCAATACTGATAAAAATTAATTAATTATTTCTATTTTTATATCGTAAAAATATTTCGCCTGATTCCTTTGAGGATTGCACTGCAATCAAATCTAATTTCTGATGTAAAATACCTTCAAATTTATTTGGTTTAATAGAAGTGAAAGAAAATTCTGGAATAAAAATTTGAGGACTTATTGTAATAAAATATTCATCTATTAAGCCACCCTCAAAAAAAATACCATTAATAGATGGTCCTCCTTCTAATAAGACTACACTAGCATCATATGTTTTTTTTAAATATTCTAAAATATAAACTGCACGATCGTGTTTTGGAACAGGGACAACATCTTTACAATATTTTTTTAAATTTTGAAACTTTGCAGAATCAGCTTCATGATCAAGAAAAACAATTGAATCAAACTCATTTGAAGTAAAAAAACGATTATCAAGAGGTAATTTACCGCTATTTGTTAAAACGCTAGCAATAGGATGTGCAGTTTTACCATTTGATACTCTCTTAGTAACTAATGATTCAGAACGAATTAATGAAGATGAGCCACATATTCTAAGAGTTTCTGCGCCATTCAATACAACATCTGCATGATATCGTAATTCACCCATCAATCTTTTATCAATTTCAGAGCCTAAACCTGAGCTTTCACCATCTGTAAATAAAGTATTACCATCAGAAGAAATAATCATATTGGATATAAGATAAGGGCGAGAAGAATTTTTATTTATAAAATTAATATCGACATAACTAGGATCCATTACCCTCACCCTAATTTAATTGTAATAACATATCTCTTGCAAGATTAACATTTGATGAACGACCAAAGAGCAATAAACGATCTCCATTTTGTAATACTGTATCTCCTCTTGGAACAACTTCATCGTCTTTTCTGTATATTAAAATAACTAAAGTGCCACTGGGTAAAGATAAGTCTTTAACTTTTTTACCATTCATTACAGAACCAATTTGGACTTCTAAAACCAAACGATTTTCTCCTCCAGAAACTGCGGTATGTAGTGTTGGGTTACCCATTAACTCTAATAATGCACCTGCAGTTGCATCAACATTTCTAATAGCTTTAATACCAGATGATTCAAATGCCTTAATAGAATCTAAATGATTAACAAGTGCATAACTCTGAATATCAGACTTTATTGATTTAACTAGCTGTATAAATAATAAATTACTTTCATCATTATTTGTTATGCCAGCTACAATCTCCATATCACGTAAATTTATAGACTGGATCAATTTTTCATCAGTAGGAGAACCAATAATAGTTTTAACTTTTTCAGTATCATGGGGAAAATAATCTTTGTCTTCATTTGATAAAATCACACTTACAACATATCCATTTGAAGATAGTTGATCAGATATTTTTTTAGCAATTGGTCCTTGACCAGAAATTAAAGCCTTCATAGATTCGACTCCTAACAATCTTGCTAGTAAACTTGCATAAGCAAATTGCAATACAACAGTAATAACAATGACTAAGAATACCAGAGCAACAACAATTGTACCATCATCCCCACCTAATTTTTCACCTGCAAATGCAGCTAATGCAGCAGCAACAACGCCCCTTGGTGAAACAAAAGAAATAAATAATTTTTCTCTGATTGATAAACTTGAACTATACGTAGATATAAATACTACAACTGGGCGAATAAGAAAAATAATTAAAGCAATTGCTATAAAGCCACTCGGCCATAAATCAGTAACAACTTGTAAATCAACAACTGCACTTGCTAATATAAAAACGCTAGCAATGGCAATCCTTACAAATAAATCCTGAGTGTTTTTTACTGCATCTCGAGTTGGTACTTCCATTCCAGCTAGAGATACTCCCAAGAAAGCAACGCTCATTAGCCCAGCACCATCACTGAGCACTTCAGCTAGTGAAAATGTAGCAATGGCCGATCCAATGAATAACAATAAAACTTCATCTTTTGAAAAATTTTTACTAATTTTAAGACAACACCATAAAATAAAACTTGCGCAAACACCAATCAATCCTCCAATTATAATTCTAGAAAACATTGAAAAAACTGGATCAGGGCTCAGTCCTGAAAGAACAAATTCAAGGACAAAAATTGCAAAAATTGCACCGACTGGATCAATTAATATAGACTCGCCAAGTAAAACTGTCTTGATTTTATCGTTTAATGATGCTCTGCGAATTAATGGGCCAATTACTGTAGGACCAGAAACTGTTACCAGCGAACCAAAAACTAAAGCTGACTGCCATTCTAATATATCCATAAAATATACTATTGAAAATGAAAATATAAAAGTAAGCAATAAGCCTATAGAAATTAGATTTCTAATAACTCTACCGACTCTTTTTAATGAAGGAATATCAATCGCAAAAGCACCTTCAAAAACAATTAATGCAACTAGGAGTTCAACAAGTAAATAATATATTTCTCCTAATTCTTCTGAATTAAGAATATTTATTCCAGATACACCAACAAACAAACCAATTGCAAGATAAAAAATAATTACAGGCAAACCTGTTTTTTTCAAAAAAACATCAACTAATGCTAAAGAGAAACCAATAACAATGATTGCAATAAAAATTGAATGTTCCATGAATTATTTCCATTTTCCTTTAATATATTCAAACTAATTTATTATCAGTTTATTATCAGCATACTATGAATTATGTCATAATCGATTTAGCAAATAAATAAGATATCTTAAAGGAAAATAAAAACTTTGAAAAAAAATACTAACAGTTTCAACATAGAAAAAATTGCTGAACTCATTTCAACTGATTTGAAAAAGCGAGTAATGTACTATGATGAAAATCCACAATTCCAAACAAAAAATTTTGATTTAATAAAAGAGAATAATTACTTAAAAATTGCAATCCCAAAAATTATGGGAGGCCTAGAAATTAGCTTGCCTTCAATTATAAAATCACAGATCAAAATTGCTCAAGGTGACGCATCAACTGCACTAGGAATTGGCATGCACACGATAGTTTGTGGATTTGAATCAGAAAATCATTTATGGCCCAAACAAAAGAGAGAATCCATATTCAAAGATATTATCTCTAATACTACACTTATTAATAATATAGCCTCCGAAGCAGAATTAGGATCTCCTAAAAGTGGAGGAATACCGCAAACAAAAATTTTTAGAGATAAAAATAAACTACTAAGGTTAAAAGGGAAAAAGAATTGGGCTACAATTTCAACGGGTCTCGATCATCTGATCGTATATGCCTATAATAATGAATCACGTCGACTTTGTAGGGTGCTAGTTAATAAGCATAATGAAAAAATACAAATTAATAAACAATGGAATGGACTTGGAATGCGTTCTACCGAATCTCATGAAATCATTTTTAATAATGTTCCAATTAAAAAATCAGATATACTTTATGAACACGGACAATCCAAAAGACATGCAAAATTACCATTTAATGCTTGGTTCCCATTAATTATCGGTGCAACTAGTCTCGGCATTGCAATCGAAGCTAGGGACCAGCTAATTAAATATTTGAATAGTCGACAACCAACTGGCTACAAAAAGCCAGTATCAACAATTCCGTTTATTAAGCATGAATTAGGAAGAATTGACTCTAGAATAATGATAAGTATGAATTTTTTAGTTAGTGTATCTGAAGCATGGGATTCAAATAATGATAAAGATGAGTTAATACCATATGTTATAGCTGCTAAGAGAGAATCGACAGAAGCAGCTGTTTATATAACAGATTCGGTAATGAGATTAGTTGGTGGAATTGGCTTAGAAAAAGAAAATCAATTCGAGCGTTTTTTTCGTGATGCACGTTCTGGCCTTATTAATCCACCAATTGAAGCGAGAGCATTAGAAACTATTGCAGAGCATGCATTACAACATCCTGACAATAAATTTCTGATATAATGAATATTATATAGAAAGAAGTGATATGCAGGTTAAAAGAGGATTTGTTAATACTCCTGATGGTCAAATTGAATATAGGGAAGCTGGGGAAGGCAAGCCTCTCCTATTTATGCATGCTACTCCGGTGTCCTCAGCATACTACGCAGAATATTTTCGTTTTTTCCCATCCGGTTATCGCCTAATTGCTATGACTACTATGGGTTATGGTGAATCTTCAAAACCAAAAAAACCATATACATCTGTTAAAGAATTTGCACAATCAGTTCAATGGTTTATTGATGGTTTAGAATTAGAAACCTTTGATCTTTTTGGAACTCATACTGGAGGTATTATTTCTATTGAAGTTGCCTTACAAAATCAGGATCGCATTAAGCATCTTATCTTAGATGAAGTTGGTAATTATGCAAACGATGCTGGAATCCAATTACAACAACGTATACATAGTTATTATCCAAGCCAATCAGATGGCAGCCACCTCTTAAAACTATGGAATAAATCCGGTGGCAATACTAAAAATGCAAACATCAAAATGGTTACTCAAAAATTTATTGATACATTATTAGTAAACTCAGCAGAAAATTGTGAGGTTTATGGCAATATGGGATGGGAAGGTGCTGGTCCTTATGCACTATGTTATTACGATTCAATTAAAAATAGTGCAAAAATTACTATTCCAACCTTACTCATATATGGTACCCAAAGTAAATTACTAAATATTGGTGAAGCAATCCATTCATCATTACCATCAAGTAAACTAATAACGCTTTCGACAAATAAGCAAAGAGCACAAGGAATGTTCACAACTGATCAAGATCCTAAAAACTGGATGGAATCAATAGTAGAATTTATTTCATAAATTATTTTAGGAGTTAAAAAAATGTTAATTGAATTCAGAACTTACAATATAAAGGAGAATGAAAAAGATAATTTTTTAAAATGGTTTGAAGAGAAATCAATGCCAATAATGAAACAACTTAATATGCATATAATAGATCACAAATTTGAAAATAATGATTTCATTTGGATCAGGATTTTTCAAGATAAAAAGGAACAAGCATTACAATATAAAGCATTTTTCGAAAGTGATGAATGGAAAAATCAACTTAAAGAGGAAGCATATAGCATGATCAATTCTATTAACGTGCAGCTATTCGAATTAAACAGTCTTAGCAAATTAGATATCGATGATTTTACCGGGCAATTTTTGGAAGAATACGTGCCTCCTGGAAGAAAAGTTTAGCGAAGGGATAAGTTATGTTTTTTCATATCTTGCTTTGGAATGAAACAGAAGATGCGGATCGAATATTTATTGAATTAGGCATGAAAAGAATGCAAAAAGAAAATTTACAACATATGAAAAAATTATCATATGGATATTTATTAGCTGAAGAAAATAAACAAGAATCACAAAGTGGCACATTCCTTAAAAAAAATAACGGCTTTGAAAAAATTGCTGCACCTTACCAATCATTTTTTATAATGGATTTTGAAGATGAGGATGCTTATCGTAGTTATGTAACTTCTGAAGCGCATGACAACCCGCAAGCAACACATCCAAAACCTGGATTTGCTTGGCAAGTTTGTGCAACAATGTGGTCAAAGTATTTAGCAACTGATTTTTTACATGAGTCGGCATTCCAATTTACTAAAAATAGTGCTTTTGGAGCTGGATCTATTTTACATATGGTTTTATGGGATATGGATGAAAAAGTACCTGAAAAAGAAGTAGACAGCATGTTTAGATCATTAAAGAAATTTAAATCTAATATGCCAGATATTGGATATTTATCATTTGGTAGAAAATTCCTAGGCACAGATGGTGGCGAGTCAATTGTTCACAAAGATAAATATGTACCTAGAGGGACTGGTCCATTACCTTATGAAAAAATTAGCGATGCTCCTCGCTTTGGACTCATTGTTGAATTTAAAAACAGACAAGCACTTGATAAATATAGAAATAGCTCTGCTCATAAGCTATTTGTAGAAAAATTTGTTGAACCATATTGGACTAAAATTTATCGACATGAATTGGAAATCAAAGAGGGATAGAACATGCTTATCTCCAATGCATATCTCCAAAAGGCAATCTATTGTCTGGAAGATGTCGACATCCTTCTAAATCAATCACATGGGCAATTTTATAAATTTGATTACAAATCGGAATCATGACAGCATCATTGTTATGAATAATTTGTAATTTCTTGACATGATTTTCCCAATTTTTACCATGGCCTACCGCAGGTAATTTTTTTAATTCAGTAAAAAATTCCTCATTATTATATCTGAAAGGAAATAACCGCATCCTACCAGGACCAAAATCATGATAAAATGCATACATTGGTTCAGCAACTCTCATGCCTCTGCCATCAGTGCTACCACGCATCATAATAGGGGCAACGTGACCATTTTCTCTCATTTGTCTATTTCTATCTGTAACATCATCGCTAGCTAAAATATTTAACTTAATGCCAATTTTACTTAGTGCATCAACGATAATGCCTGCTGATTCAACAAAACCATCTCCTGGAAATACATAGAAATCTGATTCAAATCCATCAGGTGCAGAGGATTCACTTAATAACTTAATTGCTTTATCGATATTATATTCATATGGCCAAGTTGAATGATCATAACCAGGGCTCTCTAGTTTTACAAAACTATGCCAGCGCTCAACTTGATTATTATAAATTTCATTAATTATTTCATTAACTGGAATTGCATGTGCTAATGCTTGCCGAACCTTAATATCATCCAAGGGAGCAAACTCTGGATCAAGGTGCAGAAACATACCAGCATGCATAGCATTCATGTTGACAGTCAAATTATTATTGGTTGAAATTTTCTTTAAATCACTATCTAAAACACCAGGCATAATATCAAATTTACCATTAATTAATGCATCAATTGCATCATCATGATTATCGATGCGAGTCATTTCAATATTTTTTATATTAACATCATGTTTCCAATAATTTTCATGAGCTTTAATTGAAACTGAATCTTCAGATACTCCATTTAATACATAGGGGCCAAAGCCAAATGATTCAGCTCCAATGATTGATGTGCCCCATGGATCATCATCATTCAGCTTACCTTTAAGTGCTTCAATATCATAAACAGAAGGTGCATTTTGACACATTAAACGTGGTAATGCTGGATTAGGATGCGTAAGGTTAAATTTTATTAAATACTTATCTACTATTTCTATATTTTCAAATTCCTGAACTGAACCAAGTCTTGCAACCCATTTACCTACATCTCTTAGACCAAAAGCTCTTTCCCATCCCCACAATACTGACTCGGCGGTTAATTCATTGCCATCTTTGCTAAAAACATTTTTCCTAATCTGGAAATAACATGATAATTTATCCTCAGAAAACCACCATTTATCGGATAAAATATTATTTAAATTATGCCAATCGTATCGTGAATAATTTTTTACATCAAAAAATGTTTTTGGACCAACAAGTTGGTCATAGAAACTACCAAATAAATCAGAACCTAGATCATCTCCAAAGCCTCCTGGTTGTTCAACATCAAAAATTGTTGGTGTAGTTTTAACTGCAACGCGTAAAGGTTTATTTGGGTTCACTGAATTTTCCTATAATTTAATTACTATTTCAAATAATGTACCATAGCAATAAAAAATACTCTATGTTGAAACTTTAATGATTTTGTAACATTGCAGTGACGCAAAGCATAAAAAAAGTTAAATTATTATATATTCATATAGCTTATTAATTATGAATATAGACATGCGCTCGTAGCTCAGTGGATAGAGCAGCGGACTTCTAATCCGCAGGTCGAAGGTTCGAATCCTTCCGAGCGTACCATTTTCCTATATGCTATATCAAAATATATTATTTTCTTAAAACTGGTATATGTAGAATATATATAATTCCAATAATGCCTAAAATTAAAATGATGCCTCTTATAAACAGCATTAATCCTGATAAAAATATAAAAACAGCAATCGAGGTAAAAAAAGTAATACAAGAAATAATTATGTATTTTGTTTTTTTAGTCATTTTACCTGTTTCAAGATATTTTTTTGCTCCAGCAGCTACGTATTTATTATTAATGAGCCAGTTATATAGCCTAGGTGAAGATTTAGCAAATGACCATAATGCAATTAAAATGAAGACAGTCGTAGGGAGACCAGGAACAAAAATTCCTACAGCACCGAGAGCAACGCATATTACTCCAAGTCCAATCCAGCAAATTTTTTTAATATTTGCAATAATCATTTGTTCATATTCGCATCGATAATCCTTACATGAAACATCCTTGAAGGATTTATTGTATAATTAATTTATGGTCATAAACTGGAATAACATTAATCGAGAAGCTATAAGCATATTTCAAGAATATCTTGCGATTGATACTTCAAATCCACCAGGTAATGAAAAACTTGCTACTGATTTTTTTATAAATTTATTACTTAAAGAAAAAATAGAATTTCAGACATTCACTACTGCGCCCAATAGAAATATACTCTATGCAAAAATCACAGGCAATGATTCAAATAAAGGTCTTATGTTGTGCAGTCATTCAGATGTTGTGCCAGTTGAAAAAGAAAAATGGACCAAAAATCCTTTTGGTGGAGAAATGATCAAGGATAAAATTTATGGCAGAGGTGCAATAGATATGAAAAGTTGTACTATTATGCAATTCATTGCATTCATACTCATTAAGAGGCATAAAGTTAGATTAAACAGAGACTTAATTTTTTGTATTGTGCCTGATGAAGAAATTGGTTCAAAGTATGGTATGTCTTGGTTAGTAGACAATCATCCTGAATTACTGGATATTGAATATTCATTAAATGAGGGCGGTTATGGTTTTAGTGATATTAGAATAAATAATCAGCCTTTATTTGGAATTGGATATAGAGAGAAAAAAATTTGTTGGATAAAAATAACTGCATTTGGTATACCTGGACATGGTAGTCAGCCACATGGAACAAATGCTACAGCCAAAATCACAAACGCTTTAAATAAAATAATCGCATGGCATCAAGAAAACTATAATGAAAATTTTCAAAGTAAAGATGATGACTTAAATAATATAATGAATGAAGTGATCGATCCTGAACTAGTGGCAATGAATCAATCGACTTTAAATATCACAAGACTAAATGCGGGCAATAAGCATAATGTAATTCCTGCTAAAGCAGAAGCAATATTAGATTGCAGGTTACCGAATTATATTGACAGCAATGAATTTATACACACTATAAAGAATTTAGTAAATGATGATGCAATTTTATTTGAAAATCTTTCAACGAATGAAGATAATCTTATATTGGAATGTGAATGGGACACTGAGTTGATTCATGTTATTAAAGAAGTGCTTAACAATGACTATCCCAATAATATCACTATCCCTTTAACTTCAGCTTATGGCACTGATAACCGCTTTTTACGTAATATTGGGATTAATGCCTATGGTTTCATACCATCTATTTTTTCATTGGAAGAAAGATCTGGATTCCATAATCATGATGAATATATCACAAAAGAAAATTTTATTAATGGATGTAAAATAATGTACAAAATTACAGAAAAATTATGTTCAAAAAAGAACTAACCATTAAAAAATTTAATAATACTTTCGGAAAAATGATTCATTTCTTCCATGCCTATGCTTTGGTAAGTAGATTTATCATAAGAAGCAACAATAATTTCATCTACTCCTAAATCTTGAAAATCTCCAATTTTTTGAGTTATCTCATCTTCATTCCCGCCTATTAAAGACCATGAATTTTTAGATTCTTGATTAACAAAATTCTTATCATCAGAAAATAATATATTGATTGCAACAGTTTTATGAATTTTTGCACTGTCCCGTCCTACAGCATCACAATAATTTTCCAAAACTTTAGATTTTTTTTCAAATAACTTTGGATTAGCCCAAATATTCCATGCATCTGCATATTTAGCTACAGTTTTAAGAGTTACTTGCTCTCCTCCACCACCAATTAGTAACGGTATTGGATTTTGAATTGAGCCAGGATTAAGTTTAACATTATCAATTTCATAATATTTCCCAGAAAAATTCACTACTTCACCTTTTAATAGTTTGCTTAAAATGCTAGCAGATTCATCCAGCATTCTTACTCGCTCAGAAACATTTGGAAAATTGATACCAAAACTACGATGTTCAATTTCTTGCCACCCACATCCAATACCTAAAATAAATCTACCTTTAGTAATAAGGTCAATATTAATAGCCATTTTTGCCAAAATTGCTGGATGACGATATGTATTGCCAGCTACCATTGTGCCAATTTTTAAATCTGGAACCATAGCACCTAACGCAGCTAGAGCTGTCATAGATTCAGTAACAGGGTGATTGTGTGAATCAGTTGTCGTCATGAAATGATCCATTGACCAAAGTCCAGACCAACCTTGACTAGCAAGATGCTCCCATTCTTTAACCATGGTTGACCAATTTCCCGATGCAGGCCATGCACTAAATAACATCATAGACTCAATTCTAATTTAACAATTATGCATTCTTATCAATGAAAGCAAGGACTCTACTCCAAGAATCATCTGATTCATTTTGAAATTCTTTAAATTTTCTATCAAAAAATGAATGAGGAGCGCCATCATAAATAATAATTTCATTGTTGATCTTAGCATTATTTAATGCATTTTCAAATTTATTAATTTCTTCAATAGGTATGCCCTGGTCAGCTCCACCCATTAAGGCCAAAATTGAACATTTAAAATTTTCGACTAAATGTACAGGGCCTGGTGTTTGATCTCTATTTGCTCTAGTAGGATGACCATAAAATCCTATTGCACCACTGAGTGATTCTTGACCAGCAGCTTGCAACCATGACGAGCTGCCACCAAAACAAAAACCAAGAGTAAATATACTACGATTTTCATGATCATCTCGATTTTTTAAATAATTAATAGCTGTACTTACATCACTAGTCACTTGCTCGACTTTTGTTTGCTCAACATGTTGCATAAATTCAAAATCATCATCTCTTTTAGATACGCCAGCGGTTCTACCAAAATAATCTATTGCTATGGCATCATAGCCATGCTCTGCAAATCGTAATGCTAATTCTTCATAAAATCTATAAAGGCCGCGTACATCCGGTAAGATAACAATCGCTGGTCCTTTAGGTTTATCGCTCTCTGCATAAAATGCAGCAAACTCTGTAGTATCAGATGAAGTAAGCGTGACATCTTTAAAATTGACAGAAGCGCCTTGTAACTTGTAAATTGGGGGTGAAGAATCTAATTCAAAACACATAATTTTCTCCTATTGAATAAAAATGAATCTATGGCTTTTTTAATATTGTCCCTATTCTAATTAAATTAGAATTCGATAATCCATTATAATCTATTATCTTCTGAATAGAAACATTCCATCGTTGTGATAAATCCCAAAGATTATCACCAGGAACCACCTTATGTGTCTGATTAGAAATAACTGCCCGAACGGAAGAGACATTTCTGCTTTTATAATCATTAATTGGAATTTTAATACTATCACCAACATATATTTGATTAGGATTTAAAATTTGATTATAGTCAATAATATTTTGCATATCTACGCCCCAATTATCTGCAATAATTGAAAGATTTTCTCCATTTTGAATAGTGTGGTTAATTTCTCTTTGCATTGGATAGTCCCCATCTGGAATCCGAAGTATTTGACCAATAGATAAAACATCAGGATTATTCAAATCAGGGTTCCAATTAAGAATAGTGTTTGTGCTAACGCCCCATTTGCTACTCAAGGCATATAGGGAATCTCCAGACAAAACTGTATAAAATTTAGGCAAAGAATCACTATCTGACATGAGATGCATAATACGTGTACTTGTAGTACCGTATCGCCATGCAGAAACAGTTTTCGAATTATATGCCAATGCAGACTGAATAAATTCACTCCACTCAGCTGTATTACTGACACTTCCTTCTCCAACAGGTTGGATTGGAATTTTATACTTAGCTAATTTTTTAAATACACTTTGTATAATAAAACTTGGCGAAATTCCACTATTTGGAACGAAATAGCCATGGTCATTATAATGATACCTATTTCCCCAAGTACTAAATGTATCCCAATAAAGTTGAGGTGCTAATACATCGCTAAACTCTGCAAAAGCATCAATAGGAATTGCATCGATATTCCAAGGTCGTCCATCAATACTTGTCGTAATGCTCATGTCGCTAGAAAAATTCCTAAGCTTCTCTCCAAAAACATATGCAGCCTGATTTGTGCCTCTCCAAAATCCTATTGTATGCTCAACATCTAGAAAAATACTTCGCGGCCCTGCTTCATATGCTAATATAGTCATTTCTGCTTCTTTTAATGGATTAATACCATTGGGAACAGACCAGGTGTGAAAAGGGACGCCACTAGATTCAAAAAATTGTGCAAGTTCATGGATTTTTTCTGGACCATCAATAGCATCGACAGATGGATCAAATTCTGACATCCAGTCAGTGCCATCATGCGTTTTCATTACAACTCCAAGATTATATTTAGCAAGATGATCTCTAATAGCATACTTAGTACCATCTTCGCTAAATTGCCATACCCAAATTAAGTTCTTCTGATTAGTAATAGATGGACGATCATGCGGACCTTCATGCTTTATTAAAGTTTGAAAAGAATCCTGCAATTTTATATTAGTTGATTTCCTAAATATACCATTAGGGTCAAGGAATAACCCAAAGCTTGTAAGCGATGCTGATTTTAAAAAATTTCTTCTATCCATAAGAGCAACTTAATTTATTAAAAAAAAATTAGCCCGCCTTTTAAATTACCACTGCACAAACATTGGCATTACAACATGTATAAAATTATCATCTGAAGATGATTTAATGACACCTGGGCTCTGAGAAGAAGAACCCTCAATAATTAAACCCTCATTTTCTAAAATTTGTAAAATATCCATCAAATATCTACTGTTAAATGCAATTTGTAAGTCATCACCTTCAATAGTAGCATCGATTTCTCCCTCATTAGTACCTAGCTCATCGGCCTTCGCAGTAATAACTAACTTGCCTGATTTATCTGGCGCAGATTTTGCACTCAATCGAATAATCCCACTGCCATCTCTGGCAAAAATCGATGCAATTTTTGTTTCACGTATAAGTTCTTTAGAAGAAATAGAAATTTTTGTTTTCCACTCATCAGGAATTAATTGATCATAATTAGGGAACGTGCCCTGTAATAACTGAGCAACCATTCTTGAATAGCCAAGATCAAATTCAACTTGTGTATTTTGCTCATTTAAAGTCATACTAAAATTAGTATCTCCCAATTCGTTTAGTAGTCTAGATAATTCACCTAATGCCCTTGATGGCACAACAAATGACGGCACGTTATCTTTTGTATCAATATTAATTTTACATACTGATAACCGAAAACCATCAGCTGCAGCTAGGATGATTTGGCCATCTGCAATCGCAAATTGAACCCCCGTTAAAATTGGTCTAGAATCATCACTAGCAGCAGAAAAAACCACCTTATCAAGTGCACTTTTAAATACCTTAGCTGATAATTTATACTCAGTAGATCCAGAATTTTTGGGAATCGGTGGGAATTCACCAGGATCAAGGCCCTCTATCGATGACTTGTTCTTTGCACATTTTAATTGCGCTCTATATGATTCATCTTCTTGACCAAAATCAATCATATCTGGTGGTAGAGAAGTCACAAAATCAGTTAATAACCTAGACGGTAATGCTAATGAACCTTGTTCGCCAACATTTGCAGGAACAGTATATGTGATGGCTAGAGTTTCTGCGTCTGTAGCAGAAATAACAATTGCGTCTGTAGTAGATTCTAGAAGTATATGATTAGTAATAGGTAAAGAAGAACGATTTGGTATTGCCCTTGATACAGCGCTAAGTGCCTTTTGTAATTTATCTTGCTCGCAAGTAAACTTCATAATATCCTCAAATGAACAACTTATTTGCTAAAGTGAGTTAACACATTAGCACCAAAAGTATACGGGTTCAAATCTTATCGGGCAACTTGAAAGGAAAATTTCTAAAAATAAAATAATTTTAGAAATTTTATGTCAATTATTGTTTTTTTTGCTTTTTATTAATGTGAATAGCTTCTATTTCTTCTTCAGAAATCTCATTAAGTGCTTTTTTTAAAGATTGGCCTTTTTGTAAACGCTTTACTATTGCAATACTAGCTAGAATAATTAAAGCAGATGAAATTGCCATTCCGCCTGCTACAACTTTATGTTTCTTCTGAAGATTGGGAAATTTCTTAATTAGTTTATAAGCAACTTTTATTGATGATATTGAGCTTGGATCAATCCCTTCACCTCCAGAAGGATCACTTTTTTTATACCAAATACTCATTGCAAGCTCCAAGACTTAAAATGAACGATTACGAGCAATCATGCTTAAGGCTGTATCAAGAAATTCTGATGCTTTATGTAATCTTGCATGAGCTTGTTCTAAATTTTCGACAGTTAAAACCCCAAAAATTATAGGTGTAAGATGTTCTTGAGATATCTCTCGAATTCCTTGAGCAAGTTGATGAGCAATTAATTCAAAGTGGATTGTCTCACCTCTAATTACAGATCCAAGACAAACTATTGCATCAATATTGTCCATCATAGCCAATTGTTTTGCAATTAGTGGTATTTCAAAAGCACCAGGAACATGATGAATTTCTATGTTTTTTTGTGGAAAATTTACAGTATTAGCATGAGTCAAAAAAATATCTAATAATTTCGTAGAAATATCTTTATTAAATTCTGAAATTACTACAGCGATATTATCTTCGAAATGCTCATTGGTATTACTCATGCGCCCTCATCCAAATTTAGCAAATGACCCATTTTATCCCGTTTGGTTGTAAGATATTTTAAATTATGTTTATTTGGCTCAACTTCAATTGGAACTCTATCAACAACTCGCAACCCAAAACCCTCTAATCCTGACCTTTTCATTGGATTATTAGTAATTAATCGTAATTTTTTAATACCTAAATCAACCAGTATTTGGCAACCTATTCCATAATCTCTTTTATCTGCAGAAAAACCTAATGCTTCATTTGCTTCAACAGTATCCAATCCTTGATCTTGCAAACTGTAAGCCTTTAATTTGTTGTGTAAACCAATACCTCTTCCCTCTTGATCCATATATACAATAACACCGTTACCATTTTGAGCAACTATTTTCATCGCAGCATCTAATTGTTCGCCACAATCACATCTTTTAGAACCAAAAACATCACCAGTTAAACACTGATCATGTACTCTGACTAAACATGCGTCGTCTTTAGTTACGTCACCCATGACTAATGCAACATGTTCTTTGCTATCAATTTTTGTATGATAGGCTATAGCCTTAAATTCACCATAAACAGTAGGTAATGCGGTTTCAGTAACTCTGGTGATTAATCTTTCTTCAGACATTCTATAACTAATAAGTGCTTCCACGGTTACTATTTTCATTTTGTGTTTCTGTGCAAACTCTTCAAGATCACCCATGCGAGCCATTTCACCATCATCTTTCATAATTTCACAAATCACTGCAACTGGATAAAGACCGGCCATTTTACATAAATCTACTGATGCTTCAGTTTGTCCTGCTCGAACTAAAACTCCTCCCTCTCGTGCTTTAAGAGGAAAAACATGTCCTGGCTTAACAAGATCTCTTGAAGTGCTATTTTTATCTGCTAGAACACTAATTGTTTTTGCTCTATCTTGAGCAGATATTCCTGTGGTTATACCATTTGCCGCTTCAACTGTTACTGTAAAAGCAGTACTTTCTATTGTATCTCCTTCTGAACCTGTCATTAAATTTAAATTTAATTTTTCCGCTATAGGTGTATCTAATGGCGTACATATAAGGCCTCTGGCCTCTTTTGCCATAAAGTTGACCATCCCAGATGTACAAAACTGTGCAGGAATTGCTACATCCCCTTCATTTTCACGATCCTCATCATCGACGATAATTAAAGGACTTCCTTCTTTAAACATTAAAATTGCTTGTTCAGCATCGACATGTAGAGATTTTTTTGATTTTTCCATTTTAACTCCTTCTATGATGATACTAGTAAATTATTCACGATCAATTAGTTGATCAATATAACGAGCAAAGATATCTGTTTCTAAGTTAACTAGTTTGCCAATTTTTGATTCAATTAAATTTGTATTTTGTTGCGTCCACTCAACTAAAGAAACTGCAAAGGAATTTTCATTTTTAGAAATTATAGTTAAAGAGGCTCCATCCAAAGTTACGGGCCCTTTAATCAAAATATACTTCAAAAATATTGGGTCAACTTCATATGTAGCTATGATGGCATTATTTTCATCTTCTAAAGAAATCAACTGACAGGTTGTCTCCACAACACCGCGAACAATATGACCGGATAATTTAGTTTGTAATGTTAAAGAACGTTCCAAATTGACTTTAGTTCCCTTAATAGCATCTAATAAATTAGACTTCCTAAATGTCTCAGGCATTACATTGAAACCTAGCTCATTATCATAAATTCCACTTATCGTTAAATCAACACCATTTACTGCAATGGAATCACCATATTGCGCATCGCTTAATAATTTCATGCAAGAAACCTTTAGCTCGCCAGATTGATTTTTAGTTACCAAACCGATTTCTTCAATAATTCCAGTAAACAAAGAATTTCCTTAAAACTATTTATAGTCAACTTCTCCAGCAATAAGTATATCCTGCTTAATGAATTCATAGGAAGTATTAATTAACTTTAATGCCTCAGAAACCTTTTCTATATTTAAACCATCAATCATGTTAATAGCTTTCTGATTACCAATAATTTTTGGTGCGATAAATAAATATAATTTAATTATAAGTTGGTGATGCATCAGTGCTCCAATTAATTGCCCACCACCCTCGACATGAATATGCATAATGCCTAATTCACTCATTGATTGCGCAAATTTTAATAAATCTACCTGTTTTAATTTGTCGTCAATAATAATGAAACTATGGCCTGCTTTTTCTATTTGTTTCCGCCATTTTTTTGAGGAAGCATCAGTTGTAACAACTAAAGTTTCTGCATCATTATTAAATATATTATAGTTCGTTGATAGTTGACCCTTAGAATCAATAACAATTCTTAATGGTTGATTTTTAAGCAACTTACCATTACGCCTCGCAGTTAAAAAAGGATTGTCAATAATGACTGTCTTTGAACCAACTAAAATTGCATCGACTTTGCTTCTAAATTTATGCACTCTATTTCTACTAGCATTATTTGAAATCCATTTTGAATCATTTTTCATCGTTGCTATTTTACCATCTAACGTAGATGCCAACTTAGCAGAAAAAAATGGCAAACCAGTTTTACGATGGTATATATATGACATTAATTGATTGTTCACCTCATTGCTTCCATCTCCAATTATAACTTGGATATTCGCTTTTCTCAGTTGCTTAATTCCTTTTCCATTAACCTGACTATCTGGGTCTTTCAAAGCAATTATGACATTTTTAAATTTTGATTCAATAATAGCCGTAGTACATGGTGGAGTCTTACCAGAATGTGAACATGGCTCCAGCGTACAATAAAGCGTTGCTCCTTTTAAATAATTTTTATCATGGACACTTCTAATTGCGTTCGCTTCAGCATGTCGCCCTCCAAAAGGACTCGTTTTACCCTTCCCAATTATTTTTCCATTTTTTACAATGACTGCCCCAACAGCTGGATTAGGTGAAGAAAAAGGTATAGATTGTTCTGCTAACTTCATTGCTTCTGACATAAAATGAGAAATTGATTCGTGGCTCATGATTTTTTTAATGCATTTTATTCATAGTCTGAATAACCCTTACTTGCTGTAGGACCTTCCTGATTTTGATATTTTGATTTAATAGCACCAGACCCATATGGATTATCTGAAGGTGTTGATAATTCAAAGAACGAAAGTTGGCCAATTTTCATATTGTAATATAACTTAATTGGTAAATTAGAAACGTTAGATAGTTCCATCGTGAGCTTTCCTTGCCAACCAGGATCTACATAACCAGCAGTGGCATGAACTAATAAGCCTAGCCTACCTAAAGATGACTTTCCTTCAACACGAGCAACGATATCGTTAGGAAGCTCCACAAGTTCAATAGTAGAACCTAAAACAAATTCATTGGGGTGTAGCACAAATGCTTGATCGTCATCAATGGTTTCTATTTCAGTAAGTGATTCCATCGGAGAACGAATATCAATAAAAGAATCACGATGATTTCTGAAAACTCTAAATTCTCGATCCAATCTAATATCCAATGATGCTGGTTGGATCGCATTTTCTCCTATAGGGCTAACAATTATTCTACCCGAATCTAAAGCTTCTTTAATAGATCTATCACTAAGTACCACTTTATTTCCAATCAAAATTAATCATGTTAAATAGTAGCACAATTTTAGCACAGCATAATTATAATCATAAGGATTCAAACACAATAAATTTATTTGATTGCAAAAGTAACTTGTACTTTTGATTCAATAACAATTTGTCCAGTTGCAATAGTTGTAGGAGTAGATTCCATCTCTGCCATCATCGAACGCTGCACACCAATAGGATTACCATTAGAAAATGGTTCTATATCTATGATAATTGAAGGAGTACCAAGTTGCACATTGGCACTTTTTGCAATTTTTGATGCTTTCGCAATTGCATTCTTGATTGCAGACTCCCTGGCTTGATCTTCATAAGAACCTGAATCATCAATATCAAAAGCTATATTGTTAATTCGTATATCGCCAGAATCCAATTTGATTATCCCATCAATAATGGAGCCAACTTGTTCTAGTTGTCGAACTTTCACATTTAAATTATTAGACACATTAAATGCTTCAATTCTTCTCATTTTATTTTTCTCATACACATATTCAGGATAGAGAGAATAATTCGTTGTTCTGATATCTTTTTGATCAATACCAAAACGTTTGAGTGATGCAAATATTTGATTAAGTTTACGGGCAGAATCTTCTCTTGCTATGGAGGCACTCTCTCTTTGTGTGAGAACATTGATTGAAAAAGTTGCTATATCGGGTTCAAGGCTTACACTGCCCAATCCGGTGACCTGAATTGACCGTTTAGTAGCTTCAATAATCGTGTTATTCGATGCAGTACGAGAAGAGGAATTTTTCATTTGATTATCAGCATCTTGCATTATAGAATCTTGACCATTCCTACTATCAAGTATAAGAACTAAATTGCCAAAGAAAATAGCTATGACCATAACAAGCACAAAAGAGCGATAATTCAAAATATTCAAGAAACTTCCTAACTTTTTATGTGTAAATAATTATACAATTTTTATTGCTACCAAGGAAGGATGCAATAGTGGTAAGAGTATCTGGCATCTCACTGCTCAATCATGCATCACATAATAATTATATTTTACCTGCCTTTAATGTATCATCTGTAGATATGGCTCAAGCAATACTCGACGGGTCAAAACTAGCTAAATCACCAATTTTTTTACAAACAAACCAAAAGAACATTCAATCTTTTTTAACCATCAAAAAAGCAGGTAAGGCAATTAATGATCTAGTACAAAAACACCCCATTCCAGTTGCACTTCACCTAGATCATGCAAATACCTTAGAAGAAGTCCAAGAAGCTAAGAGTAACCATTATTCATCATTCATGTTAGATTATTCAACTCTTCCACTAGAAGAAAACATAAATAAAATCAAAGTAATCATTAATACCATTAATGTAAGTGCTAATGGTCTTGAAGGAGAACTCGGCGTTATAGGTGGGCAATCCGAACTAATTGGTGATGCAACATTTACAGAAAGTTTGTATACCGATCCTGATGAAGCAAGCTATTTTGTAGAAAAAACACAAGTAGACTCACTAGCGATTGCCATTGGTGCAAGGCATGGCATTGCTGGAAAAATTAATTATAACTTACTTAATAAAATACAAATTAATGTTAATAAGCCATTAGTGATTCATGGTGGTTCTGGAATTAACAAAAAATCATTCTCTAAATTAAATCAACATGGGGTAAAAAAAATTAACTTCGGAACAGCTATCCACAATATTTTTTATAAGAATCATAATTCAGAAAACTTTTCTTTAGGCAATAATAAAAAAGAATTGACAAGATACGTACAGCTAATTTGCAATGACTTAAATTCCAAAAATCAGTATACTAGTTACTAAATTAATAAGGCAAAGCATGCATCATATCAATTTTCATAAACAAGTCGTATTACCAGATGAGCGATATACAAAAAATATTGACTCAAAAAACCTTGGGCTACGTCATTTTCCTGATAGTACATTAGAGGTTCCAGATAATTCAAAATATATTTATAGAAAAATTATGCTGAATCAAAAAATTGCTGATGTTATTTATGAATATACTTTAGTATCCGAAGCACAACCTATCGCTTTAGATGCAGAATCAAGTAGTCTGCAAAATATTCAATCTGCAATTAAAGAAATTTCTAAGATATTTATAATTGCATTCATAGTATTTATCTTTAGTAGACAAGCATTTCAAAACTATGTTGTAAGTGGTATTTCCATGGAGCCTACATTTTATAATAATGATTATCTGATTGTGAATAAATTAACATACAAATCAATCAATACTACATGGATACCATTTCTTGATAGAGAAAGTTTGGAGATTAGAAATACTCTTAAAATTGGAGATATTATTGTATTCGCTCAGGGTGGAGAATACAAAAGAAACTTAGTAAAACGTATTGCAGCTATGCCAGGACAAATTGTACAAATGCAAGATGGCATAATTACTGTAGATGGCACTCCAATTCAAGAATTTGACGCACAAGCACCTTCCCTCCTAAGAATGCCTAAATTATATTTAGAAAAAATAATTGTACCGGAAGGAAAAGTATTTGTCCTAGGTGATAATAAATATGCTTCTAATGACTCAAGATACTTAGGGTTCATAGAGATGCATGACATTATAGGAAAGACACAATTAATTTACTGGCCGCGAGATAGAATAAATAACTTAGAACATGGTATAAAATATAATTTAGGAAAATAAAATTATGGTAAAGAATCAAGAAGAAATTAGATCATTGCTAATTGATGCTAAAGTCATTCAAAGTGGGCATTTTAAACTCAATTCAGGTGTCCATTCCGATACATATTTAGAGAAATTTAATTTATTGCAATGGCCAGATCTTACAGAGTTAATTTGTAAAGATATCTATGAGCTGACTAAGGATTTACAGCCTGATTTAATTGTTGGGCCAACAACTGGTGGTGCTATCATTGCATATGAAGTAGCACGCAACTATCGCGTTCGAAGCATTATTGCTGAAAAAGTAGAAAATGGTCGAGCTATAGGTAGAGACTACTTAATTCAACCTAATGAAAAAGTACTTGTTGTGGATGATATCCTTACAAGTGGACAGTCAATTTTTGAAACAATTGATGCAGTAAAAAATGCAAATGGAACTGTAGTGGGCGTAGCAATTATTGCTGATAGATCAATGCAGCCAATTGACTTTAATCTACCATCAAAATCATTAGTAAAAATTACATTGCAAAACTATGAAGCAAATGAATGTCCGCTTTGCAATGATAATATTCCTTTAAAAGTGACCTAATAAATGAAAATAAACCTACAAAAAAATGAAAAATATAGTATTTGCTCATGTGGTTTAAGTAAAACATTGCCGTATTGTGATAATAAACATAGAGAATACAATAAAAAACATAGCACAGATTATAAATCAGTAAAAATTACTAGTGAAACAACAATGGAAATCAATGTAGATTGTTCCAATTGGACAACCTAGCCATTATTCAATATAAAAATAAATGGGGGACCAGCTACGTTTGGTCCCCCATTTATTTTTATACCACACAAGCATTGAATGTGCTTTTATAAAGAAGCCATAAAGGATATTAGAATATTTGAATTCAATGCTTGACTTAAATTAACTGTGTCTTTATTATTGGTTTCCCAAGTAAAGTCTTTCTAAAAAAACCTTTTGACTGAGAATCATAAAATACCCACTTCTTTTGTAGTTAAATCTTTATCAGTAATGATTAAAGTTAAGCCAATATCTAATTTACTAATGGAATCTGTTGAATATTTTTTGAAAAATATGCTATCTTGCCTAGATGCTAGTTCATAATCGATGGGCGAAATGGAGCTTCAAGTGGGTTTCAAAAAAATAATTGTGGCAGTATCCTTTTTCAGCATAGTCGTGCTTGGTTGTGCATCAGAGGAACCGACATCTCCCAGAGTGAATAATGTAACTAAAACTGCACAGACAACAAGCATTCCTGTTCAGAATCAAACAACCACCCCCACAAAGCAAAGACTTACTAAACAAACTCTAACTTCGTCATCTGAGCCTTTAAGTCTCTTGGTTTCTCCTTTTATGGACCCTGTCGATTACTGGGGAGTTCAGCCTTTTGCCGTTCAAGAGAATCAGCTGGGCATTCAATTTCATAATGGTCTTGATTACTTTACAAATCAAAAAGAAGTTGCGCTTCAAGCAATTTCAGATGGCCAAGTCATGTTCGTTCAAATATTTGAAAGACCTCCCGATGGCGCATTTCAAATTAATCTGGCGTGGCAAATTCCTAATGGCCAAATCATTGTATACAGCCTTGAGCCATCTGCTGGGCCTGCCAACGCGACAAAAATTGCTGAACAAAAAACTCTTGCCAATAAAATGCTACAATCGATGACAATAAAAGCTGGAGATACTGTGCGTCAAGGTCAGTTAATAGGTTATCTATATGGTCAAGATGAATGGGCCCATGTCCACATGTCATTGAAAAAAAATAATCGTGGGAGTGAAGAATGGCTCTGTCCTGCTGAATTCATGACAACAGTAAAAAGTTCGGACTTAGTGAGCAAGTCACAAAACTGGGCAGATCGTTTGTATAAGGGATCTAAGAAACCTAAGCTCTGTAATTATTAATAATACTCAAGTTACTAAGCTTACCTCGCATAATATAACTAATTAATTCGTATTAATATACGTATTTTTACAACGCATACAAAAAGGGGAGAGCCACTCAGACATAAGTAGGCCCCCCCTTAGTCTTATACCACAATTACAACTTCTTTCTCAATAAACAGCCTGACTGCTTCTGTTTTATAGTACTGTCTTATTCCAGGACTGTATGTTTTACCAACGCAGGCTCAGAGGTTTTATCTGCTGTTAATAGTGATGCTGTAAAATCTTCAACAAACTGATTGAGCATTATTATTTAGAGTCACCAAATGTTGCTTCTTTTTCCGCTTCAGTTTTCGCATCATATTCCGCAGGCGTTAAACTATGCCAGCCAATACAATCACCAGTTGGAGATCTGCCGCATTTACAACTTCCATTTTCATTTCTTACGTTTGCCATTTTCTTTTTTCTCTCTCTAAATATATTTTTTTGTGCTGTACTAAATTATTGTGGCCATCACCTATTAAGTTTATAAGGATTTGGACTAGGTGGGCATCCGGGTGGACATTGAGGAGATATATCTTTTGTGCTTCCAGGAGCAATGAATGTAGCTTCTTTATTTGCAAAAGCCAAGCTCCATCCCCAATTATTTGGATCTGTAATTAATATAGAAAATTTTGATGCATTTCCTAAAAAATTATTTTTATGAGTCAGATTAAAATTTTGTCCTGATCGTAATTCAAGCACTTTACTTTCTCTGTATTGACCATTTTCTTCTAATTTGAAAACAACCTTCATTGGGCCACCAATACCAGCAAATAGCAACTGCCAATCTTCTTCAATTTTAATATTTTCTATAATTGTGCCTCCCCATCCATACTGGCTATATAACAAATTTGAAGATTTAAATCCTAAGTCTTTCGGATATGCCATTGCTTTAGGATCTAATTCTGCATCTTTAATTCCATCAAATAATAATACATCTAGAGGATTATCACCAAATGGGTTTTCTTCATCACTAATCATCCAACCCATCCCATTTGGAAGGCCTCTTCCTCTATTCCAATCAAACCCGAAACTTTTACTCTCCCATCCTTCTTTAGGATGTCTATAAATTTCACCAAATTTTGCAACTACTTCTTCAGAAAAAATAGCAGGTGCATACACCGTTCTTGGTTGTTTAATTAAAGAGAAAGCAATATGGGAAGATGCTCCTTTACTTCCAGTCATTTCGCTAAAAGACGGGACATACATATACGCTAATACATCTCCTTTCTTTACATATTGACCATCTGTAACTAAGATGAATTGTTTATAGAAATCTTTTGGTTTATCCGTAATATCAGGTATCATATAAGGCTCCATTTGATACAAGAATTCTATATAACTATTGCCGTCTTTGGCTATTCTTAAAGTAAAATTGTACGCTACATGCCACCAAGGAGGATCTGCATTTGAGTGGTCAACCACATTATAGAATGATGATTGAGGTAGAGCCACATAACCATCAGCTACAGCATAGATAGGAGGGTAATCAGAAGGTTTTTTCGCATCAATCCACCTTTGATCTGTGTTTGAAAAATATACTTGAGCATCATTATGAGGCCTAGGACTTCTTGTTCCAACATAAGGATGTCCTGCAATAATATCTTCAAAGTCAATAAAAAATCTATCACTTTTATTTTTTGCAAAATAAGTTATATTTGGAAGAGATTGTTCTTTTTGTAATACTTCTTTACTTTCTTTATGTTGCTGAGTACTTTCAGCTTGCGAAGAATTCAATTGATTAGTTAGAGCAGTATTTTGATCAGATTTTCCATTTGAACAAGCTGCAAGTGAGGCAGACAAGACTACAAGCATGATAGAAATTTTTGATCTGATATAGAAATTTTTTTTCATAAACACATAATATTATTCGTAAGCGATATATACAGATAAAAAACAATTAATTCCTATGATAATAATGAAAAAACTCTTATCTAGTGCACAATGCTAACAGATTAGGAATATATCGGTTGACAGTATTGGTGTTTTTCAGGAACATAGATCTGGGCCCGTAGCTCAGCGGTAGAGCAGATGCCTTTTAATACAAATCCACCTAATATACCAGACAATTTATAACACTCTCTATATCTGTTAATTGATATATTATTAATATTCTATGTAATGCCTTAATATGTACTGATATTGATCTTTGGTGGGTTTATTGGTGGGTTTTTCATGAGGATAAAATACCTAACGCTGGGAGACGCTGGGAGGGTTATTTCAGCTTTTATGCAGAAACGTACGAATTAATACGAATTAAGTAGTGCTGTATATTGAATATGCTTTTAAAAACATGCTATAATAGATCATCGCACTTATTTCAGGTGCGTTTTTTTATGCTAATAAACCAATTAATCTTTTTTAGTTTGCTCTCTTTGATGATTTACGCTTCAATTAAATTACGACGCACATACAACAAGACTGGCACAATTATTTTAGTATTACTTCTTGTGCTATTTGCTATAAGTTTTACTGGTGCAGTTAAATTTTCATTTGAAATATAATGAATTTGCCCAATAATATTTTATTAAATTAAGGCTGTGGTCACTTATTGCGGTGCTTGGCTAAATATTCTTCGTAGACTTTTTGACTTACATCTGTACGAATTAATACGAATTAATTGTTTTTATCTATATCTTGCTTATGTTGATATATGTTGTTGTGTTTATAGTTATAATGTAATTGTAATTGTAATTGTTAGGAATCATCAATGAAAAAAGTTATTTCTATAATTCTTTGTATAGTAATTATAGGCTGTGGTGGTGATTCAATAAATAATCAATCTTCTTCTGATCAAAAGCAATCTTCCGATAAGAAACAAGACAGTGACTCTTATCAATGGGGAGGACCTGCACTAGATAAATTAATCAGTATTGATTTTAATGTGCCAAGTAAAGAATTTAAACAACAGCTGGTTACGCATAAAGGATTTCCTGAAGAACACCGTCAATTTTTTAATGAGGTTCATACAAACATTAATCAAGTAGTTGGAAGCTATCCAAATTATTTTTACGTTGTCTATAACAAAGACCTTTCAAATGAAGACAATGAACCGATATTTCAAAAATTGAAAGATTTGGATTTTAAAGATGGTAGATTGAAAACAGTAGCAGATGTACACGATCAACGTAATTGCTTGACAGGGAGCAATACTGGTCAACGTCGTACTGCTTCAACAAACCCAATTAGCATCTGTTTGGAAGACCTAAAAAACCTGACTTGGTATGGGCATCAATATGGTGATTCAAGCCAAGAGGAATTACAAAATGAGCCATGGAAGAATCTAACAAGACTAGCACTACATTATGCCCATGAGTACTTTCATCATTATCAACGAGCACATTCATTGGACAGAGGGTTAGATTATCAAAGGGATCAAGATAACCCACAAACAACGATATATGCACCACCATGGTGGGTAGAAGGTGCTGCTATTGCATTTCAAAATGCCTGGTTACGACAACACTGGCAAGATATCTCTTTTTTTGATGGACAAACCTGGGAAGATGGTCTTGGTAATATTTCTATTGCCAATGTAACTCACCCCTGGTTTTACAAAGAAATACGACAAGCTATAATGGGAGGCCCTGCAGAGGGTAGGGGCAGGGATTGTACCCCCGATTTCACTATGGGTCCATGGACAGAACGATATGAAACTGAACGTGCTCCTGATGCCGATAAATGCCCAGCGTTTATGATGGCTACTCCTTATTTGGCATCGTTGACATCTTGGCAAACAGTTTGGATTGATATTCCAAGAGATTTTTACAATCTTGAATTAGGGTTCTGGGGTGCAATTGAAAAACACACAGGCATGGACACTCAAACGTTTTATGATAATTTTAATGCATTCTTACGTTCAGGTGATCCGGAAGATGACCCACCTCCTGGTTGGCAGCCACAACCAGGGCCATTTACTAACTACGTAGACTTTTTTGACTTACATCGTACGAATTAATACGTACGAATTAATACGAATTAATTAATGCTATAATCACATTGTATACAATACATTATTAATTCAGGGCTATAATTTATGAATTGCAAAAAATGCTCCTCGCCTATTGATAGCAAAAGCACATTTTGTTCAAAGTGTGGCTCTAAGCAAGACTCACAACTTACCCCAGCTACTGAACAACAAACAAAAAAAAGAAGCAAATTAGTACCAACATTAATTGGCATTGTTGTTATTGCAGCCGTGGTCGGAGTTAGTTTTTTTCTTTATCAGCAAGAGTCTCTAGGCAAAAGCTGCACGCTGACTAATGGTGAGATCGTTGAAGATGATTGGCGAGGAAAAGGAGCTGGCAATAACTACTGTAATAATTGTTTCTGCTCAAATGGTATGCTTGGTTGCACAGAAATGGCTTGTTCTCCACTTGAAGAGGTTGCAGGAGCTGCAGAGGTTGAATTCGATAGAAGATCTCTTGAAGTTGACAACTATTTCAAAGAAGCTACTTAAATGAAGAGAATTAAAACATTTTCATTTTTTTTAATTTGGGTGTTTGGATTCTTTGCTTTACTTTCTTTTGATTTATTTATGGAAGGCATAGTATTTGAATGGTTAGAGTGGAATGGAACTGCAAAAAACGATTGGTTTTTTGCTTTATGGTGGGGTTTTGTAGTAGTTTGGTTTATATTCGGAATTAAAACCTTGTATGAAAAAGTTATAAAAAATGAAAGCAAAACATAGATTATTAATTGCAGTTGTTACAGCAATGATTTTTACTCGCATCGGCTGTGATGGTGTTTTGCTTTAGTTAGTTCGTATTAATTCGTACGGTTTTACATAGAACTCAGTATAAGTTGAAAAACACGTTATTCTATAGTTTGGTGGGTTTATTGGTGGGTATTACATAATATTTATCTGTATACACAATTAATTCCTAGAGTAATAATGAAAAAACACTCCCCTAGTTCACAATGCTAACAGATTAGAAATTTATCGGTTGACAGTATTGTTGTTTTTCAGGAACATAGATCTGGGCCCGTAGCTCAGCGGTAGAGCAGATGCCTTTTAAGCATTCGGTCGGGAGTTCGATTCTCCCCGGGCTCACCATTATTCTAGTCTTATTTCCATTGATTGATATATTTTTCTACATCAAAGCGACGCTTAAGGCCATTTAAATTCATGTAGCGAATTTTGCCAAAAACTTTACGTTCAAACCACGGTCGATCGTGTACTCCAGCAATTGACCACATTATTCCTGTATATCCATTTGGATCCCCGCCATCTATTGAATAATGATCATTCAAAAAAATAGCCGTTTGAATAGCTAATTCTGGCGTCTCAGACCATTCGAGAATTTTTTTTGCCCAATACATACGCATGTAACCATGCATTTTACCAGTACGCATCAATTCTTGTTGTGATGCATTCCATGCTAAATCATGAGTACTTGCATTGATCCAATCTTTAAGTTCGTAGTTATAATCACGCACATCATTATTATGTCTACTTAAAGATTCTTGGGCCCAATTTTTAGCACCTATTAATGAATCATAACTATTATTGAAATAACAAAAATTATCTGCCAACTCTTTCCGTACAATTAATTCTTCAAGAAATATATTGATGCTATCTTGCCTAGAAGGCTCACCATCAATTGAAGGTAATTTGCCTTCTTTAAAAAGCAAAGGGCTTTCTTGACTTGAATTTAATATATTTAATGTAATTCGAAGCGATGAAAGATGACCAAAATGTAAATAAGGACTTAAATTGCTCTGACCATTATTTGTAGGTAAGTTTCGCTGGGTGGCATAAGCATCAAGTCGATATAATATAAAATTTTTTAATCCTAATTGAGCAGCTTGTTCACCAGCAACATATTCGATTTTAGATCCATTTGATTTAATCGAATTGATTAAAATATCTACTTTCCTCCAATTATTTTTTGGTATTTTACATTTTAATTGATAAGGATTAGTCATAATCTTTTCTGGTTCTATTAACCAATTTGCTAGTTGTTTATGAACTTTTCTTCTAATTGTATGCGCAGCATACTCTTCTTTGTCAGACAATAACCATGTTGGAATAATATTATGAGTATCAATAATCGTAAATGAGCATTCATTGGTGTTGACGATTTTCTTTTGTGTTTTTTGTATATTCTTTAATGGACTAAAATCAAAAATTACCTCTTGAGGATTTAATCTATTAAGCATTGAAGATATTTGCGTAATGGGTTCACCAATTGTAAGTACAAAAGAAATCTTTTTACGCTCACATTTTTTTTCAATTTCTTTAAGTCCATTTATCATAAAGGAATAATGTTCACGTGCCCTCACCCCAACATTCGGTGTAAAATTAAATAAAATAACAATAGGCAGTGCTTTCTCAAGACTAAGCTTTTGTGCATAAAGTAAAGCATGATTATCATTAATACGTTGATCACGACTCATTATATAGATAATGCAATCACCAACATTATTTAAATTTTTTTTCAGATCTAACTGTCTCATCAGCTTACCAGTAATTTTAATAAATTATTCAGATACTAAATTATCAATTTTTTTTGCTAAAGCAAAATCTTTTTCAGTAATACCGGATGCGTCATGAGTAGACAGTCTTATGATAATTTTATTATAAGTATTTTCTATAGTTGGATGATGATTCATTTTTTCTGCTTCTAAAGCAATTCTGACTATTACACCAATAGCTTGAATAAAATCAATTGTTTCAATTTTTTTGACAATATTGTTATCTTCATAAACCCAATCGGATAACTGCTCTAATCCTTCATTAATTTGTTCTATAGTTAAGGCATGCATTTAATCCTCCAATAAAAATTAATTTACCCAAATTAATATACTATTAATTATGCCAATAACACTTATAAAAAATAATAAAGACATGGAAAGAAAATGAAAGATGCTCGTAGAAATTCTTACACGATATTTTGCACCGACAAAAATACCCGAAAAAATAGATAGTATGGAAAAAGGGAGCAACTTAACTAAATCAATATTAATTAATCCAGATGGCAACAACAATATAATCCCAACAGGACTTATCCATACAAAAAATGCATACATTCTGTTTCTAATAATATCTGGAGTACCACCAATCCAATTTTGATAAATAACTACAGGTGGGCCACCCATTGAGACAGTGCCCCTCATGATACCCGATAAAAGTCCGACAATAGTCTTAAAAAATACACTCTCACCATGTTGTTCATTATTTTTTTTTCTTAAAGAAACAAATGCACTAATAAAGATTGCTACTGAAATTAAAAATCTAATCAGATCTTCATTCAAGTACAACAAGAAATAAATACCGATTGGTGTCCCAATAACTGCAGTAAATGCTAGCAAACTAACATTTCTTAGTTCATGATATGCCCCACGTTGAAAAAATAATAAATACGATGCAAACGTGCTAGTTACAATAGAAAATGCAATTGCAATTTTAGGTCCAAGAATAATTGCTACTAATGGCGTAACAAAAACTGCATAGCCAAACCCAATTAAGGCTTGGACAAATGCCCCGCAAAAACATATGATACCTATAAGAACTATTTCCATAAAAAAAATAGTATCAAATAATGCATCAACCTAGAAAGAAAAAAAATGGAATTTCAAAATTTATCAAAAGAACGAAAAAAGATTATTCATGGCTGGTGTATGTATGATTGGGCAAATTCTGGATTTGCAACAACGATTGTTGCAATCGTCCCAATTTATTTCATTGCACTATTTCAAGATAAATTCGGCGACACAGTAAATTTTCTTGGGTTAAATTTATCAGGAAGCTCTATGTGGAGCCTTGCTATTGCATTGTCTGCAGCAATTATAATGCTTACCGGTCCTATATTAGGTGCATTGGCAGATAAAACATCTACAAAGAAGAAAATGCTTGTCATTTATACTGCCATAGGTTCTATAGCGACGATGCTTATGTTCTTTGCGCCATATTTTTCTAATCCTTGGGCATGGTTTCTGGGTTGTTTTGTGACTGCAAATGTAGGATTTATTGGAGGAACGGCATTTTATAATGCATTGCTCCCTCATGTTGTTGCGCCTCAATTTCTTGATAAAGTCAGTGCACGTGGATTTGCATATGGATACATAGGAGGAGGCTTACTCTTACTAATTCACCTCGCTATTGTTGTTACATACACTAATTCTGATTCACTCGATCTTATAACTCGTGCTTGTATTGCATCTGTTGGATTCTGGTGGATCGGTTGGTCGATATTAACCTTCAAATTAGTACCAGAATTTCGTGAGAACAATAAGACAGTCAATGAAAATATGATTAGTGAATCTTTTAAAAAAGTTTTAAAAACTATTAAAAATATTAGCCGCTATAAAATGCTTGGCATTTATCTTATTGCATATTTCTTTTTTACGGATGGTATTGCTACAGTATTATCAGTTGCAGGAGCATTTGGTGCTGACGTATTAGGTGTTTCATTATTATCGAATATGGCAACAATTTTAATTGTCCAATTTATTGCTGCTCCAGGTGCATTACTTTTTTCTAAATTAGCAGACATAATTTCAGCAAAAAAAGCTCTTATTGTTGCTTTAATGGGGTGGATCGCTTTAACTATTTTTGCATTATCGTTTGCTCCAATGGTTCCCCAAGAATTTAATGAATTTGATATTCAGATTACAGAATCAAATATAGGCACTTTTACTCTCCAAGAATTTGAAAACATTTCAGATGCCGAACAAAAAAAATTAGAATCATTACTAAATAAAAAAATGATCATAAACTTAGAACTATCTAAATCAGATATTAATGTCCTATTGCGCGAAATAAATAATAGCAATTATAAAGCTAGCATTGCAATTTCAGGCTCAATAAATGAAAAAAGAATCGGAGAATTGCATCCTTCGAATATAGACAGATACAAACTAAGCTGGTGGTCAAACTTTATTCGAAATAACGTATGGATTCCTTTTGGCATTAATATCGATATTCAATGGCTAATCTTAGGTAGCTGTTTAGGAATTTTTATGGGAGGCAGTCAAGCATTAGCAAGAAGTATCTTTGCTTACATGGTACCGAAACAAGAAAGTGCAGAATTTTTTGGATTCTTTGCTTTAATTGGTAGAACGGCTACAATTATTGGACCCCTCAGCTATGCTATATTTGCTTCCAAATGGGATAGTAAAATCGCTATCCTGTCACTATTAATATTAATGATAATTGGAATCTTTTTGCTAAAATTTGTCAATATTGAAAAAGGTAGAAAAATGGCTGAAAAGTAGTTCAAGGCAGCCAGTTCACTGTTGCACCATGAACTCCCATTCCTAATAGAGACCTGTATTCAGATTCTTTTTCAATTCCCCATACACCCACACCTATACCTTGCTTAATAGCATACTGCACAAGATCTTTTTGAATAAATTGCATATATGGATAAATGCCATGAAGATTATTCTTAACGACTAAATCAATATCGATCTCATTAAACTCATATCTTAGCCAACCATGACGTACTTCAGGTAAAAGCATTTGAGAGCGCATAACCTGTTCTAAAGAAAAAGAGATAATTGTTAAACCTGGCGCAGATTGTGGAGCTAAAGAAGAATATTGTAATGCATCACACTCTTTCAGAGTTTCAGCTACTATGCTAGCTAAATGAGATTCAGATGATTTCAATTCGATATAATAGTGTGCTTGACCAAGATATCTGAGTAAAACATCTTGCAATCTAGGTATGCATAATAAATCAGGATCGATACTATCCATATTTTTAAAGTTGTTTAATGCATTTAAACCTGCTATCTCGTTAGAACTAAAACTACTCACTAAACCATTAGAATCTGTAGTTCTGTCCACGGTTTCATCATGTATCACAACTGGAATGTCATCTGAAGTCAACTGGACATCGAACTCTAAATGGAACATGCCCTGTTCAATAGCACAATCAAATGAAAATAAAGTGTTTTCTGGTGCTTTAGCAGATAGGCCTCTGTGCGCAATGTTAATCAATATAATCTCTCAAATTAATGTGAAGGGAAAAATATAATACCTAAAATAAGTAATAAATTTAATAACAGCAAAGTTAATGCCCCACCATAAACAACTAATTTATTTAAAACATCACGTTGAGTGAATTGAGTTAATAAATTTTTAAGATTTGCATTTCCAGCATAAATAGTATGCTTACCCGCACTTGCATTTCCAACAAATGAACGAAAGCCTAGAAAGCCCATGAAAAAAATTAATGCAAAAGACAACAACCAAAAAAATATTTGTACCATTAATATCCCCTATAGTAATTTTATTCTCAATAATTTAATTGTCTAGACAAGAAAAATCTAACTTCATAAAAAATTAATTTTAATATATCTCTAGAAGCTGTAAAATATTCTCATCTGGATCGAGAAAACTCGAAACTTTACCCCATCCCTCATCTTCAGGTTTTCTGATAAATTCTACTTTTTTAATTAGTAATTGCTCATAAATTCTTTGAATGTTTTTGACTTCAAAGTTTAACATGATTCTATTTTTATCCTTAGATTTTCCTTGAATATCTTCATGAACTGCAAGAGATAACTTCATTTTACCCCACTTAAAATTAATAAAATCATTTCTAATTGTTTTTGGTTCTAGCATGAGTGTGTTTAAATAAAATTTTGACATAATGTCAAAGTTTTGAGTCCAAATAATTACACCAACAAGTTCTTTTTTTTCATCCATAACTTAAAAGCTCTTATATACAATAGGCCTAGCATGCTCTGCAAAACCTTCAGCACGTAAATAATTCAGCTTAGTTTTAAATAATATCCTAGTATAACTATCATCATGAGGATGTGCGTCACCCTGACCAGTTACAGACTCACGTCGCTTAAAAAAATCACTTATTTCGTCTTGATTATTTGAAATTTCACATAATCCTGATACCCAGACATTTTTGGTATAGCCAAGCGGCATATATGCTGGTCCTCCATTATCAGTGAATAAGTAACCAACATTAGGATTATTCTTAACATGTTGTACTTTGATTTGATGATGCTGGCTAATTGTATATATAGTCCAATCTTCAACAAAAGTAGAGACTGGCCTCATTACTGGCTGACCATTCTTTCTAATTGTTAATAAATAAGAAAGAGTTGAAGAGTGATACTTAGAAATAAAATCAAGTATCTCAGAACGAAATTGCTCTGCATCATTAGGATCTATTTGCTTTTCTTTATCCCAAACTTCTCCCATAATATACCTCCTTATATAATATTAATTATTTTTGATTTAAACGATTTGCAATATCCTCTTCAGATAATAAAATTGGTTCAGTAAAATCTCTTATAATAACTGCCCGCATAGGTTCATCCTTAAAAAAACCTTCTGCTCGTAAATACTGCGGCTGAGTATTTATTAACATTCTCTTGTAAGTATTATCTTGAGGATGTGCATCGCCTCTCCCAGTAGCAGCAGATCGTTTAGAAAAAAATTCATTGACTGAATCCTCATCCTCAAGTACCTCAGCTTGACCTTGCATCCAA
Source organism: Dehalococcoidia bacterium (assembly GCA_029246995.1). Lineage (GTDB taxonomy): Bacteria > Chloroflexota > Dehalococcoidia > UBA2979 > UBA2979. The sequence goes on along the minus strand of JAQWMB010000012.1, from coordinate 52,590 downwards.
ACATTTCTTGGAAAATCTAATCTACCATATCTAGGTTTATCAACTTCAATCCAAAGATAGCCAGTTATCGAATCATTTTGTACATGCTTAGTTTTAAGATGTAAATCTTGAGTAATAGTCCCAACTGACCAATCTTGATTGATAAAAGAACCAACGGGTCGCATAATCTCTCGAGAATCTTTTCTACGAGTCATTAACCAAGCTCTAGATTTTTTCCAATTTCTAATAAATAAAAAGATTTCATTTTTTAATTGTTCAGAGATTTCATTTGAAACCTCTTTTTCAGAATCATATGTTTTGCCCATCAGATAGATCCAATCCTTATACAATTTTATTCGAAGATTTTTGATAAAAAATTTTAGGAATATCTTTATCACTTATCCATTCTACCTCAGGTTCTAATAAAATCCCAGAACTTATATAAACCTTCGACTGAATTTCTAACATTAAAGCAGCAACATCTTGTGCACTCGCATTATCATCATTGACAATAAAATTAGCATGGATTCCACTAACAGATGCGCCACCATATCTGTATCCTTTCAAATCTGCTTTTTCAATAAGTTCGCCAGCAGTAGAATCAGGAGGATTTTTAAAAATTGATCCGGCATTTTTTGAAGATGCAGGTTGCGTTAATTTGCGATAATTAATTATAGAACTCATCGTCTTTGCAATTGCACTTGGTTCTTCATGATTCAAAAGTAACGTCGCTGAAATAATTATTTCATTATTATCTTTTAAGTTTGATGACCGATAACTAAATTGTAATTGCGAGGATTCTAAAATATGTAAATTGCTTTCCCTTAAAACAGTAACACTTTTTGTAATTGAGCCAATATTGCCACCATCATTGATACCAGCATTGCTGTACAAAGCGCCACCAAGTGTGCCAGGTATTCCTATTGCAAACTCAAGGCCGCTTAGATGAGACTGGGCAGCCATCTTTGAAAGTTTTGGAAGCATTACTCCAGATTCTGCAGTGACTAAATTATTTTTAATATCGACATTATTCATGTTGTCTCTTAATAAAATAATCATTCCATCCCAACCATTATCATCAATAAGTACATTTGAACAGCCACCCAAAATTTTGATATCTAAAGATCGTGAATGCGCCCAATCTAAAGATTTACATAAATCATCTATGCTACCGATTTTACAAAGTAATTTAGCTTTACCTCCAATATTCATATAGGTATAACTCTTCATTGATTCATCATGAATAATATGTGAATGTGATGACAAATTAGGATGATCTGACTTACTCATAATGCTATGATAGTTTATCTAAACATCCTTTGTTAACAAATAAGTATTGAATCTTTAAGATTCTTAATTAATGGAAAATAACTATGAATGATGAAAAAATAATTGATCGTATTAATGCTGACTATATTGGCGAACCCGGCAATAGAAGATTCTATATTGTAGTAAGTAAAAAAAGCGATGATTATCTTTTATGGATTGAAAAAGATCAACTGATTTCATTAGGTCGTGCTTGCTCTAAATTATTATCTGATCATATAAATAAAATTGAAAAAAGTGGACAACATGCCGATAATACTATTGAATTACCTGATAATCCTGATTTAGAAATGAATGTGATAAGGATTGGAGTTGATTACCTAACAGCATCTAATAGAATTGTTGTTATATTTGATGATCAAGAATCTATTGAAAATGGAGAAAGCCCAAAACTCAGAATAGAAATTGAACGAAAGTTAATACATAATTTTATTAATCAAACAAGAGAATTATCAGCTTCAGGAAGACCAACGTGCCCCTTATGTCATGAAGTAGTAGATGAAAATGGTAACTGCAATTTTTGCCCAAAAAAAAATGGACATTCAAAGGATGCAGATATACCAAAATTAATTTAAACACAAATATGAAAGTAAAGTATTTTTAAGGTGAGAAAATGTCATTTGATCCAAGACACAAAAGCAAAAAATTAGTAGATGGACCTGAAAGAGCACCAGCCAGATCTTACTTTAAGTCTGTTGGCTACAACTCAGCAGATTTAAAAAAACCATTAGTCATGGTTGCTCATAGTTGGATTGGGACAATGCCATGTAATTTTAGCCATAGAGAATTAGCACAAGATGTAATGGCTGGCATAGCAAATAGTGGTGGTACACCGATGGAAGTCAATACAATTTCTATTAGTGATGGAATATCAATGGGCACGGAAGGAATGAAGGCATCATTAGTTAGCCGTGAATTAATTGCAGATTCCATAGAACTATCTGCAGTAGGATATTCATTTGATGCTGCAGTTATTATCGTTGGATGTGATAAAACTATCCCAGCAGGTGCTATGGTAGCAGCTAGACTAAACATTCCAACAATCATTGTCTATAGTGGCTCAATAGCTCCTGGTAACTTTAAAGGACATGATGTAACGATACAAGATGTCTTTGAAGCAGTTGGGCAACATTCTGCTGGTAATCTGAGTGAAAAAGAATTAACTGAGCTTGAAGATGCAGCATGCCCGGGAGCTGGTTCATGCGGTGCACAATATACTGCAAATACAATGGCAACAGTATTAGAATTTATTGGCATTTCTCCTATGGGTTCTTCAACAGTTGGTGCCACTGATAAAAGAAAAAAAGATGTTGCATATGAATCTGGCAAATTAATAATGGATGTGCTCGCAAATGGTATATTACCGCGAGATATCATAACCAAAGAATCAATTAAGAATGGGATTGCCTGTGCAGCTGCAACTGGAGGGTCTACAAATGTTGTATTGCATCTTTTAGCTATTGCGCATGAAGCAGGTATCAGATTAGATATAGATGATTTTGATAAAATTAGCTCTGCAACACCTTTAATTGGAGATTTAAGACCAGGAGGCAAGTATGTTGCCTTAGATTGGGATAATGCAGGTGGGACAAAATTATTGGCACAAAAATTACTAGCAGGTAATAAAATAAATGGTGACATTCCTACAGTTACTGGTAAAACATTAGCTGAAGAATCTGCAGATGCACAAGAAACTAAAGGTCAAAAAGTCATTCTCGATATTCAGAACGCAATAAAGCCCACTGGAGGCTTAGTAATTCTAAAGGGCAATCTAGCACCAGAAGGTTGTGTCATAAAAGTTGCTGGCCACGAAAGATTAATCCATAAAGGTCCAGCAAGAATCTTTGAAAAAGAAGAAGATGCGATGCAAGCCGTATTAGAAAATCAGATTGATAAAGGTGATGTATTAGTAATTCGAAATGAAGGTCCTAAAGGTGGTCCTGGTATGCGTGAAATGCTTAGTGTAACTGCTGCTCTTGTTGGAGCAGGGCTTGATGATTCAGTAGCATTATTAACAGATGGAAGATTTAGTGGTGCTACTAGAGGATTAATGGCTGGCCATGTAGCCCCGGAGGCAGCAGTTGGTGGCCCAATAGCTCTCGTGGAAGAAAAAGATGAAATCATTCTCGATATCCCAAATAGAAAATTAGATATTGGAATCGACAATCAAGAAATTATAAGCAGAAGAAAAAAATGGGAACAAAATAAACCAAATTATGAAAGAGGAGTTTTTGCAAAATATGCAAAGAATGTTTCAAGTGCCGCAAAAGGTGCAGTCACAAGTTAATCCTGAAGTGTTTTCCACGAAGCTAATGAAAAACCACCATCAACATTAATGTTCTGACCAATAATCATATTTGACTGATCGGAGCATAGCCAAATAACTAAATTGGCAACATCCTCAGTGTGAACATTTCTGCCTGCTGGAATAACATTTTTAATTTTATTTAAAATTTTATCAAATGACTTACTTCCAACTGTTTCTTCAACTAGGCCAGCCATAACTCCATTGACCTGAATATTGTAACCAGCTAATTCAACAGCAGTATATTTAATTAATGCTTCAAATGCTCCTTTAGAAATAGCGACAGCAGAATAGCCTTCTATGTAAAATTTTGTACCAGGTGTCAAAAGACCTACAATTGAGCCCTGGCTATTTTTTTTCATTATCTTACTTGATGATTTAATAATTTCCCATGGAGCAATCAAATTCGTATCCAAAGTTGATTGAATATGACCAGATTTTTGTTCAATAGCCATCCTGGGCCTCTCTAGCCCTTTTGCAGCATTTAAAATAAGAATATCCAATCGACTCATACTATCAATCTTTTGAGTAATAACATCAATACCATTTGTTGCACTAATGTCAGCTTTAATTAATTCAACTTGGACGCCAGATTTTTTGCATTCATCAGCTGTTTGTTCTGCTAAATCATCAGAACTATGATAATTTATTAATAAATTCACTCCTTCGGAAGCAAGTCGCAGAGCAATTGCTTTTCCAATACCTTTAGTCCCACCAATAATCAATGCTTGGTTATTTTTTAATGAGTTATACATAAAGGTCCAATCTCTATTTTTAACTAATTTTTGAAGCAAGTAGATAAAATTTTAACTGCATCTACTAAATCACTTTCCTTCAATTTTGAATAAACAATTCTTACATGTTCAGTATCCTCACGATTAACAAAATAAATATTACCAACATTAATACCAACACCTTGCTTCAGCGCATTTTCTGCTAATTTAGAATTTTTTAAACCATTTTTAATTTTTACCCAATGATAAAACCCACCTTGAGGAATATGAAATTCAACATGATCAGAGCAATATTTTGTAAGTGCATCAGAAACAATATTTCTTTTACGTTTATAAATTTGATTGACGCTAGCCAAATGCTTAGGATAATGCGACGAATTAACAAAACTAAATACCATTCTTTGCATCAAGCTAGAACCGCCATTATCAAACCTCATTAAATTCAGATTATTTATAATAGATTTACTAGCCATTATCCAAGCGACTCTAATACCAGTAGCAATCGTTTTTGAGAATGTTCCTACTTCAATAATATTTTCACTAGGGCAAATAGTAGATAGGCTTGGATCAGGATTACGCTCAAAGGTAATCATGCTGTATGCCCTATCATCAACGATGAGAACAGAATATTTCTCGCATAATTTTACTAAAGATTTTTTTTGATTATTATTAATACTCATCCCACTGGGATTATTATAACTAGAAACAACATAAAGGATTTTAATCTTTTTATTTTTATGATTATAGTCAGATAATAAATCTTCTAAGTGATTTAAATCAATTCCGAACTGATCAGAAGGAATATCAACAATTTTTGCACCACATGATTGAAATGTACGAATAGCACCTGGATAAGTTGGTGAACTCATTAAAACAAAATCATTTGGCTCTAAAAATGTTCTTGCAATATTATCTAGGCCATGTGCACTGCCAGAAACTAAGGAAACATTATCAGAATTAAAATTATTACCTGTGCTTGCATGAGTTGTTGCAATCCAAGATCTTAAATCAATATATCCACTAGTCCCTGCATATATGAGAGAGTTAACTGGATCATGGTATAAAGTTTCTTGCAAAGCATTCAACAAAGCTTCATTAGGCAATGAATCCTCATCTGGAGCTCCAACGCTCAAGTCAAACAATGCACTCGACATCTTAGAAGGCGGGGCAATCTGCTTTAATATACCTGCAGTGAATAATTCTATATCCATAGAAAGCTTTCTTATTTAATTAAATAATTATTGCACTAATTAGAAAAAAAAACATATTGAATAAAAATTTAAAAGTGACAATAAAAAATGTGTATTAAAAAGAATTGACGATTGTATTTGTTCATATTTATTTCTTGATTATAATTGATAAAGTTCAAAAAAATTAACTTAGGCTAAAAAATGAATATCTTTTTCGATGTTGATAACACTCTTATTATGTGGGATGGCAAGCTTCGTAATAATGCTGAAGATGTCTTTAAAAAAATTATAGAAGACGGGCATACAATTTATATCTGGTCAGGCATAGGAATAAGGAAAAAAGAAATAGAAAAAGTTGATTTAGATAAATACGTCAAAGATTATTTTATTAAACCACTTTATGACCATCGTGCAAGACTGCCAAAACTTGGCGTAAATGTAAGCGTTGATTATGTTATAGATGATCATGAATCAGTTGTGCAAGTATTTGGAGGATATCATATTCCTGATATAGCTACTGAAGATGATCAAGAACTAATAAAGGTTCTAGAAGATATTCAAAATATCAAAAAAGATAATTAAGAGTATATAAAACATTTTATCTAAGAATTATTTATTACATCAACAATGCGTTTTTTCTCCATCAAAGCACTTGCTGAAGAACTTTGATGGTGATCCTGTAATTCGCTAAATTTATCCAGAAATAATTTTGCACGCGAATCATTTTTCATATACAAAATTGGCTCTAGAATTGAAAAAATTGAAACATCGTTTATCAACTCTACATTATTAACAATGAAAATACACCAATCAAGTACTCGCTCACGAATATCATATCTAGAATGTAAATTAAATTCAAAGTTCCAAATTTCTGGATTATCAAAACATGGAAGATCCCAATTAATGGGGAAGGGCTCATCAGATTCAGGTTTTGGCTCTAATGCAATCAGCCATATTGAGGTAGTAAGCGTTAAAGCTGAATGACCATAATTATTACCACTTTTTTTAGCCCAAGACATTGCATACGTAGCAGCAAGAGCATTAATGATTTTTGCCTCAAAACCAAGCCCAGCTGCAAGAAATAATCTAATTGCATAAATATTTGCTATAAATCTTGCTTCTTCATCAGAATGCGTGACTTCACCAGTGGGTAAATAAATTACAGCATCGTCATCTATAGAAAAAATAGAGAAAGTATCTCTAATGCCACAGTCATATCCTGGAGCACCTTCTAGACCAATCCTACCCATTAAATTATCTAAAATGTCTAACTTATCAAGAGCACCTTTGTCTCTTATTTGAATCCAAGAATTTTGAATGGAATTAATTAATTCTGTATTTTGCATTGTTCTTTTCTTTATAGTCTTTATTAGTTCATTTTCATTATATACAATCTATTGAAGGCAACTAGATGGATTCAATCAAAAACAAAAAAATTCTTTTATCTCTCTTATTATTAATTTCATTTTTTATAATTCCTATCACTAATATGTTTAATCTAGAGTTAGATAAAAAAAGTAATGAATTAAAAGAGGTACAATTTTTTAAACCTAATACAAATCAATATGTATCTTTACTAGTTGAAGTACCTCATCAAGAAGAATATGGCATAGGCTTATCAAATAAAGATGAACTCAAAAATCATGGTATGCTTTTCAAATTTGAGAGTCAAAATAAATATAGAGGATTTTCAATGAAAAGTACAAAAATTAATTTATCTATAGCATTTATTGATTCTAAAAAAATCATCGTTGATATTCAAGAAATGAAAGCTCACAATCAAACTATTTATACCTCAAAATTTAGCTTTAATTATGCTATAGAAGCACCAGAAAAATGGTTTAGCAATCATAACATTAAAATAGGTGATTCAGTTTTACTGCCCTAATTTTGTCTAAGGCATTTCAAATCTTCATTTTGAAAACAGAGATAGACAGTATTGACTTCATCTGGTTTTATATTTTCTCTCCAAATAGCCGATATAAAAGCACTATCCCCATTAGCTACTCTTTGTAAAATGACTTGAGGATTTGGACCTGAATAAAAAATTTTCTCTATTCTACATTCAACAGCAAACATATCAGGATTAGGTTTTTGGTAAACAAAAAGATTATCGGGGTGAATAATAAAATCTAGATGATCATAGTCAACATCCTTCAGTTTATCAGGGACAATTGTATTTAAATCTTTTATACCAGCAAGAAAATCTTTAAGACTAAAAAAACCAAGCATCGATCCAACATCTTTTAATTTAGGGTCAGAATATAATTCTGGGAGATGGCTATCAAAAAGCATCTTTCCATCTTTCAATAATAAAATATGATCAGAAAATGGAACAATATCTTGGATATCATGCGAAACCACAATTGATGCAATATTCATATCATGTAAAATTTCAGAAATTTCTAATCTTAACTGGACTTTTAAAGCATAATCTAATGAACTAAATGGTTCGTCCATTAAGAGTAATTTTGGTTTTGGTGCTAGAGATCTTGCAATTGCCACACGTTGTGACTCACCAACAGATAATTCACTGATTTTACGATTTTTTAGCTTACTAATTTTAAAAACATTTAATAAGCTGTTCACTTGGATATCAATGTTATCTCTATCAAGTTGCTGCATCTTTAAACCAAAAGCAATATTATCATAAACATTTAAATGTGGAAAAAGAGCGTGATGTTGAAAAATCATCCCAATTGAACGCGTATGAGATTCTTGATTAATTATTGATTGGCCATCTAACAAAATTTCACCAGATTGTGGTTTCGAAAGTCCGGAAATCAATCTAAGAATAGTTGACTTACCAGACCCAGAGGGGCCAAATAGACCTACTGATTTATTATGCTCTAATGAAAATGCAATATCTTTAAGATAAAAATCTTCACCATAGTTATAACAAAGATTGCTAATATTTAATAATTCCATAAACCTAAAAGCTTTCTATTTTTTCAATATATTAATATTCAATCTCTCTATTAAATAAAAAGTAATAAAAGAGATAATCACTAAAATAACTGATAATGCATACCCATGCCCTAAAAAATAACCACTTGGTCGATTTAAATACTGGTAAATGACTAAAGGAATAGTATAAAAATCACTACCACGAAGCATTGATACTGAACCAAACTCTCCTAAAGATATCGCAAAAGAAAAAATTATTCCAGTCAATAAATAGTTTCTCACTAAAGGCAAATAAATTTTTTGCCATAATAGTTTTTTTGCGCATCCTAACAGCAAGCTTGCCTCCTTAATTTGCTTTGAAACTGAAGCTATTGCTAAAGAAGATAAATAATATGCAAAGGGTAGACCAAGCAAAATATGCACAATAAAAATAAGTATAAAAGAATGCCTTAAATCAAGGAAAGATCGGTTAAATGTGATTATTATGCCAAAAGATAAAGTTATAACAGGCACTATAATTGGCATTAAAAATAAAATGTCAACTATTCGTTTTAAAAAAAATTTTTGACTTTCAATGAAGCAAGCAGTAAAAAAACCAATTAACATCACTAAAAAAGAAGTTCCCGAGGCCAATGTAAGACTATTAATAATTGCATCTAATGGATTAATATATGACAGGTTACCAGTGTTTATAAATATTTGATTAAAATTCTGCAACGTAAAGCTTTGTATGTCAGGAAAAGTAAAAGCACGAATAAATAGTACCGCAATTGGTACAATAGAAAAAAAGGCAATAAAACACAAAAATATTAATGATGCAATTTTTTCAATTATTCTTAATTCCCTAAAATTTTTATTGATCGATATTTGAGATACAAAATTAAGGCTAGAATACTGAATAGCTTTTAAATAAACTATAAAAATAATTGCGCAGAAAATAATTTGTAAAAATGAAAGAATTACTGCTTCCTGTAATCCATAAAGACCATTTGTTAAGCGATAAATTACCAATTCTAAGGTATCAAATCCAGATGTACCTAAAATTAAAATTAAGCCAAAAGAAGTAAAACAAAATAAAAAAACAAGCATCGATGCTGCAAAAATAACTGGCATTAATAATGGTAAATATACATAAAACATTTTTTGTAAATCTCTAGCACCTAGTAGATTGCTTGCTTCTTCAAATTGCATGCTAATCTTTTCCCAGTAAGGTCCAACAATCCGTATGATAATTGACATGTTATAATAAGCATGAGCAATGATGATGATCCAAATACTTTGACTGAATTGCATGCCAGAAATTGATAATATTTGACTTACAAAACCTGTATTACTAAATAGATCTCTAAAGGATAAAGCAACTACTACAACTGGTAAAATAAAAGGAATTGTACACAATGTTAATAATATCTTTCGACCAGGAAAATTAATCTGATATAAAATAAAAGCTGCTGGTAAACCGATGAATAAAGCTACAACCGTAGATAAAAGAGCCTGATAACAAGTTACTATAACAATTTTTAGATAATAACTATTAAATACACTCAATAAAGAATCAAAAAAACTATCAAAATTATTTGAATCAAATACTAAATTAGTAAGATTTAAAATTGGTAATAGAATAAAGAAAATAACCAAGCTTATACCAAGTAATGAAAAAAAAATATTAAAATGCAAAGTTGTGAATCTCTGCATAATATATGAAATTAACGCATAGCTTTTGACCACTCTGTAATCCAAACTTGTAGTTCTTTATTGCTAAACCTAAAATTTTGTATTTCAGTAATTTCGGGATTCATGCTCCACCATTCTGGAAGCTTTAAATCTTGTTTTACTGGATAAACAAACATGGTTTCAGGAATTTGTTGTTGAAAAGGATCTGTTAGCATAAAATCAATGAATTTTTTTGCATTGACAATATTTTCTGAACCTTTCAAAATACTGACTGACTCAACTTGCCTAAATAAATTATCAAAAATAATATTTTGTGTTGGTGGCCGATCTAGTCCACCAAAAAATGCCTCGGCGGCAGGACTTGATGTATAAGAAACAACTAATGGCCTTTCTCCTCCATTTTGAGAAAAATGCGTATAATAGCCGCTCGTCCAAGAATCAGTTACTAGGACATTATTTTGTTTTAATCCCTTCCAAAAATCTAACCAAGAATCTGGACCAAAATAAGCAATAGTTGAAATAAGAAACTGAAGACCCGGAGAAGAAATAGCTGGATCTAGAACAATAAATTGATTATTCCAAATAGGTAATAATAGCTCTTCTAACTTCTTAGGAGGGTCTTGTTGATTGAATTTTTGGTCGTAGTTAATACTCACATAACCATAATCAATTGGAGTAAAATATGGAATATCATCAAAAGCATTTAAAATTTCTTTTGGAATTTGCTTTCTATTTGGTGACACGTATGGAATTAATAATTCAGAAAAATTATTAATTCTTTTATAAGCAATATTATCAATTCCAAATATTAAATCTCCTTCAGGATTACCAGCATTCAAAATGCTCCTGGTTAGAATTTGATTAGCATCACCTGCTTTTATGACTTCAACATGAATATCATTTATCTTAGAAAAATCATCTATCAATTGCTGTTTCACATCAAAGGAATCATGCGTAATAATTTTCAATGTTCCAGCCACATTATCGCTGTTGCCACAACTGAGCAAAACAATTACTAAAGAACAAAATAGTACAGATATAAAACGTGTAATTACATCACCTTTCAAATAAATAACAGTTAAGCATAGTGAAAGAGGTGATAAATAAAAAACCGCATTCCTACGCATGATTTAGCATGTTCAGGTTCGAAGGGTTGGAATAATTCCTCTCAGCAGATGCTCCCCTTGCGGAACAAAAAAATTATAGCATCAATACTCAAATCTGTCTCTTAATACTTTGGCAATTTTAGGTAGATTAGCAATGACTTTCTGTATACTACCAGTATTACTAATACTAATAATATTTTCATTGTCCTGAATATCCTCAACATAATCTAACTGATTTTTATAAATATTAAAATCTGCATCAGAAATATAATATGCACTATTCATTCTTTTATTAATTCTTTGTTTTATGAGTTCTGCAGTTGATTCAATCCATAAGAAACAACAGTTTATTGATAAAGATTCCATCATTATCATAGTTTCTTCTCGCTCATCACGTAAGAGATGAGCAGCATCAATGACTACTGAAAATCCTTGTTTAACATATTCAGTTGCTTGCTTACGTAATTCAGTATAAACAGAAATATTTGCTTCATAATCATATATTGTAATATCACTATTATCTTTTAAATGTTCATGTAAGGGAATTTTAAATAATTCTTTTCTAATTACATCTGAAGATAAATATACTGCACCAATTCTACTTGCAATTGCACCTCCAATTACAGACTTTCCAGAACCAGACAGACCGCCGATACTACAGATAAATGGAGTAGTACTTTTTAAAGCATATTTTTCAGCGAGATTAAAAAAAATTTCAGAGTTTAATTTATTTTTTTTCTTAGTATGTTCATTTATTGATTCTGAACCAACAGCAAGACCTTCAACCTTGCCTCTAATTAAAGCTCGTAAAAACTTGTGATAATTATGCAATAAGCTTAGATATTTATCACCAGCTGATGCAATATACAATCCGGATATTACATCAGCAAGAATACTTTGATTATGAAAATCTAATCCCATAGTTAAGAATGCTAAATCATAACCTTGATCAACGTACTTAAAATGAAAATCTGTAGAAAATTCAATGCAATCTATTATTAATAATGTTTCCTCATAAAAAGCATCTAGGTAAAAATGCTTGATTTGTAAATCACCATGGCCGAAGATAATCTTATTTTGCAAATATCTAAGATCAAAAATTTTTTCAAATTTCAATAAAGATTCTTGCATGTATTGATTAATAATTTGAGCAGATTTTGGTTTTAAAGTTTTGTTAATATGTTGAGCTTGCTGACTTAATTCTTCATTACACCATTTGCGTTCAGCCTGAAAGCCTCCTGCATCTAATCCTTCAGAAAATATTTCTGCATTTTGATGAAAAGGAATTAGACAATTAACTATTCGTTCAGCAATATCTACTGGAAGAGCATTATCCATGATTATATTCTCCAAATTATCATCAACTTTTAATCTTCGCATTTTTACTGCATATTCAATAATTTCACTACATGGATCAACTTCACCCTCAACTATTTCATATTTACCAGACTCATTACGTATAATTTTTACTACTTTAATATAAACTTCTTTTGCCAATCTTTTATTTTGTTCAACTTCTTGTACGCAAAAATTATATCTTTGGCTGAGTTCAGATTGATGAACGAAGGGGAAATCTACTGATTTTTTTATCTTATAAACAAAATTACCAGCAAGTAAAACATAAGAAAGATGAGTTTGTTCCAATATAACTTGATCGACATCATGAGAATACATATCTTTTGCAAGCAGGCTCGTTATATAATCAGGGAACATACCAAATTACCTCTCGATAGCTACTTAACAACCTATTTCTAATGATAGACTAACTTCATAAGGGTTTCAAATATGGATAAAATTAAAAAGCTCATTACAGCTATACGATCAAAAAATTTCTTTATATCTTTGCAATCTTCAACCAAAAAAAAGATAAGTCTAAACTGCAAAGACTGTAAAATAGATTTAATAGATGATAGCGGATATCTTGCATTTGGTATTTGTAGCGCATGTGGACATAAAGATGCTTTATCTGCAAAACAATGGGTAAATATTCTTTTTGATCAAGAAAGCTTTGATGAGAAATTTTTAAATATCGAATCACCAGATCCACTGCATTTTAATGACCAAAAACCTTACAAAGATAGAATCAAGATAGCAAAAGAATCTACAGGCGAGCAAGCAGCTGTATCGACTGGCCTTACAGAAATTAAAGGGATAAAAGTTATTGCAGCGATTTTTGATTTTAAATTTATGGGTGGATCCATGGGTTATGCTGTAGGAGAAAAAATTACTTCTGCAATTGATAAAGCGATTAACTCTAAACTACCTTTCGTTGTAGTCACTTGCTCAGGTGGAGCCAGAATGCAAGAAGGAACACTTGCATTAGCACAAATGATTAAAACTACTAATGCCATTAATAAATTACATGCTGTAAATCTTCCCATGATATGTATTTTAGCTAACCCTACAACTGGAGGGGTCTATGCTTCTTTTGCAAATCAAGCTGACATATTAATAGCTGAAAAAGAAGCCTTAATAGGCTTTGCAGGCCCTCGAGTTCGTGCTGTCAACACAGATGAAAAAGATAGACTGCTTGCAGAAGAAATCTATGAAAATGGTCTGGTAGATAAAATACTCCCCAGACAAGATATGAAAGATTATTTAGAAAGAGTTTTAAACTTAATTTCTCCAAATCAAATTGAAATATCTGCAGCTCAATTGATTCCTCAAGCAGCTGAATTTGAAAAAAAACAAACGGGATGGGACTCTGTTCAAAAAAGTAGAGATCTTAATAGGCCAAGTTCCAGAGAATATATAGATAATATCTTTTCAGATTTTATAGAATTAAAAGGCGATCGAAGTGGTGCAGAAGATACCGTTCTAATTGGTGGATTTGCAAAATTAGCATTAAAAAATGTAATGGTTATAGCACAAGACAGAAATGCTGGATTATCAGAAATAACCAGAGGTCGCGTAAGCGCTACTGGCTATCGTAAAGCAACAAGACTAATTAATCTTGCAAATAGATTGAGGCTACCGATCATTTGTTTTGTTGATACACCAGGAGCAAATGATAGTATCGAAAACGAAAAAATTGGTCTTGCAAAATCTATTTCAGACACAATAGCTAGTTTATCTCAAGTAACTGTTGAAACAGTATCAGTCATCATTGGTGAAGGTGGTTCTGGCGGTGCAATTGCATTATGTTGTACTGACAAAGTACTGATGCAAGAAAATGCATTCTTAGCTATCACTTCTCCAGAAGGCGCAGCATCAATATTGTATAGAGATAAAAAATATACAGAAGATATTGCAGATGCATTAGGCATTACAGCTACTGATCATAAAAATCTTGGTTTTGTAGATGAGATTATTGCAGAACCAAAGAATGAAGCAAGTAATAATCATAAAGAAGCTGCCAGATTGCTCTTTAATGCTTTAACAAATTCATTGATTAATTTACAAAAAATAAATATGGAAAAAAGAATACGCGCACGAGATAATAAATGGGAAAATCTTGGTAAAAATAATAGGTTTTCAGGAAAAATTCAAAGATTATTTTTAGGAATTACTAGAAAAATTAAAATCTAATTTTATTCAGAATCTTTCACAAAAATACTTTTATCATGAAAAATAATTCTTGCTTTATCTTTTTGAGAGTATGAAGAATGTGAATGATGAATTTTCAATGAAATATCACCCCCATCTTCTGGAGAACGAAAAGCAACATCTTCTGGCAATGCAGGATCAAGTTTGCCACGTCTCTTTCGATAGCTAGCTAAAGATCTAAATTGCATTGATTTATTCACTTCACCAGATTCTTTAACACTGCTACGTGTTTTAGTTGATGACTTCATTGTTCTTTGAACTCGTGTTTGATTTTCAGAATTATAATTTTTTCTTCGATTTCTATGCTGTTGATTACTAGATGAGCTCTTCGAATAGCGCCTACGATTTCTATTAGGAGGACTAACATTTTTCTTTTCTTTAGATAAAACTTTTGCCACAGTTTTTTTAAATTTGTTAAACATATTTCTTCCTAATTAAACACTATAGTCTTATTACCAACAATAAAAACTTTATCTTCTAAATGCCACTTTACCGCTCTTGCTAAAACAGACCTTTCGACTTCTTTGCCTAGTTCAATAATTTTTCTTCTATCGTCTCTATGCGTTAGCCTAATAACATCCTGTTCGATAATTGGGCCTTGATCTAGATTTTCAGTCGCGTAATGCGCAGTAGCTCCAACAACTTTAACACCTCTATCTATCGCTTGTCCATATGGATCAGCACCAACAAATGCGGGTAAAAAAGAATGATGAATATTGATAATATTATTTTGATATTCATCTATAAAACTTTTGGAAAGTATCTGCATATAACGAGCAAGAATAACTAAGTCGATATCATTATTTTTCAATAATGCAATCACTTGTTCTTCTTGCTTTTCTTTTTGATTGTTAACAATTGGAAGATGATGAAAAGGGATATTAAATGACTTCACTTCGCTTTCTAATGAAGAATGATTTGAAATAATAATAGGTATATCTGCATTAATTTCACCGCTTCTCCATCGCCATAAAATTTCTAGTAAACAATGATCAGTTTTCGAAGCCAGAATAGCAATTTTCTTAACATCTCCATCTTCAAAGATATGCCACTGCATACCATAATCCGAAGCAACCTCTTTTTCAAAAGATTGTTGAATTTGATCAACTGCAACTTTTTTAGGATCATATTCAAAAACTAATCGCATAAAAAACAAGCTTTCATTTTCTTCCTGCATACTATGCTGATCTGCATGCACAATATTGGTTTTATTCAAAGCCAAAAAATTAGTCACAGCAGCAATGATGCCAGGTTTATCTTGGCATGTAATAAGTAATTTT
The DNA here is from genome assembly GCA_029246995.1 of Dehalococcoidia bacterium. Classification (GTDB taxonomy): domain Bacteria; phylum Chloroflexota; class Dehalococcoidia; order UBA2979; family UBA2979. Next base: position 36,543 of record JAQWMB010000012.1, on the reverse strand, counting down.
GCAGTTGATAGTTGCCTGCTCATTATTATTTTTCTAATATATCACATGGTGCACGTTTAACACTAATCAAGTTTCTGCACAACCAATGCACCAACTGAACCAAACAGAAAAGTTTGTTTATTTCTAACAACAAATTGATTATTTTCCATAAATTCTCCCAGCTCATCCATCGTATAGAAATTCTCAATAGAAAAATTAAGATATTTATATGCATTGCGATGGCCTGATATCAGCCTTCCAATGACAGGAACGAGAAATGCACTATACAATTTAGAAAAGAAATTTATTATCCTGAAACGATTTGTTTTTTTAAATGCATCAATAATAATAATTTTTCCACCTGGTTTTAAAATTCTATGAACCTCACGTAATAATACATCAACATCTGAAATGTTTCGCAAAACAAATGACATAGAACAGATATCAAATCTATTCGATTGAATTGGAAGTATCAATGCATCTCCAATTAAAAAATTCGTCATCTGAGAGAATTGATCAGATTTGTTATAAGCAATTTCTACCATTGATTTTGCAAAATCTATACCCACAATAGAATTTTTAGAATACGGCAAACAATCAAACACAAAATCACCGGTTCCACATCCAATATCTAAGACACTATCGTTTTGAGTAATTTCTTGTTTAACAATCTTTTTGCGCCATTTTTTATGTTGCCCGAAGGTGAAAATATTATTCATGAGGTCATATGTATGAGAAATATCACTAAACATATTTTGTATATATGAGTGTTTTATTTTTTTATCTTCTAAATTTTCAAATTCATTTTTTTGGGACATAGCATGCCATTGATAATACACATTCTTCTATTGCAATAGTGTATAATACGCCTACGTTAAACAAATAAAAAAAATGCAACAAAAATACAAATTGTCTGGTACCTGGGATATAAATCATACGCAATCAATCGATGATGAAAATTTTGAGATCCACACTATTGCCGACGGAGATTGTGAAATAGAAACAGGATCGTGGAAGCCAATAAGTCCGTACACAGATACAGAATTTTCTTATACTATTGTAGATGGTACTGAAAAAACACACATAAATTTATCCACTTATATTCAAAATGTGAAATGTCAAGTTATTCTTGGCTCTATTGTTGTAGGTGCAGTAGAAGTAACCCCACAACAAGCAAGTATTCTTGAAAATGATACTATGCCAATTGTTCGTAGATATAAAATACAATTCACGCCAGAGAATGCAAAAGATCCAGTAGAAGATCTCCATATGGATATTGGTAATAGTATGTTAATATTTCAAGGAATTAAACAGAGTCAATCAAAAAAATCAGGCAATCTCAATAGCGTAAGAAATCTCATGGATAATCTAACAAGTCTAATGAGCAAAGAGGAGTTGAAACTGGCTAATTCATTAGCTAATTCTAATAAAATGATTTTTTTAGACGGACCTATTTCACAACCAAGAAATACAGAAAGTAATATCATTGGCTATATTAAAGGAATGCGACAGTTATATTTACCCTCTAATAAATTAATCATTTTAGAAGAACTTAATGAAGGACAACGTACACCAATCTTCCGCATACCCAATGAAACATATGGCAATAAATTGTCATGGTTTACATGCATTAAGCAATTTGATAATGATGTATACGATTATATGGCAGGATTAATGAGATTTGAAATGAGTGAAGCACAAGCATCCATTAAGCAAGCAAGCAATTTTGCTGATGCAACATGTGCAATTTTTCCAAGTATTGCACCAGAGTCTTTTAAAGATTCTCGCGCTCCACAAAATCCGATCCCTGTTGGTGAACTAGAGAAGAGGATGAAACATTTAATAGGTGACAAGCATATCATTCAACGAGGGATTCAAAAGTATATTTATGAAAATAAGGATAACTAATAATGAGTGAATCAAATGAAATTGGCATTGTGATTGGAGTTGAGCGACTTGCTTCAAATCCGCTTGATTTTTGGCTGTATGTGCAAGATAACAACAATGTTCAACTAGATGACATAGTTTATTTAGAAATTACTGAAGAAAACCAAGATGAACCAAGATTTATTTATGGAATTGTTGATGAAATGAAAAAAAGTTTGGAAGGAACAGATTTTGCATCAGATGCAGAGCTATATCCCAATAAATTACCTTCAAGGCTTGCAGAAATTGCACACGTTTCTGTCTTAAGAGTAGAACCCCAAATCTTCAATCCACCAACACCTGGACATGCTATATATAAAGCTACAAATAATGAATTCAAAAAAGCATTGTATGAAGACGTAATGGATCGCACTTTTGTGCTAGGGCACACACGAACTGGTTTAGCGCAAGAAGAAGTGATACATGGCAATTTAGATTTCTTAGATGGTGAAAGTGGAGCACATGTTAATATCTCAGGAATTTCAGGCGTAGCAACAAAAACAAGTTACGCAACTTTTTTATTGCATAGCATATTTTCTTCTTTGAAACAGCATGAAAAGAACAAGCGAGCAAATACGCACGCAATTATTTTTAATGTTAAAGGCGAAGATTTGATGTGGTTAGACAAAGCAAATTCAAAAATGAATGAGGATGAAACTTCACAAAAGATGTATAAAAAAATGGGCATTGAGCCAGAGCCATTTTCTAATATTCAATTCTATAGTAAGCCAAATGGACAAAACTCAAAATTACCAGCAAGTCGAGATGGAGAAGAAGTAAAATTATTACATTGGACAATTGAAGATTTTTGTAAAAAACAATACATTCGATTACTATTCACTGAAGATGATTTTCGCACAACGCAAATAGAATCCTTAGTCAACTTAGTCGCTTATAAACTAGATAATGATTTTTTAGAAGTTGGTAACAGCATTGATACTTGCTCAACAATTTATGAATTAATAGATGAAATTGAAAAGTTAACGCAACCAGCGATAGATTCAGATTTCAAAAACAATGAAGAAGGTGTTAAAACTGGTCCATGGTCCAAAGGGACAAATATGAATGAGGCAACATGGTCTGCATTTATGCGACGATTACGAAATTCTGCAAGATACATTAATGACCTGATTAGTGACGATAGTGAAATAGGTTCAGGCGTTCATTATAAACAAACCAATATTACTGTTGTAGATATCCATCAATTACATGGGAGAGCACAGAAATTTGTTGTTGGAGTCATTTTAAAGGAACTGATTGCCGACAGAGAAAAAACAGATGCTGGAGGTGAAAATAGTCCTGTCTTTATTGTTCTTGATGAATTAAATAAATATGCACCTAAAGATAACTCAAGTTCAATTAAAGAATATCTTGTTGACATAGCAGAACGAGGGCGTTCAATGAATATCATTCTCATCGGTGCACAACAAACTGCATCTGAAATTGAACCACGTATTGTATCCAATAGTGCATTTCGAGTCACTGGTCGTTTAGATGCAGCGGAATCCGAAAAAAGCGAATATAGCTATCTCACGCAAGCAGCTAAAACAAGAACAAAATTATTGCAACCTGGCACGATGGTTGTTACACAGCCACAGGTTCCGATTCCTATTCTTTTACAATTTCCTTTCCCGGCATGGGCGACAAAAAAAAGTGACATTAAAAATAAAGGGACGAAAAAAATGCTAGATGAATATGCATCAGATGATTAAGGAAATGATCAATGAAGATATTGCATACTAGTGACTGGCATATCGGCAAAAAATTAAAGGGCATCGATCGTATATCAGAGTTTCAGGAAGTTCTTAATGAAATTACCGAAATTGCAATTAACGAAAAGGTAGACTGCATAATTATCGCAGGTGATATTTTTGATAGTTACTCACCGAGCACTGAAGCAGAAAAATTATTTTATAAAACTATGACAGAAATCAATCGTCACAATATTGACATTGTTCTTTTCCCAGGCAATCACGACTCTCCAAAAAAAATTGAAGCAATGTCAATCCCATTAAATGAGTTTGGCATACATGTTGTACATGAAACAAATTTTGATGAGTTAGAAAACAACATCATAACAATTGAAAAGAATAATGAAACACTACAAATAGCAGTAGTGCCGTGGTTAAACGAAAACACACTTGCAAAAATAAATCCGAGCAAGGCTATAGAACAATCTCGCCAAGAAACAGGACAAATGTATGGTGCATTATTAGAAGAATTATTCACTGAACTAGTCAACAAACTCGACTCTAATGCAATTCGAATTCTTACCAGCCATGTTTTAATTAACGAAGCAATAGTTCGAGATGCCGACCAAGAAAATGATATATCTGAGCGAAGATTAAGCCTTGATAAGGTGACATATGGAGTAAAAAGTTCACAACTACCAAAACAAATTAATTACACTGCGCTAGGACACATCCATAAACCACAAGAAATCATGCATGATACACCAGTCCATTATGCTGGTTCAATTTTACAATTTAGCTTTGCAGAAGCTGAGCAACAAAAAGTTGTTTATATTGCAGATTGTCATGCAGGAGAAAAAACCACTGTCAAAACAGTTAACTTAACCAAAGGCAAAATGTTAAAAGAACTCATTGGAACTTATGATGATGTCCTTGAACAAGCATCCAATTACAAATCTGAATATTTAAAAATTACACTTACGGATGAAATGCCTCCAAAAAATTACCGAACTATGCTTGAAGCTCAAATTCCTAACGTCATTGACATCAGAATTCGTAATCAAAACATACAACGTGTTATTGAACAAGATGTGCGTAAACAACTTTCAGAATTAGAACTGTATAAAAACTGGTTGCATGATACAAGATCAGATACAAAATTAGAAAAGAAAAAATTAGCAATATTCAAGCAATTATTTGAAGAAGTGAAGTCTAATGAAACCAACTAGCATAGAAATTAAAGGCATTACAAGTTTTCAAGAAAAAGAGGTCATTGACTTTGCACAACTTGGTAACTTATTTGCAGTTGTTGGCACAAATGGTAGTGGTAAATCATCAATCTTTGATGCAATGACGCATGCATTATTTGGCGGCCGAGCTAAATCAGGAAAAGATACTGGATTAAACGATTTAAAATCATTACCAGATGCATCAATACGATTAAAATTTGAACATCGAGGAAACAGTTACGAAATTTTTAGATCAGCAAAACCTAATCAAAGCTATTTCAGAAAACTCAATGTTGATAACGAATGGGAGATCTTGGCTGAAAGATTAGAAGATGAGGTAACTAAAGCAGTTGAATCAACTATTGGATTAAATCTCAACCTTTTCAATAAAACGATATTAATTCCACAAAATAAATTTGATGGTTTAATTGCTCAAGATGCAAAAAGTAGACGTGCAACTTTCTCAGGGCTGATTAGCGGAAATATTTTTGAAAAAATGCGAGATATAGCATATAGCAAAGAAAAAGAATTAGAAGATCAATTAAATACAATGCAAGGTGCGCTTAACGTATACATCGCTCAAATATTAAAAGGTGAAAATTTAGAAATAACATCCCAAATAGATATACCTATCAAAGAATTACAAAAAATAAAAAAACAAAACGAAAAAGATAAAAAAATCCTACAAGAAGAAATTCAATTATTAGAAGATACAAAAAATGGGATGATAGAGCTCAATACTGGACTCATGCAGAAGCAGCAACGAGAAACAAATATCAAACAGTTAAAAACAAATATTGGATCCTTGGAATCAGATATTAAAACGCTCACTGGAAAAGAAACGCAAGATACAAAAAAGTACCAACTTCACAAAAAAGAATTAGAAAAAATACAATATGTTCCAAATAGTAAAGAGGCGCTCAACCATTGGCAAAATAAACACGACCTCGAGCAAAATAAGGCAGTAATTGAAAAACAACTTATTGTAACTAATGAAATAAAATTAATTAGTGAATTAAATAAATATATCTTACAAGCAGACACAGAAATTGAAAACAAGATTGTAACTTTATCTCAAATCGTGAATTATATAGCAGTTCAAGTCAATACACACACTTACATTGAGGAACAACTACAAAATTATCTATCCATCAAACAAGAAATTCATACACTGTCATCAAAACTCAAGGAATTAGAAAAAGCTAACGTTAATAATGAAATAGCATCAATATTAGCCAAGCTCAGTGTTGGAGATTTATGCCCAGTTTGTGGAAATAAAATCACAACGCTAAAAGCTCATACCAAAGAACAAGAAATATCTAGAGATGTCTATGCAGAACAAAAAAAACGATTAGAAGAGCTGAACAAAAAATTATACAGTATAGAAGAACAATTAAAGCAACATATAGATAATATTCACAAAGCAAGTAACGAAGGATTAGTGAAAAAAATACAAGAAAGTAAAAATCAATATGAATCATTAATTCCAATTGGGAAACAGTATAAAGACTTCTGCGAAACAAACAAAATCTCCATTTTAAATGTTCAATTAGAAGAAGATGTGAGCTTGCAACTAGATGAAATGTCTATCATGGCTCATGAAGCAGCAAGCAGATACAGTGCACTACAAGAATTTATAAAACTAAGCAATCAATATCATGATCTGCAATCGCAAATTAGTAAACAAGATATCGAATTAGGACGATACGAAGAGATAATCAAAAAAATAAAACCAAAAAAATCTACTATTGCAGAGATCATTAACAACTTAGATAAAAATGAAGAAACTTATAAAAATATTCAGAACAAAATCACCGACTTAGAAAAAACTATGAAAGAAAACCAGCTTACATTTCAAAGTAAAAGCGGCGAACTAAAGGCAATAAAAAAACAATTTAGTGACGAAGAAAAACAAATACAAAAAGATAAAGAAAAAATAGAAATTATTTTAAATAGAATTAATAGTGATTTTACAAATAAAAATGATGAAGTAGATAAAATGCTAAAAACTATCAAAAATCCAGCAGCTGTAACCTCAGGTATACTGAATGACAAAATTGATGAAGTTAATCAACTTTTAGAAGCTCGCAAAGAGATCGAAAAGGAAAATGAAACAAAACTAGACGCATCGGAAACAGCTATAAAAATCAAGCAAGAAAGCGCTGAATTAGAATCAGACTATACGTTATTTCAAGAAGTTAAGGAATCTCTAAATCCATCTGCATTTCCAGAATACGTGCTAAATCAAGTGATCGAAAATATTCTATTACTAAGTTCAGCAAAACTACAAATACTTTCACCATCAATAGAATCAATGTCACAAGGGGAAACAGGTCAATTAATGATCTCTGACAAAGGAGAAGAGAGGAAAGTTGTTACACTTTCAGGAGGAGAAAAATTTATTTGTAGCCTTGCAATGATTTTAGGTATTTCTGAATACATATCCAATTTGCAAGATTATGAACAACACATGAGTATGGAATCACTCATTATTGATGAGGGTTTTGGTAGTCTTGATGAAGAGAATTTAGATATTGTGATTGAAGCCCTAGAAGAAGTTGCAGAAGATAGAATGGTTGCAATTATATCACATGTTAAGGATCTCGAAAAACGAATACCAAGTATCATAAAAGTAAAAGCAGGAACTACTAACAAGATAGAAATTTTATAAATGCATATTAAAAAAATACAACTTAAAAAAATTCGTACTTTTGAAGACATTGAATTGAATCTTACAAATGGTATACATCTTATAACAGGTAATAATGCAAGCGGCAAAACTAATCTTTTAGAATCAATGCATTATTTAGCAACTACGAAGTCTATTCAAAATCGCAATGATAAAAATTTTATCTCATGGAAAATAATGCAAGAAAGCGCCTTGCCAATTGGAAAAATATCCGCTCATATTAATACCTTAGATGAAATACATGAAATTGATATGATGTTCAGCAAACCTATTAAAGAGACAATTGCAAATGACAATGAACCTTCAGGAAAGATAACAAAAAACTTTAGGCTTAATGGTATCACAAAAAAAGCATCTGAAATAATTGGCACTTTAAGAGCCATTTATGCATCACCCAATGATATGCAAATTATCTTAGGAACTCCTGCTGAAAGAAGAAAATATTTGGATATTCTAATTTCACAATATAGTAAAAAATATTTAAAGAATTTACAAAAATATAATAGGATAATCAGACAAAGAAATAGCTTACTAAAGCAAATTAAACATATAAAAAAAAGATACGATGAATTAGATTATTGGGACAGCGAGTTAGCCATTGCTGCATCTGAAATTATTAATCTAAGAAGTGAAAATATCAATCAATTATCTGCTCGAGCAAAATTTCATTATGAAATATTAGATAATAAAAATAAAGATCTTAAAATAAGCTACAGGCCTGCGCTGCCTCAAACATTCGATACAACTAAAATGATTCAAATTGACAAAGATTATTTTATTGATATATTGCAAAAAAATCGGCCAGTAGATCTAAGACAATCCAGTACAGTTTTTGGACCTCATAGAGATGATATCAATATTGACCTAAGCGAACTTGCTGCAAATGCATATGGCTCAAGAGGCCAACAGAAATTAATTACTATATGCATGCGTTTAGCTGAAGCACATTTATCAAACCAAGTTACTAATGACCAACCAATCTTACTACTTGATGACATACTCTCAGAATTTGATGAAGAGCATAGAAACTACATTGTTGAACATGCGGCAAATGTTGAGCAAGTATTTCTCACTTCACCAGATTTATCCAATGTACCAAAAAAATTAATTGACCGATCTATTCAATTTAATATTAACGATGGCAACATAAAGCAAAATTAGATTTCTAAGCCTGCTGATTTTATTTCCTCCATTGCGACTTCAAATGCTTTAATGGTTAAATTAATGTCTTCAATTGTATGAGCTGATGACATAACGCCACCAGTGCCAAATAAATCAACGCCATGATTTAATAATGACCATTTCAATGGAAGCACTAAGTCATCTCTAACACCATTGGGCAACTCATCATATATCCAATCAGTCTCCTCAATATTGCTCAATTGCTTTAGATTTTTATAACCAAGATTTAGGTGCCACATTGAAGATACAGTCCAAGCACGACCATTGATACTATGCTTATTAAACATTTCATTTAAGGAACGAATTAAATATACAGATAGTTCGTCTGCTTTTCGAATTTCTTCTCCATCCTTAATAAGTTCTAATGCAACTTTCCCTGCAGTTGCAGAAATTGGATTTGCATTATAAGTTCCTTGGTGAGCAATTTTTTCTCCTACATTCCAATCTTGATCATCACGAAATTCAATTCTATCTAGGATATCTTTGCGACCAGCCACACATCCACCAGGTAATCCGCCAGCTAAAATTTTTGCGTGGGTTGAAAGATCTGGTTTTAAATCATAAAGTTCTTGCGCACCACCTGGACTCATTCTAAAGCCAGTAATGACTTCATCCATAATGAATAAGGTACCAGTTGCTTTCGACACTTCATCTACTTTTTTGAGATATTCAATATCTAAAGGATGTGCACCCCAATGTGAACCAGTTGGTTCTAAAATCACAGCAGCGACATCCTTATGCTTTAATCTATTTACTAAAGAATCAATATCGTTCGGCTGTAAAATAGATAATGATTTATAAAAATCAATAGGCACACCAGGTGCATGAATACTATCACTATAATTTTTACCAACTACAATATCATGCCAACCATGAAAATGATCTTCTAATTTGATAATAACGTCACGATCAGTAAATGCTCTGGCTAAACGTAATGCCATCATAGTTGCTTCTGTACCAGAGCTAGTAAATCTTACATTCTCTGCACATGGAACCATATCTATTACAGATTGTGCCCAATCTAATTCATGATTATGCGATGAACCAAAATGCGTACCAAAATTTAATGCATCTTGAACAGCTTGAGTAATTTCTTGCCGATTGTGTCCTAGTAATAGTGAACCATGGCCACCAATATAATCAATCAACTCATTACCATCAACATCCCATTTTTTTCCTTTATCAGCTCTATCAACATAGATCGGAAAAGGTTGTAATGCACGAATATCATGAGTCACTCCAGATGGAAATAAAGTTTGCCCTATATCAAATAGTGATTTTGATTTTGGATGTAAGTCTATAAATCTTTTTTCAATTTCTAACATTATTGTGTGCCAATAAATTAAATTAATATATATATACTTAATTATTATAGCTTAAAAAACACATAGTCAAAATTAACGATGAGTAAAATGCATAAAGAATATTTTGAAATCACAAGAATTTATACTGATAATCAGGGTGAAACACATTTTGAAGATTTATTAATTGATATGGAACAAACTCATTCCAAGCCACATGAATCAAGATTATTTGATACACAGGGAATAATTTTTAGAAAAGCAGCAAGCAATCAAAAAAGAACTTGGCACCTTGCCCCTGAGAAACAAATTATTGTTTCAATATCAGGCAGTGCTACCATTACTGTTAGTGATGGAGAAGCAAGAGTATTTAATCCAGGCTCATTACTCATTGTTGAAGATACTGAGGAATACAGTAAAGGGCATACTACCGTAGCCAATAAAGAGGCGGGAGAACGAAAAACAATTTTTATACCTATGAATACAGAGCAGTTTAAAAAATAGTATTTTGAATTAAAAAATTTAACAAATTGAAAATTGATGTTTTTGATCTAAGCCATATACTAGAATAATAAAGGTAGGTAATTATGCGCCGGTAGCTCAGCGGATAGAGCATCAGTCTTCGGAACTGAGGGTCAGAGGTTCGAATCCTCTCCGGCGTACCAGTAGAAAGGAATAACATGACTAAAAGAACTTGCATAATGACAGGTAGAGAGTTTGAAGATTCGAAAGAAGGCTTTAAATATAGCTTTGAAGGTAATTGGTATTATATTTTTGATATGGCCCAAAGAAATAAATTCATAGTTGAGCCAAAAAAATATATCGACGAAGCAAAAAAAAATAAGTGGCTATAAATTTCTTAGAAAAAATTCATAGTTAATTTATAGTTTTTTTAATCAATCATCAAAGTTTTCTTAAAAATATACTATACGGTCAAGAAAAGTTAATGATTGAAAAGGAATTAAAAATGCAAAATCAAAATACTATAAAAAAAATTATATTGGGATTTTTAGCCTGCGCAACAATTGGATTCATTTATTATGATGTTGAATTAAAAAATAGCAATGATAATACACCGCAAATTCGTTCTCAATTAAGACCGAAGATTGAAGAAATGAAAAAAACTGGACATATAAAGAAAAACGTTGACATGCGGCAACAAAGTACCCATGGTAAGCCAGATATGGGTAAGCCAAGTATGGGTAAGCCAAGTATGGGTAAGCAAAAAGAATTTTATAATAAAAAACAAATAGTAATGGATAAAAATTTCTCCGGGATTGGAGCAATGATTATAAAACTGGGAGATTTTGTATATATTCAAAAAATTATTCCTAATGGTCCTGCAAATAATGCAGGATTACAAATTGGTGATAAAATCATATCAATAGATAGTAAAAATACTAACAATCTTACATCACGAGAGATTACTAAGATTATTAACGGGAAGGCTGGCACGCTTGTTACTTTAGAAATTGAAAGACAAGATGGAACAACAATTGCACTTTCTATTGAGCGTGCTGTACTGAATCTAAAAGGTAATATTGTAAGTTAAAAACTATAAAGGCTAAAAGAATGGACCCTAAAGTATTAATTGTAGATGATGATGATGCAATCTTAAAATCATTAAAGCGTGGCTTAGAACTTGAAAAATTTAATGTATATACTGCTAATGGTGGGAGAAATGCACTAGATATTATTGAGTCTGATCCGCCAGATATAATTGTTTTAGATATCAATATGCCTGACATTGATGGCATAACCGTCACACAGCGATTGCGAAAAAAAAATATTCAAATTCCAATTTGTATACTTTCTGCTAGAGATGAAACAACAGATAGGGTCATAGGTCTAGAATCTGGAGCAGATGACTATTTAGTTAAACCCTTTGCATTACAAGAATTAATTGCAAGACTGCGTGCGCTTATTAGAAGAGCACAAGTAATACAAGACAATGATCAGACAATTACCATACAAGGCTTAGCGATTGATCCTCAAAAACATTTGTGCTTACAGAATGGAGAAGAATTAAAATTAACTAGAAAAGAATTTGAATTACTGTACATCCTTGCTCAAAATCCCAATATCGTTTTTAATCGAAAGCAATTATTGCATAAAGTATGGGGTTATGATTTTGCAGTTGAAACCAATGTAGTAGATGTGTTTATTGGATATTTAAGAAAGAAGTTAGAAACAAATAACACAGCAAGAATCATTCATACAGTACACAGCGTAGGCTTCGTGTTAAAAACATGAATTTACGACTACGAGTTGCATTAGCAGCTATCTTTTCAACTGGACTCGTGATTATTATTGCTGGCATCACATTAATTGCATTGATATCAAAAGATGCAAATAATGCTTTAGATAACCGATTAGAAGAACAAACTATCATTGTTGAAAAGGCCTTAGCTGTTGATAATACAAGAAAATTCTTCTCTATACCAAGACGCATCAATCCAATACAAACAAATCAACTAACACCAAATGCAATTCCCACAATTCGAACCATAGATGTAGGGATTGCACTAAGAGTAATTTCATCTACTGGTGTTTTTTTACAAAGTGAAGGATTTCCTGACATCGATGATGAGTCGATGCAATTTGGGTATAGCAATTATAATGGAGAAGAAAATAATTGGCGTTTTCTTAGACAAAAAATAAAAGAAAAAGTCTACGACATCAATCTAAAAACTGGGCAAAAGACTCTTCGTATTAATGATACAAACATTGTGATGATTGTTGGTTCATCAACAGAAAATTTAGAAAAAACGATTGCTAATATTACTAATCGTTTTATATCAGTAGGAATTATATGTTCTCTTCTTGCAGGATTAATTGGCTGGTGGCTTGGGGGGAAAGCACTTAGTCCACTCTATTTATTAAGAAATCAAACTGCAAAAATTCGTGAAACATCAGATTTAAGTTTCCGTGTCAATGCAGAATCTGGTCCATACGAAATTAATGAATTAGCAAATCAAATGAACCAATTATTAGATACTGTTGAACAAGAGACTGCTATAAGAGAACGTGCCTTACTGTCTGCCCAAGACTTTGCAGGTAATGCAGCTCATGAACTACGTACTCCACTCACAAGCATGATTACAAACTTAGATATTTTATCAAGTAATCCAAATCTAGCAGAAAAAGAACGTTATGAAATTATTGATGAATTATCAGAACAACAAAAACGATTAATAAATGTTTTAGATGGATTACGAATTTTAGCTAAAGGCGAATTAGCAATTGAAGAAATCTTTGAAAGCATTGATATTTCAGAAATAACAGATGAAATTGTCAGTAATGCACAAAAAAATGCATCTACTATCAAAATAGAATTATCAATTGAGCCTAGTGATTATGAAATGAAAGGATGGTCAGAAGGCATTAAAGTCATGATAAGTAATTTAATGAATAATGCGATCATACATGGGCAACCGAAGTCTAATGACCATCAAATTAAAGTTACACTGAAGCAAGAAATTAAAAAAAATATCATCCTAATTATTGAGGATAATGGACCAGGGATTGCAATCAAAGAACGAGAACTAATAAAAGAAAGATTTAAAACTGGATCATCCACTTCAGCAGGCTCTGGTCTCGGTTTAGCGCTTGTTGATCAGCAAGCAAAATTACATAACGGCAAACTTGATATAGAAATTAGTGAGCTCGGTGGTGCAAAATTTATTTTATTTTTAGCAATATAATATAAGCTAATCTAAAATAATAATATCACCTGTATCACCGACTTTATTAAGCCATTTCCATCCTTCTTCATTAGTATTAAACCAAATATCTCTATGCCAGCCAAGAACAAGATTACCTGTATCTGCACATTCATATGTTCTCTGCAATGGGTCATTCATAATACGAAATCTTTGACCAAGGAAACGATATGCGCATGCTGCTGCGCCAGGATATACCTTTTGACCATTACGCATAACTTCACAAAAATTACCACCATCTCCACTAGAATAACTTGGATCATCAACAGTCTTACAATAATAAAAGCTTAAAGTGACTGAATAGTACTTAATTTCTGCGTTGGGTATATACAGTATTTGCGAAACAGTAATATTGTTCTTATCTTTGATACTATTAAATTCAAAATCAATAATTGCCTGAACATCTACCTCATAATATTGAGCTATATCTGTAATTGTCTCCCCAATTTTAATTTGATGTTGAACGACTGGCATCTTTGGGATACTTAAAATCTCACCCAGCTTTATTGATGATGGAGATGGCATAGAATCGATGTTATTCCAATATATATATTTCCAATCAATGTCATATTCCAATCCCAAATCCCATAAATTATCACCAGAGACAACGGTATGATCAATAAATAAGGATTCCTTGGTCTTAATAATTTTTTCCTCTTTAGAAACAACTTCTTTTGCTACTTGTTCCTTTTTTGTGCTTCCTCTAACCACTTGGGATTCTTCAGTGACTATTATATTCTTTTGGTCAATTATTTTTTCTATCATAGGTTCTATAGGATTATTAGAAGGGGCAACTGGACTTTCGGCTTGGTCATTACCACAAGCAATACAAAAAAATCCTAATATAAAAATGATTTTTGATTTTAAAAAAAAATTATTCATAAAAAAAACCTACAAAGCACAGATACTTTTATACTTGATCTATACTACCAACCAATATAGATTATTATTTTTAAGCAATCCATGTTATATAATACAGAAAGAAATCATATGCGTATAGTTGTTATCGGGCAAGCCCAATTTGGTCATGATGTATTAAAAGAACTTTTACAACAAGGTAAAAATGTTGTTGGTGTTTCAACACCCTTACCAAAAGATAATAATGACAATGACCCTCTCAGTGCCTTAGCTAAAGAAAATCAATTACCAAATATTTATACAAAGCTATTAAAAAAAGAGAATGCTAAAAATGAATTCATAGAAACTATGAAGCCAGATTTAATTGTCTTTGCTTTTGTAAATGACATTATCCCAAAAGAAATCATTGATGCAGCAACAATTGGTGCTATCCAATATCACCCTTCATTGTTGCCTAAACATCGAGGAAGATCAGCAATGAATTGGTCCATAGTAAATGGAGAAGATGAGACAGGCTTAAGTATTTTTTGGGTGGATCAGGGCATTGATACTGGACCAATTATATTACAGGAATCCACGGCAATTGGCTTAAACGATTCAGTAGGAACATTATATTTTAATACACTCTATCCTTTAGGAATTGCAACAATGATGAAAGCAATAACGCTTGTAGAAAACAATGCTGCACCGTCAATTATACAAGATGAATCACTTGCGACTTATGAAGAACCTTTTGAAAAAAAACATGCAAAAATTAATTGGAGTGCAGATATAAAACAAATACACAACTTAATACGTGGTTCTGACCCACAACCAGGAGCTTACTGCAATTTTATGAATGACTCGGTTCAATTATATCAATCAAAAATAATAGACAGAATTGTACAAACTGAAAAGCCTGGAACAATTATAGAAATAGAAAACACTGCTGTCGTCATTGCAGGAAAAAATGGTTCCATAAAAATTAATAAAGTTAGAAAAAATGGCGAATCAAAAATTAATGCTTCTGATTTATTAAATATTGGTGACACCCTACAATAAATGACTTAAAAGATTAAAATTCTTTGTAGACAATTGCTCGTGAGCCTTCCCATCCTTCTGCCCGTAAGTATTGTGGTTTTGTTCTAATTAAGTACATTGTTTCACCTTCAGGATGCACTCTACCGACGCCTTTTCTTTCCTCACGTTTTTTATAAAAATCATTCACTTCTGATTCAGATTCAACAAGATCTGCTTGTCCTTGCATCCAAACAACTTTCGGCCGAAAATCATCATTTGCTTTCCAATCAGATCTATGTTCACGACCAACCCACAAATAACCAACAATTGGATCTCTGCGAACATGTGTAGTCTTTGGTTGTAAATCCTGAGTGATAGTTTCACAAATCCAATTGTCTACGAAAACAGACACTGGCCTCATAATTTCTCTACCGTCTTTTCTTCTAGTCATTAAATATGCTGAACTTTGTTTAGAATCTGAAATAAAAGCTAAAATCTCATCTCGATATTGTTCTGCAGAATCACTGTCAAGTCCCTTCTCTTTATCCCAAGGAACTTCATTTTCATTAGTTCCCCATCTTGACTTTACATCATCATTTTTTCCTTCTGGCATAATTTCCCCACTATCTACAAATACTTAAACTATGAATAAAACAGTACATTCATTGTCTTTAATAATAAATCACGTGACGCAACAAAACAAATATATTAAACTGATTTTCATGTTAGTTAGCTAAAATTACTGGAGAATCATCTTGTCAAACGAAAATACTATTGAAGAAGCTAATGGTAAATTAGGCATCTTAACACCAGGCATGGGTGCTGTTGCTACAACAACCTATGCAGGTATCATATCTATAAAAAAAGGTATTTCCCCACCTATAGGTTCATTAACTCAAATGGGTCATATCAGGATAGGTGATAGAAGCGAAGATCGACAACCGTTAATAAAAGATTTTGTTCCTCTAGCTAATTTAGATGATATTGTATTTGGAGGCTGGGACCCAATTGATGATAACGCATATGAAGCAGCAATGCGAGCAGGAGTTCTAGAACCTCATCATTTACAGCCAATTAGAGAAGAAATGGAAGCTATTAAGCCTATGTCTGCTGTTTTTGATCAAAGGTGGGTAAAAAATCTTGATGGCCCAAATGTTAAAAAAGGTGTCAACAAATTAGACCTTGCAGAGCAAATAATGCATGATATTGAACAATTTAAAACTGAAAATAACTGTTCTCGTCTTGTTATTGTTTGGTGCGGCAGTACAGAAGCTCATCAAGAAATCCAAGAGGTTCATCAGTCAATTGAGACTTTTGAAGCAGGATTAAAAAATGATGACCCAGCAATTTCGCCAAGTCAAATTTATGCCTACGCTGCAATCACAAAAGGTATACCATTTGCTAATGGAGCACCTAATCTTAGCGTTGACATTCCTGCAATCATCCAATTGGCTGAAAAGAATAATGTTCCAATTGCTGGAAAAGATTTTAAAACTGGTCAGACACTACTAAAAACTATTCTTGCTCCAGGTTTCAAATCTCGATTATTAGGATTAAATGGTTGGTTTAGCACAAATATTCTTGGTAATCGTGATGGTGAAGTCTTGGATGATCCAGATAGTTTTAAATCAAAGGAAGTAAGTAAATTAGGTGTTTTAGAAACTATCCTCCAACCAGATAAATACCCTGATCTTTATAAAGATCTTTATCATAAAGTCCGCATTAACTATTACCCTCCAAGACGCGATAACAAAGAAGGATGGGATAATATAGATATTTTTGGATGGATGCAATATCCAATGCAAATTAAGATAGATTTTCTCTGTAGAGATAGCATCCTTGCTGCTCCAATTGTTTTAGATCTAGCACTGTTTATGGACTTAGCAAATCGAAATGGTCAAAAAGGCGTACAAGAATGGTTAAGTTTTTATTTTAAAAGTCCTCAAACTATAGATAATTTAACACCTGAAAATGACCTTTTTATTCAGCAAACAAAGCTTAAAAATACACTAAGATTGTGGATGAATGAAAAGCCAGTTACTCATATTGACAACAATTAGAAATGGGACTTTAACCACTCTTGTAGTAGATATCCATTTTCAAGTAATGCAACATCATTTTGAAATTGCCCTATGATCTGTAAACCCATTGGTAAGTTATCATTATTATTTCGCATTGGTAACGCAATACATGGCAAGTGTAAAAGGGTCCACATACGATTAAAGATGGAATTACCAGTGGTTGTTATGCCTTGAGGTGCTGGGCCGGGAGCACTAGGAGTAATAATATAATCAAAATCACTGAATAAACTATTAATATAAGCTCTACAATGTTCTATCACGACGTTATCAAGTAATAATTGATCACTTGATATTTGGCTTCCAAACTCTAATCTTTCAATTATATAATCTGATAATAACTCACTATGATTTTTCCATTCTTCTTCAAGCCAAAAAGTCATTTCTTTGCACATTAACCTATTTTGTATTTCACCAAGTAATTCAAATTCTTTTGGAAGCATAACCTCATTGAATACAATATTACTTGCTGCAAAGCTTTCTTCAAGGTCACTAACTAAATTCTGTATTACAGGTTCTGCTGCATTCCAATCAGGAGTTTTACAAATACCAATTTTTAATTGATGCATATCATGTTCAAGTTCCCATTTTATATCTTTACCAGTTAAAGCATGAAAGATAATGCCAAGATCTTTTACATCACGTGCGAACCAACCTAATGTATCTAGTGAATCAGCAACATAACTCAATCCAGCTCGTGAAAGTGTACCAAAGGAAGGCTTAATTGCAGGTACCCCACAAAATGCAGCAGGCCTAATCATCGAACCAGCTGTTTGTGTTCCAAATGAATAAGGTACCATAAAGTCTGCGACTGCTGCTGCTGATCCACTTGAAGAGCCACCTGGAGTATAATCAAGATTGTGAGGATTTCTAGTAATATTTGGATTACCTGAAGCAAATTCTGTTGTTACTGTTTTACCAAAAATAAATGAGCCAGCTGCTTTAACAAGCGATACAACATGGGCATCAGTAGTAGCAATTCTATCATTATAAATTTTAGAACCTCGCCTGGAATGCATGCCTGACACATCAATAATATCCTTCATTCCTACCGGAATGCCATGCAGTAAACCCAAAGATGATTTATCTGCATCAATTTTTTTTGCTTTTTGAAAAATATCATTTTCATCAAAATCAATCCATGCATGCACCACATCATCTCTTGAATTAATTCTATTAACGCATGCTTTTGTGATATCTAACGCATTAATCTCTCTTTTTCTAATGAGATCCTGAAGTTCATATATAGCTAATTCATTGAGCATAATCATTTACCTTAAATCTACTTTAATTATAATACATCACGCAAATATGCAGTTGAAAGAGAATCAGCATACTCATTCCATTTATAACCAGAATGAGCAGGAATCCATAATATTGTAATGCCATTTCTTACTTGCAATAATATATATATTTTTTTTATTAATTCAAGATTTTTTATTGGCCCAGACTTTCGTTTCCAGCCCATTGCTTCCCAATTCGATGCCCATTTATTAAATATATTAACGAGTAATTGGCTATCAGTATAAATTGAAATTTTACTGTCCTCTTCAGTTAACTCTAAAGCTGCTAATAATGCAGTAAGTTCCATTTGATTATTTGTAGTATCATCAGCATGTCCAAATTTTTGATCTATAATTTTATCATCTTGAACAAAAACAGTACCCCATCCACCTGGACCAGGATTCCCTACACATGAACCATCTGTAAAAATACCGGTAACAGGGCCAGATGAGTAAAGTTTTAAAACTTCATTAACTGAAAATAAAGAACGGGATGTTTTCATTATTACTCCAAACTAACTGCATTATACATCAACAAATTATCTCCTTGGAAATTTTCATTAAATAAAAATACAACACCTACAATAGGTTTATCTGAAATAATATAACCACTGCCTACCCATTTATTATCTAATAAAATATTGTCATTTTGAAAAAATGTTTTTTCCCGATTAAGCGTCATAGTAGGTGATGTAATATTATCATCTTTATTTGAAAAGTAATATTGTTTGATTTTTGCATCTTGCCCATCAAAAGTAAAAATTCTATACCAAGAATTCCAACCTACTGCATCACCAAAAGGACCGTAATTCTTATTCAAGACTGGCATAAATAATTGTCTTGATGCTTCCTCAGCAGTTAATCCTCTATAATCACCTAATAATCTACCTGATGAATATAATTGAGCAACTACTGCAATATCTTGATCAGCTTTCATCCTCACTGTCCCACTGAAATTGTTAATATCTAATAGTTGATCAGGTATACACTGACTTGATAACTCTAATCTTAAATCACAATGCAACATCTTTGAAAAAGATACAGTGTGTTCAAACTCATAGTAATTTGCACGATCATCAAACCCTTGATATAAAAAATTCACTTTATTTTCATCAAAAATATTATTATTTACAACTCTATAAACAACATCCCAATTCATATTATTAGCAATATGATTTTTATCGACAATAGGTAAGACGACATCAGAAGATACTTCATCAGCATCTATCCCACGATATTGAGTGAGGCCAGGGCCATTTTTCTCTCTCGTTTCAACACTTACGAAATATGACTGATCGTAGGCTAAAAAGCCTTCCGAATTATCTAAGGCATCAACAATGGCAAACCCATCAAAAGGACCTATTAATGATAATATTTCCTCATCAATAGTTATTGATGCTTTTGGAGGTATAGAAATCCCTCCATTAGTGCAAAAGCTTTTATCAAAATTATAATATTCTTCTAAATTGAAAATATCTTCTTTAGAAACAAATTGTATCTGAGCACAGCCCACATGTTTTTTATCCAAGTTTTGAACTGATATTCTTGAAATAAACTCATTATTATTTTGTACTATTGGTAATATTTGACGTTTTGTATTTGGCAGTAATCTTAAAGTATCCCCAGAAATTTGAAATTGATTATTTTTAAAAGCATCTCTACCCATTAATGTAACAAAAGGCTGGCTCGAAGTAATAAAGGCAGAACCACGAAAGCCTACTTTCATAGCAGCTTGAGATTGTTGAAAGAAAGTCCATGATTTTTCAGGTTGAATATTTTTACATGGTAAATTTTTATTACACCCATCAATGAGAATTTGATTACCTTTTTGATCAAAATATGCAATTTCGACTTCAGCTAACTTACTGCCTACATTATGGATTCTAAACCAAGAATTTTCTTCACCAAGTGAAATTTTTTCAGCATAAATAACAGAAGAGTTCAAGGCAATTACAATAAAAGTAACGACAGCTACAGACCGACGTATTTTTAAAAATAACTGATTTTTATCAAAAGATTTCATTAAATTAATTGTTATAATAATTATATGGTTACAACAATACCATAACTAAAGTAGCTCTATATGGCCATTAAATATAATAAATTGTAATATACATAACACTGTAACTTTAATCATTATGAAAGAAAAGAATAAAATGGAAGAATCAAAAACCACAATTTTTAAAAATTTAGTTTTAGACGCTACTCAACTGGCTTTAAAAGGTGAATGGAAAAAAGCTATAACTGCAAATAAACAAATTTTATCCATTAATAAAGCAGATGTCCCAGCTTTAAACAGAATAGGCAAAGCACAATTAGAATTAGGTAAATTAAAAGATTCAAAAAACTCATATACAAAGGCACTACAAATTGATCCGTTGAACACAATAGCTAGAAGAAACTTAAAAGAGCTTGAACAGATGAAAGATGCAAAAACATTACAAGGTAAAAAACAAAACACAAGCAATCTTGAAAAATTAGTTCGCAACGAAATTTTAATTCAAACAGCTTCAAGAAGTGCTGAATTTATTATTGATAAGCCAAATAGTCGTGCAATTAAAAATCTTGTACCCGGCACAGAACTTGCTATCATTGTTTCGACAAATGGCATTGAAATTACAAATACAAGAAAAGTTTCACTTGGTACTATAGAACCAAGAAGTTCTATTCGTTTAAAAACATGTATTGATGCAGGATCAAAATTTGAAGTAATTTTCAAAGATAATTTTGAAGATACTGGCATAATTCAAATTCTAGAAATACATCGAGATCCATCTGTTGTATTAGAAACACCCTTTATTCATTCGATCGTTGAGTCAGAACGTTCAAAAATACTTGCAGATGTCATGTTGTATTCTGAAGATGAAAATGCAGAACTTGGGCTTGAAGATGATTGGGCAACAATAGATATGTCTGATGATGATGAAAAAGTTGAAGAAGAAAATCTAGCAAATGAAGGTTTTCAAACTATAGATACTAATACGAATAGTAATGATGAAGAAGAAGATGATGATGAAGATGAAGCAGATGAAGAAGAGCGCGTAACAAATGAAATAGAAGAAGCTGATGATGATGATGATGATGCAGTTGTAAAAGAAGCAAGCAGTGAACTTGTCCTTGAAGAAAAACCTGAGATAACTGATACAACAACAGATAAAAATGATGAATCAGATGCAGAAGAAGATACTAAATAGCTTGCAATGGAAATAATTAATGACGATAGATAATTCTAATAGTATTCAAGATAGAAAAATCGATGAAGAAATGCGCGAATCATACCTTGATTACGCAATGTCTGTTATCGTTTCACGGGCATTACCTGATGTTCGAGATGGATTAAAACCTGTCCAAAGAAGAATTCTATTTGGCATGCTTGAATTAGGGGTTACTTCCAATTCATCATTTAAAAAGTCTGCAAGGATAGTCGGTGATGTGATGGGTAAACTGCATCCGCATGGAGATTCTGCAATTTATGAAGCATTAGTAAGAATGACTCAAGATTTTACTTTACGCTATCCTTTAGTAACTGGACAAGGAAACTTTGGTTCAGTAGATGGAGATCCGGCAGCAGCAATGAGGTATACAGAAGCAAAATTAGCTTCTATTGCATCAGAGATATTAAATGATTTGGATAAAGACACAGTTGATTATACTAAAAATTTTGACGAGTCAATTCAAGAACCAAGTGTTTTACCAGCAAAAATTCCTAATTTACTTATAAATGGTACTTCAGGCATTGCTGTAGGAATGGCAACTTCAATCCCACCACATAATTTAAATGAAATTTGTAATGCAATTATTCATTTAGTGAAAAAACCTAATTGTAGCTTTGACGAATTACTAGCAATAGTGCAAGGACCTGATTTCCCAACAAGAGGTGTAATTTTCAATCAAGCAGAAATACAACGCGGCTACACAACTGGCAAAGGTCGAGTACTCATGCAAGCATTAATAGCTACAGAAGAAATGAAAAATGGCAGAGAGCATCTGATTATTTCAGAATTACCCTATCAAGTAAATAAAGCTCATCTGATTCAACGAATTGCAGAATTAGTAAGAAGTAAAAAAATCTCTGGTATCTCTGATATTCGTGACGAATCAGACAGAGATGGGCTTCGTGTCGTTATAGAGTTATCTAGAAATGCATTACCAGATGCTGTAAAGGCGCAATTATTTAAATATACTCCGCTACAAAGTACATTTTCCATGAACACACTAGCTTTGGTGCATGGTCAACCAAAAACATTAACTCTTAAAGAAATCCTTGAACTATTTATTGAACACAGAAGAGAAATAATTAAAAGAAGAGTGACTTTTGATTTAAACCGTGCAACAGATCGCGCACATATTTTAGAAGGCTTATTAATAGCAATGGAAAAATTAGATGCAATCATAAAATTAATTCGTAAATCAAAATCTTCAGATGAAGCAAAAAATAATTTAATGAAAAGTCCGTATAAATTATCTGATAAGCAAGCACAAGCAGTCTTAGACATGCAACTTAGAAGACTTGCACAATTAGAAACTGAAAAAATTAATAACGAATTTAAAGAACTTAACCAACTAATTAAAAAATTAAAAGGAATACTTAAAGATGCAAAAAAAGTCAGCGACATCATTGTGTCTGAAACTGAGGAAGTAATTGAAAAATTTGGAGATGAAAGAAAAACAACTGTTGTCGTAAAACCACTTGAAGATATATCTGATTTTGATTTAATACCTCCAGAAGATATTGTCATTACAATCTCAGACACTGGTTACATTAAACGAGTTCCAGTTTCAACCTATAGAACTCAAGCTAGAGGTGGACGAGGTGTTGCAGGCATGAATACTCTTGAAGAAGACAGCGTGAATGACATTATAGTTTGCAATACAAGAGATACATTATGCTTATTTACTGAACAAGGAAGAGTATTCACTATTACTGCTTTTGAAGTACCAGAATCATCTAGACAAGCAACTGGTCGAGCAATAAAAAATATTATTGAACTACCAAATGAAGATCAAGTTACAACAATTTTACCAGTTAAGGAATTTGATAATAAATCATTGGTTTTAATAACTAAACTTGGTGAAGTAAAAAGAACATCATTGCAATTCTTCCAGTCAGTTAGAAAGTCGGGTATCTTTGCTATGGATTTAGAAAAAAAAGACAAATTAATTTCAGCAAAAGTAGCAAATGAAAAAGATGTCATATGTATGATTTCATCAGATGGACAAGCAATTAAGTTTGAAGTAAAAAAATTAAGAAAAGCTTCTAGGTCTTCTGGGGGGGTTCGCGGCATGAAACTAAAAAACAATAATATTGTCATTGGTGCTGCATTAGAAAAAGATGGTGCAGATTTATTAGTTATTGCACAAAATGGTATTGGCAAACGCACGCTCATTAAAGAGTTTCCTATACAAGGTAGAGGTGGGAGCGGAGTAAGAGCGTTTAGGGTAACTGATAAAAGTGGACCATTAGTTGGTGCTCATATTATAGATAGTGACAACCAAGTTATATTTATTTCACATAATGGAACAGTTAATAGAATTGATGCTACAACAATTAGCCTACAAGGTAGATCTACTCAAGGTGTAAAATTACAAGATTTATTAAAAAATGACTATATTGCATCTATGGCAACTTATAAATTAAAAGATTCTCAGAAAATGGAATCTACAAAAAAGTAAAAGAAATATGAATCAAAAGACCATAAGTGATTATTCAGAATTTCAACTTATAGACAAAATAATAAAAAAAATCCCTGACTTTATTCAAACAGATATTATTGTCAACAAAGGTGACGATGCTGCAATCTTTAAACCTCAAGCAAATAGCTTAGTTGTAACATCAATTGACAGTTTTGTCGAAAATGTACATTGGAATCCATCAAAGCAAAGTTATTACCATGCAGGATGGAAAATAATTAATGCTGCAGTATCTGATATTGCCGCAATGGGTGCACATGCAACATATTTAACTATTGCATGCAATTTGAAAAAAAAATTGTACTATAAAGATTTCGTACAACTTATTAATGGTATTCGCGACGCATGTAAAGAATTAAAAATTAATTTAATTGGAGGTAACCTTACAAGTTCTAACGTCAATGCAATTACCGTTAGTGCACTGGGAGAAATTCAAAAAAATAATCGCAATATAAAAATAATGCAAAGAAACAATGCAAGTATTGGTGATAAAATTTTGTTATCTGGCCCAATTGGTGGTGCAGCAGCTGGAAGAAAATTACTAAAAAAAGAAAAAATAAATAAAACTAATAACAAGATGATAAAGATATTTAACCAACCAAAAGCAAGAACGGATATAGGAGAAATCATTGCTCAAGAAGGTGTAAAATGTGCAATAGATGTATCAGATGGCTTACTACAAGATTTATTACATATATGTCACGCATCAAAAGTCAATGCAGAGATTCAATTGCAAGAAATCCCTCTATATACTGAAGCAATAAAAACTTTTGGATTAACTCAAGCGCAAAAAATGGCTCTACATGGAGGAGAAGATTATGAATTATTATTCACAGCAAATAATAGAACCATTGATCGCTTAAAAAGAAAATATATCCCTTTGCATGTCATTGGCTCAATAAAAGAGATAAATAAAAAAAAGCAAAGAAGTAATATTTCACTCATAGAAAAAGATAAAATAACGTTAATAACAAAAAATCATGGATGGGAGCATTTTTAAATGAATGATGAAACATTAATGAACTCAATCAAAATTAATTCTAAAAATACTAACGAAACAAAAAAGATAGGAAAAATAATAGGAAAAGCAATTAAAGCTGGCGATATCATTATTTTAAAAGGGGAAATGGGCACAGGTAAAACAACATTAACTCAAGGCATTGGTGATGCCTTAGAAGTTAAGTCAGTCGTAAATTCCCCCACATTTATTTTGTTAGCAAAGCATGAGCAAGCAAGAATTCCTTTATATCATGCAGATCTATTCAGATTGTCAGATTACAAAGGTTCAATAGAACTTGATTTAACAGAAGAAGCACATGATGGAGTATTAGTGATTGAATGGCCAGAAATTGCTGAAGAAATCTTACCAGTAGAGAGACTAGAAATTGAATTTTATTATGCACAAAATGAGGATGAGCGCATAATAAAAATTACTGATAAATATGCTAAATATGAAAAACTAATAAAAGAAATTAATAACATACAAAAATAGGAGTAAAGATGCCAGTGTCCACTTTAGCAATTGATTGCACAGACCCAATCTGTTCCTTTGCTATATTTAAAGATAATAATTTAACTAGCTATTTTGAATGGAATCGTCAATCGCTTTCTGCAGAATTCTTAAATGAGCTAAATCAATTTCTCGATTCACAAAAACTATCTATTCAAAATATAGATCAGTTTGTAGTATGTAATGGACCAGGAGGATACACAGCATTACGGGTAGCAATTTCATCAATAAAAGGCATTGTTTGGGCGACAGATACTGCTGTACAAGGTATTTCAAAGCTAGCTGCTAATGCATATGCTATCCTAAATGAAAAAAAATATGAAGATAGTCACATCATAAGTTTTCATAAGATTAGAGATGAGTTTTTTATTTGGCAAGAATATAATCAATCAGATATTTTGCATAATACGAAATCTAGCCAATTTAATAATTATGATGAAAAAATATTTAATAGATTTTCATCAAAAACAATACTTTGCGGAGATATACCAAGTTTAATAAAAGAAAAAATTGACAACAAAATAATTAATACTAAATACATTGATGATGATAAATATAAAAAGAATGCTACTATTATTGGTCAGCTAGGTCTTAAAAGAAATCTATTTGATTCACCAGACAATCTTAATGTTCTCTACCCACTCCCGCCATTAATTCACAAAAAAAAATAAATTGAACTAATATATATATAAATTTTCTCTTAAAATAAAACTGGAGTTAAATATGGAACAAACCCTAATTTTGATTAAACCTGATGCAGTGCAACGTTCACTTACTGGAAAAATTATTGCGCGTTTTGAAAATCGCGGATTACAAATGGTTGCTGCAAAGCAGCTTCTTGTAGATCAAAAATTAGCAGAAGAACATTATGCAGAACACGTAGGAAAACCATTCTTTGCGGGTTTAGTTGAATACATTACAAGCTCGCCAATTATTGCAATGGTTTTAGCCGGCAATAATGCTGTCAAAGTTGCTAGGCAAACTATTGGTGCAACCGATCCTAAAGAGGCTAGCCCAGGAACTATACGAGGTGATTATGGTATTGATCTTGGTAGAAACCTTGTCCATGGATCAGATAGTACAGAAAGCTCACAAAGGGAAATTAATATCTTTTTTTCTAGTGAGCAGATCAACGAATGGACAATGGCAAATGAAAAATGGATAGTTGAATAAAGATATTAATGGATTCTCAGTATTGTTTTTGCATCACTCCACAGAGTCTCTAGATCATAAAAACTGCGTGCTTCCTGGGTAAATAAATGAATTACAACTCCAGCGACATCTAATAAAATCCAATTACTTTCTGGGCCACCATCTTGTTTAATTTGAATATTAGAAAACTCTTTTTTTTGTTTATATATTAAATCAATAACTGTTTTCGCTTGGCGTACATTATCTACGGTTCCAATGATAAAAAAATCAGCAAATGTTTGAAAATTTCTTAAGTCTAAAAGCACAACATCAGCTATTTGTTTATCAACAAGGACATCAGTAAGAATATTAGCTCTAACAAATTCTTGATCTGTCTTACTAATTTTTTCTTGATTCATTCCCATATTTGCATTAGCCTAGTTAGTAATATAATTAATTTTTTATCTTTATATAATTTGATTATGACACAAAGATTAGGTTTGCGTAATTATGAAAAAAGAAAAAGTGTTAGTAGCGATGTCTGGTGGCGTTGATTCAGCTGTCTCTGCAGCATTATTACATCAACAAGGATATGATGTAATCGGCGTTACATTAAGACTGTATACCCCAGAAATCACTGATGGCCTATCTTCTAAACGTAATTGTTGTGGCATCGAAGAAGTGTCGGATGCAAAAAAAGTGACAGCAAAACTTGATATACCTCATTACGTTATTAACATGGAAAAAGAATTTGAAGAAAAAGTAATTAATTTTTTTGCTAACGAATATGTTAATGGCCGTACACCTAACCCATGCCTTAATTGTAATAAACATATTAAATTTGATACCTTATTGAACCAAGCCAAGGCAATGGGTATTCAATATCTGGCAACGGGTCATTATGCTACCATTAAAAATACTCGAGATCATTTTAAATTATATGCGGCGAATGATACTACAAAAGATCAATCATATGTTTTATATTCATTATCACAAGAACAACTACAACATATATTATTTCCATTAGGAGAAATGCATAAACATGAAACCAGAAATATCGCGACTAAATTAGGTTTTAGTGTTGCCGATAAACCAGATTCTGTTGATATATGCTTTGTCACTGAAAATAACTATGCAGACTTTTTACAAAAAAAAGGCATAGAGCTTAAACCTGGAAGCGTTATTAATAAAGAAGGTCAAGCAATTGGCACCCATGCTGGTATTCCATCATATACAATTGGCCAAAGACGCGGCATAGACTACAATCTACATAATCAACAGCAACCACAATATATCAATAGTTTTGATTTAACAAAAAATCAAATTACAGTTGGCGATAAAGAAGATCTTTTGATTGACTCCATCTCTCTTGAAGATATTAGTTGGATCAATGAAAAGCCACATTCAAATGAACAACTAGTTTGTAGGGTCCGATATAATGGGAAACACGAACAATGCAGCGTCGTATATGAAGATAATAAAACAAAAATCATATTAAATAACCCGATTACAAAACCATCAAATGGGCAATCGTGTGTAGTATATAGAGGTAACCCGCAACACCAAGGTGAGGTAATTGGAGGAGGCATAATCACAAATTGCATCTTACAGAAACAAAGCACTCATCCGAGTTATGACTAGTTATAGGAGAGTAAAATGCTAGAAGCAATTCGTGAATTAATTTTTATCATTGTTGGAAGCTTATTAATCATCGCACTTACAATCATGACTATTACCATACTGTCTATTTGGATATTAATCCGTAAAACAAAACAGGCATTCAAAGTAACTATGGATGAAACTGTTAATCCTGTGTTACACGAGTTACAAGAAACTGCCCAAAATGTTAAAGGAACTAGTCATTTTATGTCAAAAAAAACTATCAGCCCCGTCATTCAATTTCTATCCATTATAAAAGGAATTAATAAAGCTATAGGGTTTATTGGTAGCATTGGTAGAAAAAAATGAATTTTATTACAAGAATCATCATATTGATTGCAACGATTTTAGGACTATCAAGGGTCGCAAAAAAGTATTTGTTATCTGCAGAAATTGATTATGAGCTACCAGAAAATATTAAAAAAATTCTCACAAAAATACAAATAGAAGCAAACCGTGTCGATCAAGTTATTACTGACGCAATTGAAGAAGGGAAAAAAACCTTCAAACTAACCGAGGAAGAACTCACGCAAGAATTTGAAAATGATATCGAAATTGATGATAAAGCAGAAAATGATAATTAAATTATTATAAACATGAACTGTGCTTTTTTATCTATCACATATTAATTATATCTAGGAGAGGTGTCTGAGTGGTTGAAGGTGCTGCTCTCGAAAAGCAGTGGGTTGAAAAGCCTCGTGGGTTCGAATCCCACCCTCTCCGCCATACAGCTAGCATACAAGTTATCAACTGTTACAATATACTAATAGTAAACCTGGAGAGGTGCTAGAGTGGTTGAATAGGCTCGCCTGGAAAGCGTGTAGGGGGATTACACCTCCTCGTGGGTTCGAATCCCACCCTCTCCGCCATATTCAATAAACCAATCAACGTATACGTGCGCCCCATTTTATGGCGGGAAGTAAGCAATCTGGTATTTTTTCGCCTACTTGAAGTTTATCAAAGCATGATTGATCAATGATTATATCAAATTTTTTTTCCATATCTTTAAAGAATTCCTCAGATGCACTAGTCGTAAAAGAATCTCCTCTATAGTTCCAAGTTATTCGTACAAATTCATCCTCATTGCTATTGTTCGTTAAGACAACATAATTATCTCTGTAACATCCAGTAAGAGCCAAGCCAAATAATATAGTTGTGAGCAAAACATAATATTTCATAAAATACTCCTTCTACATACGATGAGCACGTACGACAGTACGTTCTGCATATTCTAATGTTTTTGGATCAAATTCCCCAGTACAGGTAATCAAAGTAATCATGTCTAAGCCAGTTTCCTTACGTAAAATTGGTTCCCACTCATCAGAATCAGCTGGAATCATTCTTCTCCATACCACGCCATATACATAAGTACGTTCACCGATTCGTATGTTGATAACGTCTCCAGGTGATAATAAGCTTATATTAAAAAAGACACCTACGCCTTCATAAGGTATATCAGCCCAAGCAACATTTGCAACATAATCAACATGACCAGAAAAAATTGCATTTGTTCTGACACCAATGTCACCACCAAAATTTAACCAATCACCTTGAAAATCATAATAGACCACATCACTTGGCCCTATAGGGTTAGTCATCACTCCATCAGTAATCGTACTTAAGCCAATTGGAGCATCTATATCAAGTGCAGGGATAGAAAGCCTGCCATAATTTGCTGAAGGTGGCTCACCAAATCTCTTATGAAGATCAACTATAGAATGCACAATGTCTTCTTTTTCTTCCTTATCATTTACATCTTTTTCTGTATCTGTATCAGTGGTAGAATTACTTGTTGATTCATCAGGAGGGTCAATATCAGGAACAGTCTCAGCAATATTTGTACTAGGTAAATTAGATTTTTTAGCTTGATCATCTATTGTAACAACAACAGGTTTTTCAATAATAGGAGTAATAACAACATCCGCACTATTATCACCATCGCTACATGCAAATAAAAATAATGACGTCATTAAACCATAAAAAAAGACTCTTGCATAATGACTTCTTTGAATTAAAATCATTAGAGCAACTCCACATAATAAATAATTAATTGATTAATAATAACATACTACGCATGAAGAAGATTGTGGTAAAGCAAGGGTAAAAAAAAGTGAGCTACTTACTAATAAAAGTAAGTAGCCCACAATTTTATTCAATCATGTTCAACTTATTTAGAACGATTAGAAACCATTCTAGATGAACCAATCATACCTACAGCCAAAAGACCGAGGGCAAATACCAACCAGGAGCTACCAGATTCTTGTGAAACAAGAAGTCCGGCATTACCAGTTGATGGTACTGTTGGAGCAGCAACACCTGTTGATGTAAGAGTTATACCCTTAGCAGCAGATGGTGCACCACCAGCTCTCCATGTTAGAGTTGCATCGGTTGATGAGCCGTTTAATGAAAAACCTATCGATGATCCAGCTGCAGCACCGCATTCACCAAGATCTACATATCCAAGAAAGATAGAACCAGTTGAAGAACCGGAATCTGCTTTAATGGATGCATCCTTGCATGCTTTGCCGTCAACTAAAATTCCGACAGTATCAGAAGCGGCTGCTTCACCAAATACAGTCATAGGAGCTTGCGCGTTGGCAGTTGAACTGAAAACGAGACCTGCGCTAAGTGCAAGTGCAGCCATAGCTGTACCAACACCAATGCGAGTCATCAATTTCTTGAAGTTCATTTTTATTCCCTTCGCGCCCCATATATTATACAGGGTGCACTAAGAAAGAATGTTGTGTAGTGCTCAAATGAGCACCACACAAAATTCACTTAATTATTTCTTATGAAGCTGCCTTACAGGTCAACTCATAAGCACCCTTAGTAAGATTGTCAACAGAGTAAAGAGCATCGAAGTCTGCGTTAACAGAAGAGAATGCTGCACCTACAACATAAACGACCTTACCACTGAATGCGGCGTTATCACCAGCAACAGTCAAAGCTTCACAACCACCAGCAGATGCAGCGGCAACCATACCACTACCACCTGACCAGTAAACTGAACCACTTCCACCTGCTGGAATATTCTTATCAAGTGAACCAGAGGCTTCGCCACCAGTTACGCTTGAAAGAGCACTACCAGATTTAGTACCTGAAGTTGCAAAAACTTGTGCATTGCCAGCTGCAAGTGCTAGACCAGTTACAGTTACTACACCATTAGATGTACCAACAGTAACAGTTGAACCAACAGTACCAGTTGAAGTCTTCACTAGCATGTTTGAAGCAGCTGAAGAAATCGCAACTTGAGTACCATCAGCAACTAAGTTACCAGCAGCATCCTTCGCAGTAGCTGTAATAGTGGTAGAACCACCAACAGTAGTTGCTGCAATATCAGCTATAGTAATAGTTGAAACAGCTGCACCAACAGTAAATGTTGCTGTTGCTGTCTTCTTTGAAGCACCTGTACCATGTGTTGCAGTTACAGTATATGTACCAGCAGCCAATGGAGCAGTAGTTGCTTTATCAACGTCTAAAAGACCAATCGCACCAGACTTGTTCAACTTAGCGTTAGCTTCAATTGTATCTACACACTTTCCAGTGGTAGGACTAATTGAAACAGAACAAGCTGAACCAGCTTGGATTGTAGTATTTTCAACTGCGTTAGCCCAAATGCTATTAACAGCTGTACCAGCTGCATTAGTCAATGCAAAAGTAACATTTCCTGATGGAATAATGTAGTTGCCATTAGCATCTAGTGCTTGAGCAACAGCTACAATTTCATCACTAGTGAAATCAGCACCAGCTGTGTCAGTTACGTTTTTAATAACGTAAGCTGCAGGAGCTGATGTTGCACTAGTGCTATTGAATAGACCTAGTGTCAACGATGAAGCTGAGCCACCTGTAAGAGTAACAGACTTTGTCGACGTAATAGGTGTAGTCGTACCAAATGGTGTCGCCTTCACAGATATAGTCGCAGTACCAGTGTTACCAATACCCCATAAAGTTAGGTTTGCTTGTGCACCACTCCAAGTAAATGTACAAGATGCATCTGAACCAGATGTCTTTGTACTAGGAGTAGCAGTATCACATGTAGTACCATTACTGTCTATAACACCTTCAGAAGTAGTAACAGTAACTGTCTTACCAGCTGCAATTAAAGCAGCATTTTGGTCTTTTAAGTTAACTGTTAATCGTGAAAGCACGCCGCCAGCACCTGCAATAGCAGTTGGTGAAGGTGTACCTAAAGTAACTGTAGTTAACGCAGCAGATGCTGTAGCAGCTGTAAACGTAACAGCTAGTTGCTTAACCAACACAGCACTACCACCACCCTTAGGTGTGACATACACTTTAATAGTACCTGCACCTGTTTCTGTTGATCGCAATGAAATAACATCATCGGCAGCAGAAGCATCAGTTTCAGCACGTAGTGTAAAACTGTGAGTAACTCCACCTGTAACAGAAGGGTTCGGTGACCATTGTGCTGAGTCTACAAGTAGATCTTCATCACCACTGACATCATCACCCTTGAAAAACAAACCGGTGTCAGTGACAATTGTCACAGTGTCTCCACCAGTTGTTACATCAGCGGATGAGCCAAAAGTAACATTAGTAGATGAAACGCCATCAGCCTTAATACTTGCAACACTCAACGCAATCGCTGGTGATATAAGTGTTAAGTTAGCCAATCCAGTAACAGTATCAGATGCACTGGCCGCAATAGTCGCGCCCAAAGTTGCAGTAGTTGTTGCCTGTAATGGCAAAATAATTTCATTACCTCCAGCAGTAGCAGTCAAAGCGATGGTGATCGCTCCAGTACCGGGATTTGTAACAGTAGAAAGAGATGCTGCGGCTACCGCACAACTTATTGTACGGTTAGTGTTACTAGAAGTAACAGCACTACATGCAGTTTTGTTACCAATTGTACCACCATTTGCAGCCTGTATTGCATCTAGATCAGAATTAGCTACATTTGCCTCAATGATATTTGTACCAGCTGTAAGAGTAAGTTCAACGACTTGACCAGCTGTTACAGCTGTCATTCCGTTTGCACCGACAGCAGCAAGAATACCAGCAGCAGGAACAGATGTTGCTGTCAAAGCATTATTTATTCCAGCACCGGCCGTCATTGTGGTTGTAGCACTTTCTACTTCATTAGAGGTTGAAACCATAAATGTAAAAGCTAGTGCAAATGCAGCTGTAACAGCAGCAGTACGCATAGCTAATTTTTTAAAAGTATTCATTTTATTCCTTAAATGAATGAGAATTACAAAAAAATTGTAATTCCTAACTAAACTATATTGAAGTTTCTAATTTGAAAAAACGTCCCAGTATACCTGGTTGACGAGCCTGATATCGCCGCTCGAGCGAGACGCCATCAGTTTGACACGTCGCACCGTTACCGGAATATCGAAACAATTTTTTCTCCTTATCCACTTCGTTGTAACCTGTTATTTACATTTATTTTTACATAAACACGAACAACAAAAGGCATAATATACCTTCGGTTACAAGAAAGAGAACGTATCTACACCTAAAAGGTTAATGAAAAAAACAATAAATAATTGTTTTTTTCTTGATAACGTACTCTTAAGAATACAGTTATTAACTCTACTAGAAAGTGGAGCAAAGGCAAAGAGAAAAAGGAAAAAATACTATTAAAGAGACGCAATCTATTTATAAGGGAAATAAGCAACATTTTTCGTATTATTTTTCAATTGTGTCTAGTTCTGGTTCTGGAGCTGGATCTGGTTCTGGATCTGGTTCAACTCGATTTCCTTGTAGATACTTTTTTGCAGCTAATGGGCTATATTCTTTATGACAACGATGACAAACGAAACCAATTGCTTTATCTATATTATCAACGCCATCAGAACCACTCCACCTGGGTTGTAAGTCTTGACAATCGTTATCGCAATTTGAGTTATTAGTTAGTTGTGTCGATAGATCATCATCAGTATTGACATCACTCATGTATAATCTCCTAAAAGCTAAGATAGAGGCTTAAGTATTGTTACCAGTTATTTGCTGCATATATTGCTAAAGCATTAGGATGTGAGTCAAAATATTTGGCGACACCAATAATACCTTCCTGGGTTGCAATCTCTGTTGCAATATAAGCTATATCATTAGCATCATTACCTGCTGTGGCCAGCGACGAACGAACTCCAGTTGAAGTTTCCAAAAATTGCATAACAAACGTTGGCGCAATTTTTTCCGTATTTTGAATGTAAGAAGTAATTGCATGAAGGTTACCTGCCATAGAATGAAGTAGTGATGAATCCAATACTTCATTATTATCAGCAAGCTCCGCAATAGTAGATAGAGAAGATTGCAGGGCATCTAATTGTGCTTGTATTTCACTATTCACGACATTTGTAGCAATATTACTTTGTGGAGTTTTTGCATTGTCCGATGCACTAGATTGAATATTATTTACTTGATTATCAACGGGACTTGTTGAAGGCTCCACAATATCTGTAGTCATTACAATACCAGGAAGATTTGAATCTGTATTTTGGATCTCTGGAGAGGAGACAATGGTATTTAAATTACTTTTTACATTAATAACCTGGGTAGTTTGTACATCTTCATTCATTAAAGTTGTGTTACCAAACAAATACCCGCCTATAAATGCAAAGACAACGGCAGCTGCAACAGGTGCGAGAACAGTAGAGCGAACAAGTATTTTTGAAAGATCAATAAAATGCTCTTTAACATTCACAAAAGAAATTAATGCATTACGCTTAGATTGTTCTTCACCATACTTATGCATTAAATAGGCCTTGGAACGAGCAGTATAGCTCGGACTAGGTTTCAAAGAAGTATGATTAATTGATTTGTGTAGTGCATTAACAAAGTTTTTGTTTGAAAAAGAAACATGATTATCTGCATCATTTAATGCATCAATTGCATTATCTAATGCTTCAACATCTGATAATTCAGAAATTTTATGAGAATGATTAAATTCTTTTGACAACGGTTCCCCCTACACCAAAAACTTCGACAAAAATAATCTTGTTATTATTTGCCTTCAAGAAAGTAAACGATTTACTAAACAAAAAGTTAACGTTCAATTGAATAAATTTATTATAGTCACAAGGTATTATCATGAAACAGACATCTCCGTATCATCTATATCAGTATTGGTCACCATGCTTTTTTTCAAACTATTAACAGCTTTATGTTGAAGAACCTTGACATTTGATTCTTTTTTATCAAGAGCTTGAGCTGTTTCAGCAATAGATAAACCAGCACTGAAACGCATCATAATGACATCTCTTTGCGCACTTGGCAAAGATTGCACAGCTTGAAATACTTCATCAATGGACAACTGTAACTCAATTTCTTGTTCTGGCGTTCGTTCTTTATCAGGAATCCAATCACCTAGTTCTGAAGTTGGGTTTTTGTTCGATAATCTTCTCGTAAAAGATATTACATGATTATGAGCAATCCGAAATAACCACGCTGTAAATGGATTCGCTCCGCCAATTGCACGACTCCAATTAAATTTGTGCATATTCGATAGTGCTTTTAAAAAGATCTCCTCGGCGAGATCCTCTGCCTCAGCTGTATTGCGTACTCTTGCAAAACAATATCTATAGATTCTTGGCAAATAAATATCGTACAAATCACCAAACGCATCCATATCCCCATCTTTTGCATGGGTAAT
>JAQWMB010000026.1 GCA_029246995.1 Dehalococcoidia bacterium | reverse complement strand
GTAAATAGGAATATTTTTCATGATTTTATATGGTCGGGGCTACAGGATTCGAACCTGTGGCCTCTCGGTCCCAAACCGAGCACTCTACCAAGCTGAGCTAAGCCCCGTTACCTAACTATTAACTTATATATGTTAAAAGATTTTATCATTAAGTTCAAAAGGATTATTTTATCGTTTTGAAAAATCCTTTATTTGCTTGAAGGTTAAATGATCAGCTGTATCAATGCCGTAATGAACTTTATGAATAGTTCCATCTTCTTTTATTAAAATATCTACAGGAATAGTCAATAAACTAGCTTTGAATTCTAGGGGGATAAAACCTTTCATCATTGCTTTAAAAATTTTTGGGGCTTTTAAAATGGATCCTTTAATAAATTTTGCAATTGATCTTTCAATATCGTATTTCTTAAAATAAATTCTTTTTTCATCTGCAAGTATTGTGAAAGGAGCTTCATGTTTTTTTAAGTAGTTTAATTTTTTTAATGATGAATCGAATACTGCAATTATTTTAAAATTATCATCAAGTTCATTATTTTTACTAATTAATTCATTAATTCGTAGATTGCAAAAAGGGCAACTAGCAAATCTATAAAATGTTAGTAGTGTTTTTTTACCTTTAATTTCATTAATATCAAAATTAATTCCATCGATATTTGGTAATGTTATATTTTCAAGTTTATCGCCAGGCTTTAATTTCATTAATATTCCTCAGTAATTGAAAATAAATCTAACAAATTTTATTCTACTGCACAACCAACAATGTCATTAATGTCATTAATGACATTGTTTTTACACCATGTTTCAATCCCATCAATGATATTCCATGGTGCATCAGGATCAAGGTAAGTCGCTGTTCCAATCTGTACTGCTGATGCTCCTGCCATCATGGCTTCAATTGCATCTTCTGTATGCATGATGCCACCAGAAGCAATGATTGGAATAGTTGCAACTTGATAAACAGAATAGACATTGCGTATAGTCATTGATTTTACTGCAGGTCCTGATAGTCCTCCAAATTTAGCACCAAGGGTTGGTTTTCTTTTATTTATATCAATTTCCATTGCAGGATAAGTATTACTGACTGTAATTGCATCAGCACCATTTGCTTGTAGGGCCTTTGTGAGCTCTTGAATGTTAGATACAATAGGTGAAACTTTCACTATGCATGGCTTTTCAGTATGCTTTTTAACTTCTTGTATAACATTTGCAGCCTGTTTAGGATCTTGCCCGAATTCGATTCCACCTGCTTCAACATTTGGACATGAAATATTAATTTCGAGCGCATCGATAGAATTGAATTTATCAAGTTTTTTAGCAAGGATTCCATATTCAGGAATAGTATTACCCATTATGTTTACTATTGCTGGAACTTTCCATTTGCCCCATATTGGTATGATGTCTCGAATAAATGAATTGATTCCAATATTTTGAAATCCTATTGAATTAAT
The DNA here is from genome assembly GCA_029246995.1 of Dehalococcoidia bacterium. Lineage (GTDB taxonomy): Bacteria > Chloroflexota > Dehalococcoidia > UBA2979 > UBA2979. Next base: position 11,791 of record JAQWMB010000026.1, on the reverse strand, counting down.
TAACCCTGACGGTGTTTCAATAATTCGAGGAGAATCATTTCCGCTCCTAGCATTAATAGTTGTTCCTTTTGAAATGATGCCACCTAAATGATCAATATCTTTATATTTTGACAATTCTAAAGCATTTGAAAAAGTCCCAGATGCAACTAGAACAGGATTGGGAAGAATAAGGTCTTGTTTACCAGATTTATTTAGATTTATTGATAAGTTTACCATAATGATAATTTTCGAATTAAATCAAGTATAGAGGAATTTATATTATGAACTGGGATTAGTAAAATAAAATTAGTGAATTAATACAAGTTAGTTATCAAATTTTTTATCTTTTGGGGCACCAATTGTAATTGGTGAAGCATAACTAATATCAGTTTTTCTTAGAGTATTTGTTTTTTCCCACATAATACTTTCAGAAGAATTAGAAAATACTTTCTTTTTGCCACATAACTTACATGAACCTCGGCTATCTTTGCCTTGAGGAGGTGAAATAACCCAATGGTGTTTGCACAAACGACGATTTGCTGAAGCGGTAATAGTTAATTTCTTTTTTTTCATAATTCCTCCAACTAAAGAATTACTTTGATTCTAAGTTATCTAAACAATAAAAAAATATATTATATTTCTTTCAATATATAGAACGCATAAATTTGGTTTAAGTTACCATGAAAAGTATATTTTATATCTTTCTCTTTAATTTTAGAAAGGTTAATGGATTGAATAATAGACAAGAAAATTTACGAAAAGTACCGGGCATTACGCATCTTATTGCAGTTGCTTCTAACAAAGGTGGGGTAGGTAAATCAACTATTTCTACCAATTTAGCAGTTGCATTGCACCTTTTAGATAATAAAGTAGGTATTTTAGATGCTGATATTACTGGACCAAATATACCTAGGATGCTGGGCATTTCTTCTGGCTCTCTTTCCGGAGAAGGTGAAGGCTTACGACCTGTTGAAGCTCATGGTATTAAAGCTGTTTCATTAGGACTAGTTCTCCCTCCTGATACTCCAGTTGTTTGGCGAGGGCCAATGATTGCTTCAAGCCTAAAACAAATGATATTTGATGTTAGTTGGCAAGAATTAGATTATATGATAATTGATCTACCTCCCGGCACATCAGATGTATCAATGACTTTAGCTCAAGATGTACTACTGTCTGGTGTGGTAATTGCCACTACACCTCAAGAAGTATCTCTCGAAGATGCTAGAAAGGCAGTTGCTATGTTTGATAAGTTAGGAGTTTCTATTTTTGGTGTTATTGAAAATATGACTTCTGATATTTTTGGTAAAGGCGGAGGCAAAGATGCTGCTGACGAGCTTGGTCTTGATTTTTTGGGTTCAATTCCATTAAGTAAAGAATTAAGAATTGCTAGTGATGAAGGGACTCCATTAGTGTCAAGCGATACTGAGCATCCAGCATCTAAGGAAATCTTAGAAATAGCTCGCGCAATTCATGAAAGATGTTCAACAATGCAAACAGAAACAAGTTCCATTATAAAAAGAGAACTTACATAAAAATTTAAATTTTGAAAGGTTAATAAACGTGGATTCAAGTGTAGAAGATAAGCAAGATAGTAATAGTAAAGTTCAAAATAATATTATTTTGGATAGGAAGCGTTCAGTAGAAGTTAATGATTCTTCAAATGCAGATAGCAATACTAGTAAGTCAAAAAATACTGATAACGTAAAAAGCACTAATGAGGGTCAAAAAAAGGATATTACAAATAATAAATCTAAGAAGAAAACTGTCCGTTCTGTGAAGAATACTACTGCTGTGCCAAAAGTTAAAGAAAAGATGGTTAAAGAAGAAAAAATTAGAGATGAAAAATTTACATCAAAAAAAGATGTTCCTTTTGATTTAAAAGGGTTAATTGATCAAGTAAATATATTAAAAAAATCATTAGATGCGTCTGTCATTAAGCAAAAAGTGGGTATTTTTCTTGATGTTCCAAATTTATTATATGGTGTTGACGACGATGTAGACGGTGTTATTGATATGGGTTTATTGCTCAATTTATTAAATAAAGATAGAGAATTGGTTCGTGCAACTGCTTATTCACCAATAGTTGATGATTCAGATGAACCATTGCAAGAACAAAGATTTGTGAAACCTTTTGTCCCATATGATTACAGAATTGTTACTAAGCCGATGAAGAGATTTTCTGATGGAAGCGTGAAGGGTAATTTAGATATTGAACTTGTGGTGGACATGATTACAATGTCAGACAGACTTGATGTTGTAGTTTTAGTTTCAGGTGATGCTGATTTTCTTAAGGCTATCCAGATGGTTCAATCTAAGGGCATAAAAGTGGAAGTAGCGTCTTTTCCAAAAAGCACATCAGTTGAATTAAAAGCTGTGGCTGATGAATACCTTGATTTAAGCAAGTTGTATAATCAAGTTAAGGCTTAAATTTATCCATATATTTTTTTAAGTTCGAAGCTTGGTCCTTTTGTGCATATGAGGTTTGGTTTGCCATCTTTATCCTTTATTGCGCATCCATAGCATATGCCAATACCGCATGCCATTTCTTTTTCAAAAAGTGCATATGCTGGAATTTGCTTTGATGTACCAATGATTCTGTTTGCAGATTGAAACATCCCTTCAGGGCCACAAAGAGAAATCTCATCTACCCATTCCATATAATGTTTAATTTTTTCAGTTACTAAACCTTTTGAACCCAAAGAGCCGTCATCTGTCATTACTTCAATTTCTACTTGTTGGTCAATTTCATTAAGTGGGAAAACACTATCTTTATTCTGTGCGCCAATTAACATTACAACATTTTTGTTTGAAGCAATTAATTTATCTGCAAACCAAATTAAAGGAGCAATTCCAATACCACCTGCAATAAGTAAGAAATTCATAGATTCTTTTTTAAAAGGAATTGCATTGCCTAATGGCCCTAAAACATTAATGATATCTCCATTAATTTTATTTGAGAGCAATTTAGTTCCTTTTCCAACGACGTTATAGAGGATAGAAAAATATTTTTTATCATGGTTTACTCTATGAATAGACATTGGGCGCCCCAATAATGGTTCAAAATTCAGACTTGTATAAATCATAATGAATTGGCCAGGCTGAGCATTGGTTAATGAGTTATTAAGCTCAATTTTTAGAAGAAAAGTATTTTTATAAATTTGATTATTTTCAATAACTTTTAATGCTACATTCTTCATACATCATCTCTGTATTCTAATAGCGGCTTAATAGAATAATTTCCTGGATTTTTAATCGATCTTATTGCAGCAATAGCTGTATCTAAAGACGTAAAGCATGGTATCTGTTTTTCAGTTGCACTTTTCCTTATTTGAAAGCCATCACGTAAGTGTTTAGGGCGATTGCCTTCTATTGTATTAATGACTGCACCAACAATGCCATGATTAATTACATCTACTACGCTTTGCTTGCCCTCATTTGCTGCATCAATTATATCTTTTACAGTTTCTATTTTTTGAACTATTGTTACAGGTATACCAAGCCCATTAATTAAAGCAGCTGTTCCATTTGTTGCATATAAATCACAATTGAGTGCGTGGAGGTCCTTAATTAAAGGAATAGCATCTGATTTTTTTTGGTTAGAAATAGATAATAGAAATGAAGTTTTTGGTTTAATTGATATATTTGCTGCAATTAAAGATTTTGTAAGTGCTTTACTAAAATCCCTATCTACACCCATGACTTCTCCGGTAGATTTCATTTCTGGTCCCAAATAATTATCTACTCCTATTAATTTAGACATTGAAAATACAGGAGCTTTTATAGCAACTAGTTTACGTGGTTGAAATAAACCACTTGAATAACCAAGTTGTTTTAATGATTTTCCGCGCATAATGTTCACGGATAGTTCGATAAGAGGGATGCCTGTGACTTTTGAAATAAATGGCACAGTTCTTGATGAACGTGGATTTAATTCAATAATAAATACGCTTGCATCACCATTTTCATTTTCAGTAACTACATACTGTATATTCATTAAACCTTTGACATTAAATTTCTTACCAATTTTGGTCGTGTAACTAATTATGGTGTTTATCGCTTCGTCGTTGAGATTTTGAGGAGGATATACTGCCATTGAATCACCTGAATGAACACCAGCTTTTTCGATATGCTCCATAACACCAGGAATAAAGACATCTTTTCCATCACATACTGCATCAACTTCTACTTCTAATCCTTCAAGATATTTATCAATTAAGATTACGCCTGTATTTTCTTTTAGAGCTGGTTGTACGTATTCTATCAGTTGATTTGCATTAGAAACTACTTCCATTCCTTGTCCGCCTAGTACATATGAAGGTCTTACTAAAACTGGATAGCCAATTTCTTCTGCAACAACAAGAGCTTTTTCTAATGTAGTTACTGTACTGCCGGGTGGTTGAGGGATTCCAAGTTCATTAATCAACTGTTCAAATCTTCCACGATCTTCTGCCATGTCTATTGTTTCTGAAGATGAGCCTGCAATTTTATAACCTGCTTCACTAAGTGGCTTAGCTAGATTTACTGCTGTTTGTCCACCAAATTGAGTTATAGTACTTGGAGATTTTCCTGCGCTACTTGCTTCATTGTCTAACAAATCAAAAATTGATTCTTCGTCAAGAGGTTCAAAATATAGGCGATTGGATGTATCAAAATCAGTAGACACGGTTTCAGGATTTGAATTGACCATAATTGAATCTACCCCTAATTTATTTAAAGTTTGAGCTGCCTGTACTGAACAGTAATCAAATTCTATACCTTGGCCTATTCGAATTGGACCAGAACCTATGACAAGCATTTTTTTTGATTTAATTGACAATGCTTCATTCTCTTCTTCGTATGTTGAATAAAAATAAGGCGTTTCAGCATCAAATTCTCCTGCACATGTATCAACCATTTTGTAGACAGGCCTTATATTTAATTTTATCCTTTTTTGCCTAATGGTTTTTGGAGAGATGTTTAATAATTTCCCAATTGATTGATCAGAAAAGCCCATTTTCTTAGCATTAATTAATAATTCTTTAGAAAGACTTTTAGAATTTTTAATCTTTTGTTCGAATTGAACTATTAGATTTATTTGTTCAATAAACCATGGATCAATCGAAGTTTTTTTAATAATACTTGAAGTTGATAGGCCTAATCTTAAGGATTGAATGATTGACCACACTCTTAAATCCGTTGCTTCTAAGGATATATTTTTCTTTTTAATATTTGCATCAGCATCCCATAGGTAATCTTTTCCTAATTCTAAAGATCTAATAGCTTTTTGAAATGCAGTAGCAAAATTTCTACCTATAGCCATTACTTCTCCAGTAGCCTTCATTTGAGTACCAAGTCGCCTATCGCCTGAATGGAATTTATCAAAAGGCCATCGTGGTATTTTAATAACACAATAATCAAGAACTGGTTCAAATGCCGCAGATGTTTTTTTAGTAACTGAATTAATGATTTCATTTAATAATTTACCTGCAGCAATTTTAGCTGCGACTCTTGCAATTGGATATCCTGTGACTTTGGATGCTAATGCTGAAGAACGCGAAACTCTAGGATTGACTTCAATGACGTAGTAGGGAGTATCTTGATTATCATTGGAATGTTTCCATTTTGCTACTATGGTATTTGGTGCTAGTGCAAATTGTACGTTGCATCCACCCTCTATGCCAAGTTTTCGAATTATTTTTAATGCACTTGTTCTTAGCATTTGGTATTCATTATCAGTAAGAGTTTGCGATGGAGCAATTACAATTGAATCACCTGTATGGACGCCCATTGGATCCATGTTTTCCATATTACATATTGTTATACAGGTATCATTACCATCTCGCATGACTTCATATTCAAGCTCTTTCCATCCAATTAATGCTTTTTCAACAAGTACTTGATTTATAGGAGATAAAGTAACTCCAGACTTGACATAATGTTCATATTCTTCAATTGTGTGTGCGATGCCACCACCAGTGCCACCTAAAGTGTATGCCGGTCTAATTACCAACGGCAAGCCAATTTCTTTTAATGGCTTGCTTGATTCACTCCATGAATTGATAATAAAGCTTTCAGGTGTTGGTTCATTAATTTCATTTAATAAATTTTTAAATTCATCTCTATCTTCCGCTAACTTTATCGATTCGATTGGTGTTCCTAGTAATTTAATTTTATATTTTTTAAGAACACCTGAATCAGACAATTCGACTGCTAGATTTAATCCAGTCTGACCACCGAGGGTAGGTAGTAAGCCATCAGGTCTTTCTTTTTTAATGATTCTTGTGAGACTCTCGACAGTTAATGGCTCAATGTATGTAATATCAGCAATGCCTTCATCTGTCATGATCGTAGCTGGATTAGAATTAACGAGTATGGAAGTAATGCCTTCTTCAGCCATTGCTTTACAAGCTTGAGTCCCTGCATAATCGAATTCAGCAGCTTGACCAATAATTATTGGTCCTGAACCTATAATTAAAACTTTTTTTGATTTTTTCATTAGTTATGGTATCCTGTCCTATGCTTTGAACCCATCAAGGGAATTTCAGCAATAATGTCTGGCTGAGGTAATTTTATTTGAGGATCTGCTGACATTCTTACTAAGTAAATAGTATCTATGTCTAATTTTGATTCACTTATTTCTACGCTTTCTAATTTACTATTAACTTCTTGATACGATGCTTGAGAAAAATATCCAATATTAATTTTTGGCATAAAATTGTCAATACTATTTTTCACATAACTGTCATTGTTTTTATAGATTGCGTTTATATGAGGTACTCCAAGTTGTAGCTGATGACGTATTTCTTTAAAAGCATAATTATCATCAAATACTATAGATATAGTTTCTTCATCGTAAGCAATTTTTAAAAGTTGAATATTAAAAGGCTCTATTCTGTGTAATCTCGGAGAGGCATTAACATAAAACGATTCAACTTGAGACCACATGATGCCATCAGGTTTAAGGAAGCCAACAAACGATATAGGTAAGTATAAACATTGCGTTGGAAAAGCATCATAATTATTTATATTAATTAATTGACTACCAGCATCTAGGAGTTGATTAGCATAGCTTACATTTTTTATGCCAATTGGAATCATAAAGCAAATCCATTGCTTCCAGTTATAAGTTCGTGCCTCATAGTTTTCCCAGTATCTATTGGATGTTGAATGATTATTTAATGAACTCATTTGTTGTTCTATTCTTTGTAAATATTCATTTTTTGATGAGGAATAATTGCCATTTATATATGGAGTTGTAAGATAAGGTTCAAAAAAATTCTGCTCTTTATTAATTTGGTTCATTTATTTTTTTCCTTGAATTCATTGATCTCATTCAGAAAATTATTAAAAATAAATTCTGTATCTTTGGGCCCGGGCGATGCTTCGGGATGGTACTGAATAGAAGAGACTGGGAGTTTTTTATGCTTGAGTGCTTCAATATGACCATCATTTAAATTAACTTGTGCGACTGTCATATTTTTGTCTAATCCAGTTTGATTAATTGCATAGCCATGATTTTGGGAAGTTATGAATACTTTATTAGTTTTTTGATCAATAACTGGATGGTTAGAACCTCTGTTACCATATGGCAACTTATATGATTTTGCACCATAGGCTAATCCTAATAGTTGATGACCGAGACATATTCCAAGAATAGGATATTTTTTCGAAAGTTTTTTAATGACATCACTTAAGTTTATAATTTTCATTGGATCCCCTGGACCAGGAGAGAGAATAATACCTTGAGGTGAAAGTTTTATTATTTCTTCATAGTTTGATGTATGAGGCATTACAATGACTTCGCACCCAAGCTTTTTAAGGATTCTTTTGATATTATTTTTTACACCTAGATCAATAATAATGATCCTATTTTCATTTTTTTTATTACCAGAGTATTTAAATATTTTTGTTGTTGATACCTGACTAACTATGTCTTCGCTGCCATATTTTGGATGTGATTTAATTTTTTTAAGTATTTTGCTAACATCACTTTCAGAAGATATAGAACCCATCATTGTGCCTCTTTTCCTGAGATGCCTAGTTAAGGCACGTGTGTCTACATCTGTGATAAATGGAATTTTTTGCTTATCTAAAAATGACTTTAAAGTTTGCTGACTTTGCCAATGAGAAGGTAGATCGGTCAATTCTTTAATTATAAACCCTTTCACTTGAATGCTATTACTCTCATCTAAAGTTTTATTAGTTCCATAGTTTCCTTGAATTGGATAGGTCATTACAAGAATTTGATCACGATAAGAAGGATCAGTAAGCGCTTTTTGATACCCAGTCATAGAAGTAGTGAAAACAATTTCACCTATGCAATTTATTTTTTTAGTCGATAGGCCTTTAAATATCTTGCCATCCTCTAATACGATTAATGCCTTAAATAGCTTTTTCAAGAGTTCTCCTAATTATTTATTTCAGAATATACAATATTTCCATTATGAATAGTAATAACTACTTTCCCAGTAAATTCAGATTGAATAAAAGGATTATTTTTCCCTTTGGATAGAATCTGGTCTTTCTTAAATACCCATTTTTTATTTTCATCTATAATTGCTAGATCAGCTTTATTGCCTTCAATTATTGTTCCTATACCTTCTAGTCCATGAATTTTGTTTAAATTCCATGCATTGACTGGATCGATTGTCATTTTAGAAATTAACTTTTCAAAAGTTATTGAATGACTTTTAACTAAAGTCATTCCTACAGCAAATGCACTTTCAAGACCTGATATTCCAGGTGCTGCTTTTGGAAATTCAATCTCCTTCTCTCTTTTAGCATGCGGAGCATGATCAGTTGCAATTGCATCAATTGTATTATCATTAATTCCTTTTATACATGCTAGTACATCATCATCTTCTCTTAAAGGGGGGTTCACTTTAGCATTTGTATTATAATTAATTGACTTACGATTTTGAAAATCTGCAGGCTTACTTACTGCTTCATGTGTTAGCGTTAGATGATGGGGAGTTACTTCTGCGGTTATTTTAATATTATCTTTCTTTGCTTTTTTGATTAACATAACTCCTTCTTTAGTAGAAATATGAGCAATATGAAGATGCGCGCCTAATTCTTTTGCAATTGCAATATCTCTTTCAATCATATTAATTTCAGCTTCACGTGGTCTTCCTTGTAATCCTAATCTATTTGAAACCCAACCTTCATGCATATGCCCATCTTTGATTAATATTGGATCTTCACAATGCTGAGAAATTGGAAGTTTCGATTTTTTAGCAATATTCATTGCAGATTTTAAAAGTTTAACATCAGATAGATCATCGCCATCATCAGAAATTGCAACGACTCCATTATTTGATAATGTGCTTATTGGTGCAAGTTTTTTTCCTTGCCTACTTACTGTTATTGCTCCAATTGGCAAAACATTAACTTTTGCTGAAGAAAGGATGATGTCTTTTAATTTTTCTAGTGAATTTTTATTATCTATTGTTGGATTCGTATTTGGCATTGCGCAAATAGTTGTAAATCCTCCTTTTGCTGCCGCTAAGGTACCAGAAGCAACGGTTTCTTTGTATTCAAAGCCTGGTTGTCTAAGATGGCTATGCAAGTCAATAAAGCCCGGAGTTATGGTGAGCCCTTTTGCATTAATAATCTTTGTATTTTTATTACAGACTAAATTAATACCTATCTTTTCAATTATTCCATTACGAATGAAAATATCAGAATATTTTTTTTGATTTTCTTCTGGGTTTATTATTTGACCATTCTTAATTAATATATTCATATAAATCTTACTTACCTGAATTAGTATATATTAACTGCAGTAATGACATTCTTATTGCTACTCCATTTGCAACTTGTTCTTCAATTTTAGACAAAGAACTATTTGCAACTTCTCGAGATATTTCAACGCCTTCATTTTTAGGTCCAGGATGCATCAATAAGCAATTTTTTTTAGCTACCTGTAGGTTTGTTTTAGTAATTTGATAGCGCTTTGCATATTCTGATAATGACGGGATAGATTTCTTTTTTTGTCTTTCAGTTTGCATTCTTAAAGCAATAATAACATCAGCATCTGTTAATGCTTTTTTAAGATTTGTTTGTACCTGCACATGAGGGAGTTTGCTATTTTGTGCTTTATGAAAGCTTTTCGGTATTAAAGATGCAGGGCCACATATAGTGAGATTTGCTCCTAGTTTTGTGAGCATCCAAATATCAGAACGAGCAACTCTTGAATGCTCTATGTCACCAACCATGGTTACATTTATATTTTTAAGTGATTTGAATCTTTTACGTATTGTGTAAGCATCTGTAAGTGCCTGAGTTGGATGCGCATGAGAACCATCTCCAGCATTGATGATACTTGTATTTGTATTCATACTGGCAAAAGTAGCAGCCCCTGAATCTTGATGCCTAAGGATAATAATATCACTGTGCATTGCACTGACAGTTTTTATTGTATCTTCTAAGCTCTCACCTTTTTGAACTGAAGAAATCTCAGAAGTTATATTAATGACATTTGCTCCAAGTAATTTACCTGCTAGCTCAAACGAAGCCCTAGTTCTTGTGGATGGTTCAAAAAACAAATTAAAAATATTGCTATTTTTAAGAATAGGGGAGATGCTTTTTTTGTTTTTTAATGCTTTCTCATATTTATTTGCTAATTGAAAAACTAGTGAACAATCTTGAATAGAGAGATCGTCTACATCTATAAGATGTTTATGTTTCCATGTTTTATTATGTTTGGCTTGCAATATCTTCCTTAATTTTTTTTATATCATTAGATGAATAAAAAAAAATACCCTAGGGTACTTTATTTTAATAAATTAAAAATTGTGATTCTTTCATAGTTAATTATTCATTCTACATTAAGTTAGCTAAACTTCAAAGATGCTAACACTTAATAATTACTAAGTCTAGCTATTTAGTAAAATTCATATTATAAATCGACATCATTCTCCATCAAATAATTCATTATAATAATCTTCAAGATCAGAAATAATATCATCTGAGTTTGGTAAATTTTTTAATAGTTCCAATTTGTCATTAATTTTTGTGATATCTGGATGACTCTTTAATATTCCTTCTAAGTAATTATTAAATTTTGATGAAAGTTTATTTATTTCATCTAAGTTTAATTCTAAAGTTAAAATCATATCTAATTGTTTCAATATTGCTTCAGTTGCTTTTGGGTTAGTAATTGAATTTAAATAATATGGTATATTTGCCCAAATTGAACCATGAGGTAATGCTTCTGTTACTAAATTTCCAGTAAACAAGCCCATCATGCCTGTCGGTCCTTCATACACATTTGTAGTTGCTAAAGGGAAAATAATATCATCAGTTAGTATAGGATTATTTGAATTTCCAAAAATTTTTGTATCGTCCTTGTGAGAGACTTCTGCAAGTAAGGCACCTAAGGAAATTGCGGCAATAATTTCTTGTTTTTGACAAAACTCATAAGCAACATTAAAAAAATCATTCCACATAAAATTTGGTTCATGACCTAGAAAGACTAGTAGATCGTTTTTATGATTGGGTCTTTTAATTGCATAAAATGAACTATCTGGCCACTGAATTTGTCTTTTGTTATTTTTCATTAAAACTTTTGGTCGAGTTTGAGAAAAATTCATAAAATTGTTAGAATCAATTTTTGCTATTTTATGGGCATTGCTATCTTTAATTAAGTATCTTATGGCACTAGAGGCAGCATATCCAGCATCACTCCAACCATAAAAAGATAAGATTAAAATGGGATTATTTAATTTTTCTTCTTGAATTATTTTTAATGACATTATATTCCAGTACTATTATATTAATTTACTCTTAGTAACATTTTACCAGCAGTAGACCTTGATTCTAGCAACCTATG
>JAQWMB010000015.1 GCA_029246995.1 Dehalococcoidia bacterium | reverse complement strand
TTAATAACTGGAGCAACAAATGGTATAGGATTATATGCAGCACGAAAAATTGCAGAGCAAGGATTTCGCACGATTGTTCATGGTCGTTCTCAATCTTTACTTGATTCAACAGTTGAAGATATTATTTCAACAACAGGAAATGATAATGTATTAAGTATAGTAGCTGATTTTTCATCACTTGATAATGTACGCAGTATGAGTAAGGAAATTGTTAGTAATTTTAATAACCTGGATGTGTTAGTAAATAATGCTGGAGCAACTTTTACTGATAGGCAGGTTGGTATCGATGGATTCGAACTTACCTTTACAATTAACTATTTAGCTCCATTTTTATTAACTAATAATTTGATTCCACTTCTTAGAAAAGCTAGTTTAGATAATGGGTATTCAAGAGTGATCAATGTCTCTACTTTAGGCAATACTGATGATAGTGATGTTGCTGACGAATCTGATATCAATTGGAAAGATATGCAAACGACTGAAAGATATAGTTTAATCAAAGCGTATTGGAGGAGTAAAGTTTTATTAAATACCTTTACCTTTTCACTAGCTGAAAAAGAAATAGCAAACCATGTGTACATTAATGCAGTCCACCCAGGCACTATTCGCACTAATATGACAGAAAATATTGCCTCAATCGGTCTTATTGAAGATATATCAAAATTAGAATCAGTTGAATATGGTGGACAAAGAATTATAAATTTAGCACTTGCAGACAATGATTTTAAAGTCACTGGTCAATTTTTTGCGCATAAACAAAAAGAATTAAAAACAAGCAAGCCAAACAATGAAGCTAGAGAAAAACTATGGAAAATATCTTCTGAGCATGTTCAATTACGTTAAATATGCTTTAAATATTATTTTTCTTCTAACTCTTTTTCTTGTCTATCCAGCTCTATTTTAGTGTATGTTCCTATACAAACAATTGCAAAAATGATTGTTCCGAAGCTACCTACTATAAATTCAATTCCAGTAAGACTCACTTACGAACCTCCATTAATATTCCAAATGAAATTATTGATGGGACCCATATGCCTACAAAAATACCTTCTAGCTTAAGATCATCGCCTAAAAACCATAATCCAATTGAAAAGAGAAAAGACGCAAATGCTGCAATAAGAATTGATGTAGAAAAATTTATTTTTAACATAACTACTCCTCAGTAATTTTTTTATCTGAATTAATATTAAAGCTATCCTATGTAAGTTCTAGTTATATTAAATATAATTTATTATTTATATCAAAATAGAAACAAAAAAGGAGCACTAGTTTCCTAATACTCCTTTTTTTTATTTCCATGTAACCATAAGATTACAGGGTTGCCCTTATAGGTCTGCCGTTTGTTTCGGGCTAAAATTTTACTTAGTAAAACTTATAACTGGCAGTAGATTACAAGTTTTGTAATAAATTAACCAGTTGGAGAAACAAACCCCCCGCAGGCATGTATGAATATTATTATATACTGATGCGTATTGTTATCTATATATCACAAATGAATCAACATAAGGTAAACAGAGTTTTATATGTAAATATGTTATTGTAAGTAAAAAGGAAAATATATTGGACTGGCTAGATAATAAATCTCAAAAAAAATTTCGAGATAAGGTAGTTAAATTTTTAAATTCTTCGGTGCCTAATTATTATAAACATCCTTCTCCTGAACGCATTGCTGAAGGTCATACTGGTGGTTGGCAATATGATTTTAAAGTAGGGTCAGAGGAAGCTCGTCAAGCTGCATCTATGTGGGTTAATGCCTTAGCAAAAAATCAATGGGTTGCACCGCATTGGCCAAAAGAATATGGTGGTGGGGGTCTCTCACCAATGGAACAATTTATTTTACGTTCTGAATTTGCTTGGCATGGTGTTCCTCCTGTAGCTGGGCCTGGAGTTAATATGTTAGGCCCAACAATTGTTCTTCATGGAACTGAAGCACAAAAAAAAGAATTATTACCACCAATTTTATCTGGTGAAGTTACTTGGGCGCAAGGTTATTCAGAACCAGGAGCTGGCTCTGACCTTGCATCTTTACAAACAAGGGCATCAAAAGATGGAGATGATTATGTTCTTAACGGTCAAAAAATATGGACATCATCAGCACATAAAGCAGACTGGATATTTGTGTTAGTTCGAACTGATAAAGATGCTCCTAAGCATCGAGGAATTTCTTTTGTTTATATGGATATTAATCAAGATGGCATCGATATTCGTCCAATTATTAGCGGTGGCTGGGAGCATGCTACAAATGAAACCTTTTATCAAGATGTAAGAATACCTATAAAACAACGTATTGGAGAAGAAAATCGTGGATGGTATGTAGCAATGACTCTTTTAGATCATGAAAGGTCCAATATAACCGGTATGATTGAAAAAAAGAAATTTATTAAATCATTAATTGATTTTCTTAGAATTCGCAGTAATAAATTTATTCAATATACCCATTTTCAATCTATTAAGAATGCAATCGCTGATCGTTATATTGAATGCGAAGTCGGTTATAACTTCTCTCTACGTATTATTTCTATGCAAAATGCAGGTTTAATTCCAAATCAAGAAGCATCTACAACAAAATTATTTAATTCTGAATTAACTCAGCGATTAAATAATACTGGCATAAAGGCATTTGGATTATATGCAAATATCTGGGACCCAAATAGCAAGTGGGCTCCAATGCATTCAAAATTTACACAAAAACATGTGCATGACATATCTTCGACTATTGCTGGTGGAACTTCTGAGATACAACGCAACATTATTGCTACAAGAGGACTAGGATTGCCGCGAGGTTAAATTACTCATCACTAAATTTTGGTTCACGATGTTCTAGCCATGCTTCTCTAGCTTCTTTTTGATCTTTGCTGCCACGCATTCTTGCCATAATTGGTTGTTCAATTTTATGTGCCATCCTAATATCAGGCATTGCTAACTCCATAAGATTTAATGCTTCTTTAGCTGCTTTCATCCCTTCCGGTACTTTAGTAGATAGCTTGTTCGCTTCTTCTAGTGCTCTATCCATTAATTTTTCAGGGTCTACAAGTTCTTGTAATGCGCCTACTTCAAACGCTCTTTTAGCACTAACATATTCCCCAGTATATTGCATTCTTCTAGCTAATCCTTGAGGGAAAATTCTATATGCATGGCCACCACCACCGAGACTACCCATCCAAATTTGTGGTAAACCAAATTGAGCATTTGTAGAACCTATAAGGTAGTCACAACATGCTGCCATTACAAGACCACCACCTAATGCCGGTCCATTTATCGCACCAATAACTGGAACTCTACAATCCCATATTGCATCTGCTCCTCCTCCGTCAGCACCGCGGTCTCTAGGATCTTTATATACTCCATAATCACCACCTCTGTCACCTCCACGCTTATAATCAAGCCCAGCACAAAATGCTTTTGTTCCAGCACCTGTTAAGATTGCAGCTCTGATCCCATCGCTTGCACCAAGTGCCATAAAATGATCCATAATAGACATAACGTCTGCTCTTGCCAATGCATTTACAGGTGGATTATTTATTATGACTATTGAGATATGATTTTGACTTGATACATCAATTGACATGAATCACCTTAGAACACTAAAAGTATATTTTATATTGTAAAAGTAACTATACAGTTTTATAATTAACTTACAAGATTTTTCTCAAGAAAATGTTACATATCCTGAGGTTGTTCTTTTTTCAAGAAATAATTTGTATTTTATTCTATTAACTTGAAGGGAGATTATTTATGGATGAAATTAAAGATATAAGTAATAAATATATTAATCGGCGTAGCTTCCTAAGGGCTGGTGCAGTTGGTACCTTAGGTCTTGCCGTGGCATCAGTAATAGGTTGTGGTGATGATGATTCTTCATCTTCGACGCCTGCAGCTACTACTTCTGCTCCGCAGGCTGCTAAAGCAACTCATTTAACCTTTGGGAAGGGTTCTTTAGGTGAAACGATGAACCCTAACTTAGCTTCACGTCGTTCTGTTGAATGGGCTGCATGTTATGAGAATGTTTGCACGACTTATCAAGGACCAGATGGACCTTATTTAAAGCCATACTTGGCTACTTCTTGGGAAGTAGATCCAAAGGACAGTTCATGGGTTTTTAATCTTAGAGATTCAGAATGGTCAGATGGTAAAAAAGTTACAGCTGATGATGTTGGTTTTACAATTCAATATGCTGCAAACCCAGACAATAAGTCTCGATTAATTTCAAGAGTTAACACTTTTGAGAGCTATGAAGTTATTGATGAAAAAACTGTAAGATTTAGAACTAAAAAGCCTGATGCTACATGGGCAAATAGGATGTCTCTTGCATTTATTCAGCCAAGACATATCTATGAAGATGCAACTAAAGGTCCTAATGAACAAGCAGTGAGGCCAGTAGGTAGTGGTCCGTATCTTATTACTAACTATGTAAAAGATGCTTTAATCGAAGGAGTAGAATCACCATCTTCTTGGAAGGGCAATGTAGGTATTAAGTCATGGAAAATGAATGTCATTAAAGAGCACACAACTCGTGTAGCTGCCTTTGAAACAGGTGAAGTTGATTGGATTGATACCGTTCCTTTGCAAGAAGTAGAGCGTGTTACAGCAATGGATGGAGTGCAAGTTCAAAGTAGTACGCCATACGGTACTGCGGGCTATCATATTAGTGGTTGGCAAAGTGAAGGCTACCCTACTAATGATGTTCGAGTTCGTAGGGCATACAATCTAGCTACTGATATTGATGCTCTTGGTAAGGAAATTTATTCTGGATACTTCGCATCTGCAAAGGGTCAACCTACTGTAACTGATGTACTTGGTCATGAATCAAATATTTCAGACTATGGATTTGATCCAGATGCAGCACGTCAGCTTATGAAAGATGCTGGTATGCCAAATGGATTTAAGCAAAAATATGACACTCATTCTCTAAATAGCGAAGCTGTACCTATGGCTACTGCTGTTGCAGGTTTCTTAGATGAAAATATTGGTGTTAAATCAGAGCTTGCGACAATAGATATTAGTACTTGGCGTGATGGCCTTTACGGTCGAGCACCTCGTACTCCTATCTTTGCAAATACATGGCATTCAACATCCATGTTTGATGCTGGTTTTTGTTTTACTTGGTATTTAAGCGATAATGCTGCTAAATACTATAACAACCCAGAGTTTGATAAGAATTATGCAGAATCTTTGACTGTTTTTGATCCTGCTGCACGAGCAGAGGTTTACAAGAAGAATGTTAAATTGTTGCACGATGATGTAGTTGGTTTATTTGTAGTCGACACGAGTCGATTTATGGCTTGGAGACCTGAAGTCATTCCTAGCTATGAGATAAGAGAAGATCCACAACTTATCTTACATGAAACAACATTGGCATAATTTTTCTATAGCCAGTTATAAAAATAAATGAGGCATTTGCCTCATTTATTTTTATGTGTTGCAATAATTTTCTTTTCATATAACGAATTAATTATATTTTTTTTATAGCCTAGTTCATTTAGAATTCTTTTAGTATTTTGTCCAGCCATTATTTGTGGACCCTCTCTGTGCAAAAATGATTGAAACTTCACTAATGTTGCATGTCGCTGAATTTTTCCCCATAAAGGATTTGCAACTTCGATTGTTAAATCATTTTCTGCAACATGTTCGTCCTGATGCCAAAAAGTCCCTGGGAGATATTGACTTGCTTCAACACATCCAATGCTTTTTTTAGATAGTTCCTTTTCCCATTTAGCTGCTGGTTGCTGTAGAAAAATTTTTTCTAAAATTTGTGAATGTTTTGTCTTCAAATCAATTATATTTTCAGGGAGATCAAAATTGGGTTTTTTATCAAATTTTTTGTGATTGATATAATTAATAAAGTTAGCCCAATCATTTTTATTTTGACAAGCAAAAAATACCCAACCCTTTTTTGTTTTGTAAAGTCTATATGATGCATTTAAGCCTGTAATTTCTTTATTAATTTTATTTTTGTGGTCGATAGTTTTGTAATCAATAAAATAATCAAAATTTGCGTATGCATTTGCAGCTAACATATTACAATCAATTTCTTGCCCAGTTCCATTCTTTTGTTGCGCGTATAATCCCATAATTGCTGCTGATGCAATAATATGAGCTGCATTGTAATCTGAACTACCAGGATTTGCCGTATAGATTTTTATTGCTGCTTCTATGCTTTTAGATAAATTATTTTTATAAGTTTTTGGAAGAGTGCCTCCGAATTGTTTCAATGCACCTCCCATTGCGGCGCCAACGCCTGGTGCAGCAGTTGGTCGATGTGCATATGGACCAGACTTCCCATAACCCCATGCTGATACGTATACAATTTTTGAATTTATTTTTTTTACTGTTTTATAATCGATCTCAAGCTTGTCTGTTACACCTGGCCTATAGTTGTGAAGCATCCCAGCTGCTTTTTTTATAAGTTCATGAGCAATTTTAATTCCCTCTTTAGATTTTAAATCAATGCAAATACTTTCTTTATTTGATGTTGTTTTAATTGCACCTAAGCCTTTGATTTGTTTGCCAGTGCCTGGGTTTGCTCCTACACGAAAATTGTCACCTTCAATTGGTTCAATTTTAATAACACGTGCACCAAGCTCACCAAGAATTGTACATGCATAGGGAGCTGCTATAATTGATGCAAACTCTAAAAAAATTAAACCATCTAATGGTCCTTTTTTTATTTTTTTGTTAGGAGGATTATTTTTTTTGCTTTTTCTTTTTGGCCAGGCATAGTCGCTATGTTGATTAATTTTTGGTTTCGCACCAGGATGATTTGCTTTATTGTTACTAAAATGTGCAAGTGGTCCTAATTGTTTGATTAAACCTAATTCTTTACTTGCATACTCCCATACATCTTTATTATATAAGACTTGCGGGTGGCTCATTGCTTCATTAGTGCTATTCCATTCTTCAGCAGCAACGTTTCCATTTTCAACAAATAAATTCATCCATTGGTCTGCATTTTTCCCCATCGTTCTTTTTGCTATAATTTTGGCTAGTTGATCTTTATCCTTATTAGACATTTCTCTAGGTTCTAAAAATTTAGGATTTTCATATATCTTATTCAATCCTGCTGCATCTATAAATGCATGAAATAAATGGCTAACTAATCCAGCTAATTGTATCCATCTGCCATCTTTTGTGGGTATTGGATGATAGCCTAAAGCTGGCAACATGCCAAATTCAGGATCAACTGCTTTTGGCAATTTATCCTTTAATCTTTCACGAATTTGGGCAATAAATAAACCGGCAGTATCAATAGGTATCATGCCTCTTAAAAGACTTGTTTCTATATACTGGCCCATACCAGATTTTTCTCTGTATATTAAAGCTGCAGTAATTGATTGTAAGGCTATTTGAGAAGCCGCATGTGTTGCTAATAATACTGCTGAGTATACTGGCCCTTCACGATATTGATTTGTTACTATATCTTTTCCAATTCCTTCAAAGGTCATCATGTATCCTGATTTAGCAGCAATTAATCCTTCATATCCAGGAATATTCGCCAAGTTTCCTTTTCGTTCAAAACCAGTAATTGAACAATGAATGATATTTTTATTTAATTTCCTAATCGATTTATCATCTAGATTGAGCAATTTTGCTTTTATTGGCCTGCTGTTTGTTAAAATTATATCGGTATTTAAAATTAATTCCTTTAATTGAGATTGTCCATTTTTAGACTTTAAATCAATCACCCGACTTTTTTTGCCACGCATCCAACTTTCACTAGAAGGCATTGATCTAAAAGGGTCCCCTGTAGGTGGTTCGACTTTAATAACATTAGCACCAAAATCTGCCATGACCATTGTGGTTAAGCCCCCTGCAGGCCCTAAAGACAGATCAAGTACATTTATATTTTTAAAAATTGACATGAATTGACAATAACATAATTATTAAATGTTTTGATTCTGCTTAATCAATAATTGTATCGCTATCATTCCTAATATTATTATTTACTGTACCTGGAATCTCGTCTTCTATATTTGAAATATCTAGATTATTTGAAGAGTCATTTTTAATAACTTTTCGTAAATTTTGGCCTTTTTCAGCAGGAGAAACTTTGTTATTTTCCTCTAACTCGTCCATTAATCTGGCCGCACGAGGGTATCCAATTCGCAATTTTCTTTGTAGAAGTGAGACTGAAACGGTTTCAAGTTCACTAATTAATTCAATAACATTTGGATAGAGGTCATCTGTTTTTTGCATTTTATTGTTTTCAATTTTTTCGTTAGCAATTACTGCCTCTACAATGAGATGATCTTGTTTTTCGGGTTTCAATTCTTCAAATTTATCATCAGTCCAAAAATGTACAATTTTTTCAATTTCAGTATCATCAACATATACACCCTGTATTCTTTTAGGTTTTTGGGCATTCGGAGAGAGGAAGAGCATATCTCCTCGTCCTAATAATTTCTCTGCACCAGCACTATCAATTACTGTTCTCGAATCTATCTGTGACGTGACAGCAAAAGCAATTCTTGTTGGAAAGTTAGCCTTAATCAAACCAGTAATAACATCTACAGATGGTCTTTGAGTTGCTATTATTAGATGAATACCTGTTGCACGAGCTAATTGAGCAAGTCTTACTAACTGTGTTTCCACTTCAAATGAAGCAGAAAGCATTAAATCTGCTAATTCATCGACGATAACCACCCAATAAGGTAAAGGGTCGTCAGGATATTTTTCATTATAAGTTTGAATATTTCGAACTTTTAAACTTCCAAACCTCTTATATCTATTTTCCATTTCATTTATAACTGCCCTTAAAGTGCTTACGACCTTATCAGTATCAACCACTATTTCACTAAATGCTAAATGAGGTATTTTAGCAAATTGTGTTAGTTCCACCCTCTTAGGATCTATCAAAATAAATCTTAATTCTGATGGTGAATGATTCATTAATAAACAACTTATAATTCCTGACAAACATACTGATTTACCTGAGCCTGTTGCTCCTGCGATAAGTAAGTGAGGCATTTTTGCCAGATCGATTAATAGAGGTTCACCTGAAACACCTTGTCCAAGCGCAACAGGAAGATTATTTTTTTCTTTAAAAGAGTGAAACTTTTCATTCTCTATTAATTTTTTCAGATTAACGATTGAATTTAAACTATTAGGCACTTCAATTCCGACAATTGGCTTGCCTGGTACAGGAGCTTCTATCCTTAATGATGGTGTTGCAAGAGCAAGAGCTAAGTCATTTTGCAATGCTGTAATACGATTAACACGTATCCTTGTTCTTGAAGTTACCTCTTTTTTATATAATGGCTCGCCTTGTTTATCAATTACTTGTATCCCATCTGAATCAAGTTGAGGGGTAATTTTTTCTTTTATATCCCATCCTGGCTCTACTCCAAATTGTGTAACTGTTGGCCCTTCGTTAATCTCCACAACTTTTGCATCGACTCCAAACGAACTTAAAGTATTAATTATTAATGTTGCTCTTGCTTGATTGTCGACTTTTTCATTAGCATTTATGGATGTTTCTGCTAGCACATCAAAAGGAGGTAACTGCCATCCATCAGATGTATGACGCCAGTCAGTAACAGAGCTTTCAAAATCCATTTTTATTTGTTTGATTTTTTTTGGAGTTTTATTCTCAATAGTTTTATCTATGTTTGCTGAAGTATCAACTTTTTCAGATAATTTTGTTTCAGGTCTAACAGGATATTCTTCATCTATATTTGCATCAGGGATATCATTTAAGCTATTATTTTGATTTAAGTCAATATTTTCTGAAGGAAATAATTGCGCAAGTCCATATGCAAGTTTTTTTATGATGAATTTTATTGATTTGAAAATAACATTTATTGATGCAAAAATGTATCGTAAGCAAACAGAGATATTTCTAAATGTAATATATAATTTTATAATTTTATAAATTTTTTGACTAAACAATAATGATGTGTATGGCCATACAAGCAAGAAGCCAAAAACGAATGACAAGCTCCATAAAATTCTTCTATTTATCTGTTGATTAAGATATTTACCATATTCACCAGTTAAGCTACTAGCATCTAATTTGACTGAATCTATTAATAAACTTGGAGAGAAAAGCCCTAGTAAACCAGTAAGAAATACAAGTAAGAGGCTTAATCCAAAAATATGCCTAAGATGTATTTTAAACCACTTGTACTCTTGTATATATAGTGCAAATCCAGTGGTTATCATCAAAGCAGATATCATATAGGACATAACCCCAATATTTTTAATAACGGAGTTTGTGATATCTTCTAGTGTGCTTGGTAGTGCAATAATTCCTGGAATATTCATTATCCCAATTACTATAAAACAAAAACCAACAAGCCTTCTTTTAATAAGAAACCTAAGCAATGTTAAGATATCTGGTATTGGTTGTTTTTTGTTGAATCTTTTTGCAGACATTTATCTACCTTTATATATTATTATTTTATCAATAAAGCTAATACGAGTGGTCTTCTTCTTGTAAATTTATAGACACAGTTTTCTATATGTTTGTTCAATGAATTTTCATCTAGCAGTACAGTTTGCTTGCTAGTCTTGTTATCAATTAAATCCTCCAGGCTGTCAATAATTTTATTATGCAAATCATTTAAATTGTCATCTTTAATCACACCATAGGAAAAAACTTCAGTTTCCGTAATGCTCATATCAGTATTATTAAAATGTATTTTACAAACTATGACTCCATCTCTAGCTAATTCATTGCGATTGACTAATACTGCATCATCTACATCACCAACTCCTTTACCATCAACATAAATATATTCAGCAGGAATTTGTTTTTTCAATAATTTAATATCCTTTTTTGAAATTTCTAAAATATCACCATTTTCTAATACAAATGCGTTATTTTTATTAACACCATTGGCTATTGCAAGTTCTTTATGTAAATATAAATGTCTCATCTCGCCATGTATACCTGCAAAATATTTAGGTTTTATTGCTTTATGAATAATGCTCAATTCTTCCATGGATGCGTGACCTCTAACATGTACATTTTCCATTTTGTTATATATAACATTAGCCCCAAGGTTGAAAAGTTTATCAATATTTTTTGCAACTGACATTTCATTTCCAGGAACAGGATTTGATGAAAGAATGACTGTATCATTTTTTTTAACCTCGATATTTTGATGTGTTCCATTAGCCATTCTTGTTAAAACAGACGTAGGTTCCCCTTGTGAGCCAGTACATATAATAATTAACTTATTTTGATCAATATGCTTTAGTTCATTTTTATTTACTAATGTCGATGACTTAATTTTTAAATAACCAAGTTTTTTTGCCATATTTACGTTATTGACCATTGATGTGCCCGTAACAAAAACTCGCCTGTTATTTTTTTCTGCTGCATCAATGGCTATTTGAATTCTTGATATTAATGAAGCGAATGTTGACATTATTATTCTACCTGTTGTTTTTTTAATAACTTTATGAATTGTTTCTGCAACAATTTTTTCAGATTGTGTATGGCCAGGTATTTCTGCATACGTTGAATCAGCCAATAATAAAGTGTCATTATTATTGCTAAGTTTTTTTAATCTATCAATGTCGGTAAATTGATTCATTATTGGATGATTGTCAATTTTGAAATCTCCAGTATGCACTAAATTGACAATAGGAGTTTTTATAATAAAACCTCCAGCATCAGGGATTGAATGTGCTACAGAGAAAAATTCAACTTCGAATTTTCCAATTTTAACAACTTGTTTATTTTCAATTAAGTTAATATTTGCTCTACCTTGAATCCTATGTTCTTTTACTTTGTTCCCAATTAACCCCTTAGTTAATTGGGAACAATAGACTGGTACATTAAATTCTTTTAATAAGTACGGGACAGCACCAATATGATCTTCGTGACCATGAGTAATAAAGACAGCTTTTAATAAATTAATATTTTTTCGTAAATACTCAAAGTTTGGAATTATAACGTCTATTCCAACATGCTCTTCTCTAGGAAACATTACTCCACAATCAATAGCTATTGCTTCATTTTGATATTCTATCAACATCATATTTTTCCCTATTTCACCCAATCCGCCAAGTGGAATTATTTTAAGTGTATTGTTCATAATGTTTTCCTTTAATTAATATGCTTTGCAATATATTGACCAAGTGTTTTGTAGTCATCTTCAATGATTTGCCTTAAGTTTCCTCTATAAAGCGCTGCAGCTGGGTGATACATAGGAAATAAGCTTAGGTTATTTATCTCGACTAAATTACCATGAATATTAGATATAGACTCATTTGGCAACCAATGCTTTAATGAATAGTTGCCTAAAGTTACAAGAACCATAGGATTTATAACACTAATTTGATCAGTTAAGTATTGAGAACAAGCCTCTATTTCATGTAGTAAGGGATCTCTATTTTTTGGAGGACGACATTTTACAATATTTGTTATAAATACATCTTCACGAATCAATCCCGCAATTTCCAGTAATTTATTAAGATAGTTACCAGCAGCTCCTATAAACGGCTCACCATTCTTATCTTCATTTTTCCCAGGGGCTTCGCCAATGAACATAACTTTTGCATTTTTTGACCCTTCACCTGGGACAGCATGGATTCTTGTTGTTGAAAGTTGACAATTAGAGCAATTAATAATTGATCGAGATATTATTTCTAATTTGTGCATATTTTATCTAAAACTTTTATCAATTATTCTCTTCTTACTAACCATGCTAACCCAATACCTACAAAATATAAAACAATCATAGGGCCTGCTACCAATGTTTGGGTAACTGGGTCAATTGTTGGTGTTAAGATTGCAGAGATTATAAAAGACATTACAACCATAGCTCGCCATCTCTGCAGAAGTACTTTTGCAGTTACAACCTTCATTTTAGCTAGGCCCATAACAAATAAAGGGGTTTCAAATACTAAGCCCAATACTAATAAGATTCTAGTTACAAAGTTATTATAATTACCAATTCGCCAGTCAGCCCTAGCTACATCTTCACCAAAGGTTAGTAAGAAATTAAGTGCTAATGGTAAAACAATATAGTATGCAAATGCCATTCCTCCAAGAAAAGAAAGCGAAGCTCCAATTGCAATGGGTATTGCCCAGCGTCTCTCATGTTTTGATAAAGCAGGAGAAACAAAGCGCATTATGTGATAAACGATTACTGGCATAGCAAATGCTAAGCCCGCCAGTAATCCAACTTGAAAGTATGCCACTAGGTTTTCTAAAGGTTCAGTAAATTGTGGCTTAAAATCAGGAATTGATTTTTGTGCAGGAACTTGTAAAAATTCCATTACTTGAAATCCAAAAGCGACAAAATTTATCATCATTCCTATAGCGATGGCACCAGCCATCCAAGTAATACGAACACGGAGCTCTTTAAAATGCTCTAATAGAGTCATCTCTCTGTCTTTAATAGGATTTAACTCGTTCATTTTATACTATTCGTTAGTTGTATTTTCTTCTTCTTTAATAGAATTACTGTCTAATTTTTCTGGACTTGTGTTATCTATTAAAGAATTATCTTTTTTAAAATCATCAATATTTGTCTCAAAAATGGGTTCTGCACTAAGCACTTTTGGCATATTTTGAGACGCTTCTTTTTCCATTGAATTTAAATCGTCAATAAAACCATCAGCAAAATCTTGCTCTCTTTTAACTTCGGATTCTATCTCAGCTGTTGCACTCTCTATGTCAGTTCTGACTTCTGCAGCATAGTTTCTTGCAACTGAAAACCATCTTCCAGCACTCTTAGCTATATCTGGAAATTTGTTTGGTCCTACTACAATAAGCGCTACCACCATAACTAGTAGTGCTTCAAATATCCCAACTCCAAATATGTCCATTTATAACCTATCTTTTGCTTGTTTATTCGTCTTTAATTCCAGCATTTATTAAATAATCTACTGCATCTTTAACGCTTCGTATTTTTTCTGCATCATCATCAGATATCTCTATTTGCTCTCCACCCTCAGGTGAGAATTCTTCTTCCATCGACATAATTAATTCAACTAGATCTAGTGAATCAGCATTCAAATCATCAATAAAAGATGCTTCCATAGAAACATCACTTTCATCTACTCCTAATTGATCAACAATAAGATTTTTTATTCTATCAAAAACGGTAGCCATATTAACCTACTTTCATTTAATAATTATTTTTTTGGTTCATTAAATATACCAGCTAGTACGCCATTAATAAATGCTCCTGAAGAATTTGAACCATATGCTTTTGCAATTTCTATAGCTTCATTTATTATAACTTCAATAGGTTGTTTGTCTTCATGGTAGTCTATTTCATATATAGCTAGTCTTAAAATCGCAAGATCGACTGTTGGCATTTGATCAATTGGAAATTGAGTAGCTTTACTTTCTATCATTTTATCAATCTCTTTTTTATTTTTAATAATGCCACCAATAATTTCACTACAGAAATTCTTACTAGAATCTGATAGCTTTAATGATTCTGCGACATTAGTAAAACTATCTACTATTGCATGATTAGTTAATTCAGATTCATATATTGACTGAAAAATTGCTATTCTTGATTTATGACGAGAGTTCGACATATCCTGCATCCTTAATACATTACTAATCCGCCATCAACATTAAAGGTTTGCCCTGTAATATATGATGCATCTTCAGAACATAGAAAAGAAACCATAGATGCAATATCTTGAGTGGTTGCATATTTTTTCATAGGGATAGCTTGTAAAATCGCTTCTTTTTGTTCATCTGATAAATCTGCGGTCATTTCTGTTTCAACAAAACCAGGAGCAACTGCATTGACTGTTATGTTGCGCGTTGCGACTTCCCGAGCTGTAGATTTAGTAAATCCAATAATGCCAGCTTTTGCTGCTGCATAGTTAGATTGACCCAAATTACCAATTTCTCCAACAACAGATGTGATATTAATGATTCTGCCAGACTTTTTTTTAATCATTCCTCTTAGAACGGCTTTAGTCATATTATACGTTCCTGTTAAATTTGTACTAATAACATTTTCCCATTGTTTAAGTTGCATTCTTACTAACAAGGTGTCATCAGTCACTCCTGCATTATTTACTAATATATCGACGCTGCCAAATTTATCATTTATCTGAGATAATGCAGATTTAATATCATTTTCATTTACTATATCTGCTTTTATTGCTATTAATTGGTCATGAAACTGATCCATTTCATTGAGGAGCTTAGAGGCTTCATCATCATTACTTCTATATAAAAAAGCTACATTAGCACCAAGATTAACTAAAGATAACGTAATCGCTTTACCAATTCCTCGAGAACCTCCAGTTACTATTGCGTTTTTATTACTTAGAAATGCTTCTGTGCCTATGTTTATATTCATCTTTTTAACTCCAAGTTTTCAATATCTGAAAGTTTATCAATATTTACTATATCAATATCTTGAGTAGTACGTCGTAATAAGTTTGATAAAACTTTACCTGGTCCAAACTCTAGTACATCTGTAACATTATTCCGCTTTAAAGTTTCCATTGTTTTAAGCCATTCAACAGGCGAAATAATTTGATCAATTAGTTCAGTTTTGATAGAATCTTTCGGTAAAATCTTACCAGTAATATTAGATAATGTTTTTATTTTACTACTTTTCACTTCAATTATATTAAATGTATTTGTCAGTTTAACGGATGCATCTATCATTAATGGCGTGTGAAATGCACCAGCTACTTTAAGCGGCAAGCACCTACCACCTATCTGAATAAGCTTGCTTTTAATATTTTCTAAATCTGTAATTTTTCCACCAATTGTAATGTTACCTTGAGCATTTTCATTACAAATCCATACATTATTATCAGTAAGTTCTTTTTCAATTATATGTCTTTGTAGCTTAACAACTGCACACATAGTACTTGGGTGTTTATCGCATGCTTCTTGCATTGCTTCACTTCTTGCATCAATCATTGTTAATGATTCCTCTAAAGTGAAGTGACCTGCAACATATAATGCTGTGTATTCACCTAGCGAATGCCCGGCAACAAATTCTGGTGAGTAATTAATTTTCTTATACTTGATAGCAACAATCAATGCTGCAATGGAATGTATAAAAATTGCTAATTGCGCAAATGTTGTTTTTTGTAGCTCATCATCTGAGCTATTTAAAAGAATATTAGTTAAATCTTTATTAGTAATTTCTGAAGCAAGGTCAAAAAGTTTTTTGACATCATTGTCATATTCTACGAATTCTTTAGCCATGCCTGGATACTGAGCTCCTTGACCAGGGAATAACCAACATGTTTTATCTTTAATAGGGAGGGATTGAGTGATGTTATGAAGCATAATGTTAACAAATAAGAATTATAAGAAGCTATTAATTATCTGACTCTGAAGTATTTTCTTCTGTTTCTTTAGAATCGTCATTATCTTTGACATCAACAGTTTCAGCCGTTGCAAGATTAAATGGCTTACCATTATCGTCTCTATTAAGATTGTCTAGTTTGCGAATTTTGTAATCAAAAGAATTCATTAAGGATTTAACGCCAAATTTATGATGGCTTCTTCTTGAACGTTTTTTTGAAGTTGGGGTACGTTTTTTTGGTAGAGCCATAACTTTAATCCTTGAACTAATATTTAATCATAGTGGATAAACTAACACATACAAGCATGTTGATTCAAGTTTACTCCACAATTACTACATAATCCTTTACAACTCTCTTTGCATAGAGATTTCATCGGATATGTTGAAATTACATGTTGCCTAATAATTTCGCTAAGATCTACTTGTTCAGGATTTGATTTGAAAACAAGTT
Organism: Dehalococcoidia bacterium; assembly: GCA_029246995.1. Lineage (GTDB taxonomy): Bacteria > Chloroflexota > Dehalococcoidia > UBA2979 > UBA2979. The sequence continues at coordinate 26,657 of JAQWMB010000015.1, read as the reverse complement.
CTCCTATGGGGATAGCAGTTTGTTCAGAGTAAATATTATCAAAAATTAACTCAACATAAAAATTGTTAATTGATGTTGCAGTAAATTCGCATAGACAACGATCACAATTAAATATTTCATCATTGGTTAATTGAATTTCTATTAAGGCTCCGTTGTTTACTCTATTAAAAATAAACAAGCAATCTTTAATTTGGATGATGCGATCTGCATTAACATCGAATGCTAAGTTACTTATAGATTCCTTTTTAATTGTTCCATTAGTACTATTTTCAAATCCTGATAAATTAAATTGCATTATTATTCTCAATCTTATCAATGACTTTACAATGTATAATAAATTATTCTAAGGAAGTATAGATATGTTGTATAAAAAAAAATCATTCATTACTTTATTTAGCATTATTATTATTGTTTTTTTTAGTGTTTATATCACTTTTAATACTCATTCTTCATCAAATGAAAAGACTATCATTTTTGCTGCTTCATCCTTACAGCCAGCTTTAGACGATGTGGAGAAAAACTTTAAGAACAAATTACTTATACAATATAATGGCTCTCAAATATTAAAGCATCAAATAGAAAATGGAGCTAACGCAGATATATTCTTTTGTGCAACTCAAGAAAAATGTTTAGCAGATTATATTGTCTATCCTTTTTGTTCTAACAAACTTGTTCTAAGTGTTAAAAAAGAATTATTTCTTAATAATATTACAGATGCTGTTAATAAAGATTTTTCGTTAGCTTATGCTTCTAAAGAAGTGCCTCTAGGCTTAATTACAAATAAGTATTTGTTAAGTATTAATCAAGATGATGCAAAAGCTATAATAGATAAAATGATTACAAATGATTTATCAGCAAGCTCAGTTGTCAATCGTATGGTCACTGGACAAGTTGACGGAGGTTTTATTTACAAAAGTTATGTAGTAAATAATATATATATTCGTCAGAATTTTAAAAATTTAGAATTAAAATATGATGTCTTGCAACCATATTTTTTTCAAATATTAAGTCCGTCATTAGTTAATAGTGACGTTCACAAACACCTAATATCTTTTGTTAACGAATCTAATTGTTTAAGCTATGGATATGAAAATTGAACATAATTGACAAGATTGTTAATGTTTGGCTCTATTCATCAGTACTTTTAGCTGCATTAATTATTTTTCCTTTAATTTCCTTAGCAATTTATGCTATTTTTAATTCTTCTTTATCACAATTAAATAATGAAATAGTATATGAATCAATTAAGCTCACTTTGTCCACTTCAGTGATTTCTCTATTTATTACTGTAATATTTGGAACTCCATTAGCATATTTATTGTCTAAGGCTAAATCTGATTTTTTACAATCATTGACAAGCTTAATCCAATTTCCTATATTTATTCCTCCTACTGTTGCTGGTATAGCCTTAATTTTACTATTCAATAAATCAAGTTTTATCGGTGGTATTCTTGCTAGTGTCGGTATAGAAATTCCTTTTACAATTTTTGCTGTCATTATTGCTCAAGTTTTTGTGTCAAGTCCTTTTTATATCCGGACGTTACAATTAGGTCTTATTAATTTACAACCTGCATATTCTGAGTCTGCGAGACTTCTAGGTGCTTCTGCGCTACGTAACATGCTTTTTGTAGTACTCCCAAACCTTAAACATTCTATTTTAATTGGGATATTATTGACTTGGTCACGATCAGTAGGTGAATTAGGTGCAACTTTGATTTTTGCAGGTAATATTTTAGGTATTACGCAAACTATGCCTTTAGCAATATTAAGTTCTTTTGAATCATCAAATGGCTTTGATTTTGCTGTGATTATTGCTTTTATCAGCATTCTTATATCTGCACTAGTTGTTGTGTCAATTTCATACATAAGCGAAAAAATAATCAATTAATTACTTTTAATCAAAAAAACAACTGCTAAACTACAAATAGCTTATGTGGATGACTGGACGATTGCTAATTTATTAGAGGAAAGTCGGAACTCCTACGGACAGAGTGCCGGATAGCTACCGGACGATGCAAATCGATGGAAAGTGCAACAGAGAATATACTTCCTGTAAAGGTAAAGGTGAAAAGGTGTGGTAAGAGCGCACCGTGCTTTTGGTAACAAAAGTAGCTAGGCAAACCCCACTCGGAGCAAGGCCAAATAGAGGGGCGCTAATTTGTCCGTAATAGCCCCAGGGTAGGCTGCTTGAGGTTTAAGGCAACTTAAATCCTAGATGGATAGTCGTACATCGTTTTTTTAAACGAGGACAGAATTCCGCTTACAGGTCGTCCACAAAGCTAAATATTGCAATGTATTGTTGGGTATATGAGTAATAATAACTGGATAAACAGGCTTTCTCAAGGAAAACCAGCAGGACAGAGATTGCTTGAATCGCTTAAAGATTTTCCAAAAGAGATCACTGGCATCGCTTTTGATTCACGCTTGGTGCAACCAGGTAATATTTTTGTCTGCTTACAAGGTACTCAGGTCAATAGTAACAAGTATATCCATCAAGCAGAAAATAATGGTGCTGCCCTGATAGTCTCAGATGATACCGAGCTGCTTGATGAAGGATATTTTAGCAATCCTTTTGCATCGGATAGAGTGCCGGCTATATATACACGAAAAGCAAGGACTGCACTGTCTTACCTAAGTTGGGCTTTCTATGACAAATCTTCCTTTAGAGCAGACCCTTTTCATATTGGGATTACTGGCACCGATGGTAAATCTAGCACAGCATATATTATTTACACTGCCTTAAGAGAATTAGGAGTAAATGCTGCATTGATTAGCACTTTAGGTGTTTTTATTGATGGTAAAGAAATTATTGACGAGGATCAAAAAATAAGACTTACTACACCTGATCCTCCGGAATTGTTTCAATTAATTGCACAAGCTAAAAAATCTGATTCTGATGTCATTATTCTTGAAATTACTTCCCATGCACTTCAATTTGACAAGGTCAATCCAATTGATCTTGATTGTGCAATTTTCACATCATTTAGCCCAGACCATCAAGAATTTCATGAGGATGAAGATGATTATTTTAATGCTAAAACTAAAATCATTAACCTAATAAGAAGATATGACTCATCAGCGTCCGGGAAATTAAGTTATCGAAAGACTGGGCACTTAATTCTTAATGCTGATAATGAAAAAATCGCTAAGTTGCGTTCGCTAGTTCATAATGCTTCAACAATTGGTTTTAATACAGCTGCAGATGTTCCAATTGCAAAGATAGAAGAAAGTTTATTTCAAACACGATATCAAATTGGCAGTTATGAATTCGACGAAAAGGGTTTATTTTCTGGTCAAACCAAATTAATGGGTGATTTTAATTTAATGAATATTGGAATGGCATTTGAAGCCATTACTCAGTTTAATCATGAATGGAATAAAGACTTTTCATATGAAAAAATACTACATGCAATAGAGACTTGCTTTAACATCCCTGGAAGATTAGAACAAATAGATGGTGCGCCTTTCAATGTAATCGTTGATTATGCACATACGCCTGATGCTTTTGAAAAGGTTCTTAATACTCTAGGGAAATATATTAAGGATAGGTTGATCGTTGTTTTTGGTTGTGCGGGAGAACGTTCAAAAGACCGACGATTTGGCTTAGGTCGATTAGCTGCAGAACAAGCAAATATGAGTATTCTTACAGAAGAAGACTCACGATCTGAATCAATACATGATATTGTACAAGATATTGAAAATCAAATGAAAGAATCTGGTGCTATTGAAGGTGATAATTATAAAATTATCTTAGATAGAAAAGAGGCAATTAAATTTGCTTTAGAGTACGCAGCAGAGGATGATTTTGTTTTAATTTTAGGAAAAGGTCACGAAAAATCTATTGAATCAGGTAGTGAGATTATTCCTTGGGATGATAGAGAGATTACTAAGAAACTAATAGAAGATTTATTTTAATTGAAAGCAGGGCAGTTGGTATGCACAAAGAAGATATAGACCAAATAATTAAGGATGATTTAAAGCATTTAATCCATCCACAATACTTTGCACCGGATCACCAAGAGCCAATTGTTTTTGAAAAAGGAGAAGGTGCTTGGTTGTATGATTACAATGGCAAAAAATATTTGGATGGTCTTTCCTCATTATGGAATGTTGCAGTTGGTCATGGTCGAGAAGAGCTTGCTCAGGCTGCTTATGATCAAATCAGTAAAGTTGCATTTACAAATAATTATACTGGCTTTTCTAATCTTCCAGCTATTCAGTTAGCAAAAAAAATTATTGAATTAACCTATGATAATATGCAGGGTGTATATTTTACTAACTCTGGTTCTGAATCAAATGAAGGTGCATTTAAAACTGCTAGATTTTATTGGAATCTTAAGGGACAACCTAAAAAAAATAAATTGATTGCAAGGCATCGTGCTTACCATGGTGGTACTTTAGCTACATCTGCAATGACTGGCTTGCCACCCTTTTGGAAATATTTTGGACCACTACCAAAAGAAATTATTCATGCGGAAGGTGAAAGCAGAGACGGTGAAGAATTAAATTCTGATGGAGAAACAGCAAGTTGGGTAGAGGATACAATCCTTAGAGAAGGAGCTGATACAGTAGCAGCAGTCATCGCTGAACCAGTAAAGGGTGCTGGTGGAGTTTGGACACCGTCAGAGAGCTATTTCAAAGAATTACGTGCTATTTGTGATAAATATAATATTTTACTTATAGCTGATGAAGTAATTACAGGATTTGGTAGAACAGGTTATTGGTTTGCTTTACAAAGATGGGGCATTAATCCAGATATTGTTACATTTGCTAAGGCAGTAACATCTGGCTATATCCCAATGGGAGGATTCATTGTTTCTAAGGATATTATGGATTCGTTACAAGACGTTCCTCCAGATGCAAAATTTATGCATGCTTATACGAATAGCGCACATCCAACTGCTTCCGCGGTTGGCCTTCGTAACTTACAAATTATTGAAGATGAAAAATTAGTTGAAAATGCCCAAGTAATGGGTCAATATTTATCTGATGGTTTACAAAATATTTTTGCCAACAAGAAACATATATCAAATATTAGAACACTAGGATTTATTGCTGGCTTTGCCTTAGTTGAAGACACAGGTTCCAATACTAACTATGATCCAGCATTAGGTATGGGTGGTAAGTTTGCTAAATTTCTAAGAGAAGAATGCGGAGTCATTACTAGGTTTGTGGGCGATCAAATTGTTCTAGCGCCTCCATTGATCACAAATCACTCAGAAATAGATTTTTTGCTTGATGGATTAGAACGTTCATTGCAATCAATTCAATAAGCTATATGTATGAATAATTTTGATATATCACATTACTTAAGCAATCTAAATACCAAAGATATAGGTAAGCAAGTTTTTTATAAAGCATCTACTGATTCTACAATGGATGATGCTAGGAATGAGTTACAAAAGCAAAATAGCGAGTCATTGCACGGGGCTCTTTTTCTTTCTGATGAGCAGATAAAAGGAAGAGGAAGAGGGCAAAAAACTTGGTCTTCAAAGCCTGACTCAGGCATCTATGTTACTTATCTTTTAAAATACGATGAATACGTTAGTAATTATTTGTATATGATTAGCAGTCTGGCTATTTGCGATTCGATAGTAGATCTTATTAATATAAAACCGTCTATAAAATGGCCAAATGACATTATGTATCAAAATAAAAAAGTCGCTGGTATACTGATTGAAAATGTTATCGATAGTCAAGCGGGTGTTTCATTAATTGGGATGGGTATCAATATTCGTAATTCTGAGTCACTGCCTGATGAATATCGTGATAATAGTACTGACTTACAAAAGATCTTAAAGGACAATGGAAACAACAATCTGAATATTGATAATAATGAAATATTTTTATCTTCTCTTTCAACTAATTTTGAGAAGCGATATTATCAATCAATAAGTGATTCAGTTTCTTTGTACAATAACTGGAAAGATTTAGTTTCTACAATTGGAAAAAAAATTATTGCACACTTAGATAAAGCTTCTGTACATGGTAATGTTATTGATATTTCGGAGCACGGAGTATTGATTCTAGAAAAGAAAAATGGTGAGCATATTGAAGTAATGGCTGCTTCAATAGAAGAATTATATTAATTGAGAGGTTCTTAGGAATGGTTGATACTTTGAAAAAATTTCAAGTAATTGAACAGTTATTTCGTGATGTATTAAATGCAAACAATTTTACTGAAATAAGAACCAATACTGTCCAGCCACTTAATCTATATACTTCAGCGGGCACTTTAACTCCAAGCATGCTGCATGGAACATATTCATTTCTTGATTGGGATGGGTGGTCAGGGGAGCGCGTAGTTCTTCGCCCAGATGTTACCGTTCCTGCCGCACAATGGTATTTAAATAATATGGAAGGACAAGAAGCAAAACTTTTTTATATTGAGCCTGTTTATCGATTTATTGATGACAAGAATAATAGAGAAATATGGCAGTGTGGAACAGAATTAATTGGTATATCTCCAGAAACTGCAAATGAAGCAATTATTAAGCTCGTTACAGAATTACTAGGTAAATTAAATTTAACCACAGCAATTAAAGTCATCATTACTAATAAAGATAACAACTTACAAGTTGATAATTATGATTCTCTACCAGATGAAAGTATTGCAAAGAGATTAATCAAAGCACTTGGCAATATTTTTGATAAACATGGATTTAATTATGAATTCATTGATGCTTCTCAAAATAAAAAATTTGAATACTATACAAATTATGCATTTTCAGTGATTGCGAATGACACAGAAATCCTATCTGGAGGAAGATACGATAATTTATGTGAAGGACTTGGTGGTAAAAAGGCCTATGCTTCTGGATTCGCTTTTAATATGAATGAACTAATAAAGTTATTATCTGATGAGCAATAAATGATTAAGCTTGCAGTACCTAGAGGCTCTATTCAAAAAAATGTTTCTGAAATTTTAGCAGATCTTTCTATAGATATACCTGATTACAATAGAGCAAATAGAGTTTATAGTTATGAATTTAAAAATATTAATGATGCTATTGCTAGATCATTTGCGGAAAAAGATATTCCGATACAGGTTGCATTGGGTAATTATGACCTTGGCATTGTTACGTCATGGTGGGCAGATGAATTATTAATTAAATATCCCCACTTGTCAATTGAGAATTTAATATTATTTAATGATTCAGTTTCAAAGTTATACTCGACTAGGTCAAATGATAAACTACCTCTTAATGATAACCTAGATGAACATATTATTGTTACAGAATTTCCAAACATTACAACTGATTACTTATACGCAAACAGAACAACTAATTACCGAGTATTTGAAGCATGGGGTAACCCTGAAACTTGGCTTAATGGGGATGCGTCTATTGCAATTTTACCTGAAGAGAAACTTACAGATAATGTAAAAGTTATTGACTCAATATATCAAGGTGGTCTACTTTTGATTGGTAATAAAAAGAACCTAAAAAAGATTAAGGAATCTAAGCTTTTCAAACTTTTGAATGAATATAAGGGTCTATCATCTCGCTCACCTTTTCATTTTTTCGATAATAAGATAAATGATTATGTGAATAATACAAAAAAAATATACTCAACTAGAAAGCAGATTAGAATTGCTATACCAGATGGCCATGCATTTAGACATACAGCGCTCGCGTTAAATAATGCAGGCGTAGAGATTAAAGGTTATACCGATAGTGAGGTTATCCAAGGAGATCTTTCAAATAACGTAAACATGATTATCAATGTCATGCGGCCCCAAGACATGCCTCAAGCCGTGTCTCTTGGTCTTTATGATATAGCAATTACCGGAAGAGATTGGTTAAAAAATTTTATTTATAATTATCCGACGGCACCGGTATTTGAAATGCACGATCTCAAGCAAAGTAAATATCGTATCGGAGCAGTTGTTTCTAAAGATTTAAACGTTACCAATGTTAACGAAGCCATGGAGGTATGGGCTAGCCAGGGTATTAAGAAAATAAGAATTGCTTCAGAATATTTTGGTATTGCAGATTATTTTGCAAGGAATTTCATTAAATCTGAATATCAAATTATTCCAATTTCCGGTGCTTCTGAAGGATTTGTACCAGAGGATGCAGAGATACTTGTTGAAGGAACTGAAACTGGAGCAACTTTAGAGGCAAATAATCTTGAAATGAAAGATCTCATACTGGAATCAACTAATTGTATTATTGGGCATAAGAATTTAATTGATAATGTGAATCCATTAATTGTAGATTTCATTAATCGGTTCCAATAATATCTAATTATGCCAGGACTTTGCTTACACATTAATATTGGAAATCTAGTTCTTGAGAATAACTCTCATCTTGCAAGCAATGAGTATCCTGGCTCATTTTTTCTCGGAACAACAGCACCTGATATACGCTCATTCACTGGACAAGATCGTAAAGAAACTCATTTTTTTGATTTAAATATACACACACCTCAAGATCCATTACATAATTTATCAACTGAATATCCAGGTCTATTGAGTATTTTATCTGAAGTATCACCTCAAAGTGCTTTTATTGCAGGATATGTGACTCATTTGCTTGCTGATAAAAGGTATATAGAATTAATTTATAGGAAGTATTTTTTGAGGAATACTGATTCTGATTTTGATCCTAATGATGAAGATCAACTTGTTTATAATTTATTTGATCGTACATTGCAGTTTGAGATTGATAGACAAGAGAGAGAAAAACAAGAAGATTTAATCAATGCCTTAAATCTAATTAATGCACAGAATCATGCGTATAATATACCATTTATAAATGACATTGCACTGAATCAATGGTGCGGTATCATGATTTCTATTGTTGCGCAGCCACCATTTTATGATAAATATTCTCATTTAATGCATTCACATTTATCTAAGTTGGGATACACATCTGATAAAATTTCAAAACATGTTAATGATTATAAAAAAAATATTGACGATACTTTTAATATTGTTACTCAAGAAAATATGAAACAATTTATTAATGAAACTGTTAAGATAAGCATAAATGCAATCACGGAGCAAGCATAATGGCAACAAAGACTTATTTAAAGACCTATACAAATGTAGAATTAGCTAAACAGAACTTATTATCTCGTAAAAGAATTTCTTTACTTGATTATAAGCTACCTAAAGATATGCAAAATAAAAATAAAGAAATTTTCAAAAAAAACTTAAGTCCCTATCAATTAGTTAGTAAAATTATTGCTGATGTTTCAAAAAATGGAGATCAATCAATTAAGGACTATTGCAATATATTAGACGGTTCTATATTAGATTCTCTAATTGTTACAGAAGCTGAGTTTGATCAAGCATTTAAAAAAGTTAATCAATCTGATATTGATGCAATTAAATTTATGGCGACACGTATTAAGAACTATCATGAAATTCAATTAAAGCATGGAGATAGAGATTTTTTTCAAAATGGATTTGGGATTAAAGTAGTTCCTATTGATACGGTTGGTGTTTATATGACAGGATCAATGACTGCGCTTCCATCATCTATCATACATACCGCTACACCTGCGGCAGTAGCTGGCGTGAATAGTATTTATGGCATTACGCCAACAGATTCTTCTGGAACGGTTAATCCTTATAAATTAATAGCAGCTCGTTTTGCAGGCATAGAGAAAGTATATAAAGCATCAGGAGCACAAGCTATTGCAGCTTTTACTTTTGGAACTGAATCAATTCCTCAGGTTGATAAAATTGCTGGTCCAGGCAATATATTTGTTGCTATGGCTAAACAACAAGTGAACGGTATAGTTGGCATTGATGCATTGTATGGCCCAACTGAAACACTCGTTATTGCTGATGAATCTGCTGATCCAGAAATCTGCACTGCAGACATATTGCATGCTGCTGAACATGATGCACTTGCAATTCCAATACTGGTAACTAATAGCAAAGATTTAGCAAAGTCTGTAACAAAATTAATTCAAGATAAATTAAAAATTTTTGAAAGAAGTGATGTGATTGAATTATCACTAAAAAATGGAGGCATTGTAATAACTGAAACTATCGATGAAGCAGTTGATCTTTCTAATATATTTGCTCCTGAACATTTATGCATATCTACGAACAATGCAGAATCATTGATACCTAAAATAAAAAATGCTGGAGGTATTTTTGTAGGAGAAGGAACACCAGAAGTAATCGGAGATTATACAGGAGGCATTAGCCACGTAATGCCTACAGGAGGTAGTGCAAGGTTTTCTAGTCCATTAACTATATATGATTTTCAAAAAATTATATCTATTGCAAATATACATGAACAAGATCTTGCAAAGCTTGGTCCATATGCATCTCAAATAGCAAAAATGGAAGGATTAGATGCGCACGCAAATTCAATTGACGTACGATTAGAGAAAATACATGAGTAATTTTAATTATAAGGATTACATTCAGGACCATTTATTAAATATTAATGGATATAAATCCCTAACTTACCCTAAAGAATTGTCTGATTTTATCAAGCTTGATGGTAATGAAAATCCTTATGGTCCTTCAAATAAGGTGACTGATGCATTATCTAATCGAAATGATTATCAATTATATCCAAATTCTATAGACGAGCTCAAGCAAACAATTGCTGATTATTTAAATGTACAGCCTAGTAATATTGTTTGTGGCGCTGGAGCTGATGCAGTTATTAATCTTATTTTTTCATCTCTAAAAAATAATTATGACGACATGCAATTGGCTACGATTACGCCAACTTTTGGTATGTATAAACATGATGCCATGATTAATAATATAGACATTGATGAACTTGAGCAAGAAATCAATTATCGACCTAATGGTTATTACTTTGATGTTGATGCAGAGCCACAAATAGCCCTGATTTTTGCTAGCCCTAATAATCCAACAGGACAAATAATGGAAAAGGATTCCATGTTGAAATTGCTTGATAAGGGCCACATGGTCATTATCGATGAAGCATATATTAAATTTTCACAATATCAATCATATGTCGAATTAACAAAAGAGTATTCGAACTTAATTGTGATACAGACATTTAGTAAGTGGGCAGGCCTTGCAGGACTTAGAATTGGTTATGGAATAATGAATGAAGAATTAGCATCTACTTTAAATGCGATCCAACAACCATATACGATTACAAATTATGCTATGGAAGCTGCGATTATATCGCTTAATGACACAGAATACCTTAATGATAACGTTAAGAAAATTATTGAAACTAGAAATAATTTTATTAATCAACTAGTTGACATAACTAATATTACACCAATACCATCAGAAGGTAATTTTGTACTTTGCCATCTTAATAAAGGAGCAAATACAGATTTTCATAAATTTATGTATGATAAAAAGATTTTAATTCGAATATACTCTGATGCTATACTTGCAAAATATGCTAGAATATCAATTGGAACAACTGATAATATGCAAAAAGTACTAAATGCTATAGAGGAATGGGATAAGAAATGACAAATCGAAAATCTTCTATTGAAAGAAAAACTAACGAGACAGATATTATAGTTAAGTTAAATATTGATGGAGTTGGTAATTCAAAAATAGACACAGGTATTGGTTTTTGTGATCATATGCTTTCGGCATTTGCAAAGCATGGTAGATTTGATCTTGAAGTGAAATGTGTTGGAGACTTAGAAGTTGACGCGCATCATTCAGTCGAAGATATCGGTATTGCTATTGGCCAAGCGTTAAATGAATGCTTAGGTGACAGAGCAGGTATTACTCGTATGGGAGATGCAACTGTTCCATTAGATGAGGCTGTTGTCCAAACTGTTGTTGATTTGTCTGGTCGTCCTTTTGCATCTGTCGATCTTACATTTACAAGTCCATTAATTGGTGAACTACCAAGTGAATTAATTTCTCATATGCTAGATTCAATTTCAATGAATGCATTAATAACATTGCACGTTATTCAAAAATCAGGTAAAAACGATCACCACATTGCAGAATCTGCTTTCAAATCATTTGCACGAGCACTTGATGCAGCTTCTTCTTATGATAAACGTATTGATGGTCATGTTCCAAGCACGAAGGGAACCCTGAACTCTTGATTTCTCAAGACAAAATCTCTGATATCTCAAAGCATCTTTTATCTATAATGACTGACGTTGATCAGAAGTCATCTACTTTTTTTAAAAATTATCATTCCCTTGATATAGAAACAAAGAAAGATAACTCACTTGTAACTAATGCCGATAAAGAGATAGAAGCATTTATTGTAGATAAACTTCTTTCATATAATAACACTTACAATATTATTGGCGAGGAGCAGGGTGCTCAGATCAATAATTCTGAATTTTCGTGGATTATTGATCCAATTGATGCAACAAATAATTTCATTCGAGGTATACCAATTTGGGCAACATTAATTTCATGTATGTATAAAAATGAATGTATTGCGTCAATTGTTTCTGCTCCCGCGATGCAAATGCAATGGTATGCTACAAAGAATTCAGGAGCTTTCCAAATTGCTGGAAATAATCAGATCAAAAGATTACGAGTATCCAGTAAAAGCAGTCTGGCAGAATCGCAGGTACTTTATGGTTCACTAGATCTTGCAATGAATGCATGGGGTAAAGATAATTTTTTGAATGTTTTAGATCGTTCTAGTCGTTCTAGAGGCTTTGGTGATTTTTATGGACATTGTTTAATTGGAGAAGGCGCTGCTGAAATCATGCTAGATGCAGATTTAAAAATTTGGGATGTTGCTCCTTTTTTATTACTAATACCTGAATCAGGTGGAGTAATAGAATATACAGGCAATCTTACAGCAAATGGTGTCGGCGAAGCCATATCAGCAAATAGCATTGGATTAAAAGAAGAAGTTGTTTCTTTACTACGTACAATCTAAATATTAGTAATTGAAATATCGAAATCTTCAATAACTGGATTTGCTAATAATTGTTCACACATTTCAGTCAAATCATTTTTAGCTTGCTCTTCAGATTCTGCATCTAATTTAATGTCGATAACTTTTCCCACTCTTGCACTATCAATAGCTTCGAAACCTAGTTGTTTTAGTCCGCTAATCACGGCAAGGCCTTGTGGATCATTGACTCCATTTTTTAGTTTTATATAAACTGATGCATTGAATTGTGTCATGGGTTAATCTTTACTTAATAAATTGAAAATATCAACATATTTTTTAGATGTTAATTTAATAATTTCATCAGGAATTGTTGGTGGAGGAGATTTTTTATTCCAATCAGTACCTTCAAGCCAATTTCTTAAAATTTGCTTATCAAAGGACTCTTGCTCTTGGCCTGCTTGATATTGATTTGCCGGCCAAAATCTTGATGAATCAGGAGTTAGTACTTCATCTATAAGTACTGGTTCTCCATCAAATAATCCAAATTCAAATTTTGTATCGGCAATAATAATACCTTTCTGTGCAGCTAATTGCGCTGCATATTCGTACAAGGCAAGAGAACGTGTTTTGAGTGTATTTGCATGTTGTTCACCAATAATATCAATTGTTTGCTCATAAGAAATAGCTTCATCATGTTCACCAATATCCGCTTTTGTAGAAGGTGTATATAGTGCTGTTGGTAATTTAGATGAATTCTGAAGACCTGATTCTAGATTTATTCCAGATACTGAGCCTTTAGCTTGATATTCTTTCCATCCTGATCCTGTAATATAACCTCGTACAATACATTCTACTTTAAGTGGCTCTGCTCTTTTCATGATTGTGCTACGTTGGAATAAATCTTCATTTGTATCAATATTGTATTCTTTTGCTAAATCTGCATCCAATACACCTATAAAGGCATTAGGGATAATTTGACCTGTTTTATTAAACCAATAGGCAGAGATATTATTTAGTACTTTTCCTTTTTCAGGAATATGTTGGTCCATAATTATATCAAATGCTGAAATACGATTAGAGGTTACAATAAGTAGTAATTCATCATTTAGTTCATAAATCTCACGAACTTTACCTGAATTTAAAAGTTTAAGATCTCCTACCATAATTGCACTCCTAAAAAATTACTGTACTCTATTAAAAGTTTCTTCAACATGAATTAAGTATTGGTTTATGTCAAAGATATTATCTAACTCTTGCTTAGAAACTAGGCTTGCTATGCCACTATCAGAGTCAAGCAAGCTTCTGAAGCTTTTATTTTGATCAATAACTTGAGCTGAAAATCCTTGAACAATATTATATGCTTCTTCTCTGCTAAGGCCTTTTTCAACCAAGATAAGCATAACCTTTGATGAAAATATAAGACCTTTAGTATGGTTGATATTTTTTTTCATCTGCTCAGGGAATACAATCAAATCCTTCATAACACCTGTAAATATTTGTAACATGTAAGCTAGCAAGCCAGTACTATCAGGAAAAATAATTCTTTCAGCACCCGAATGAGATATATCACGTTCATGCCATAATGATACATTTTCTAAACTTGTATTTGAATATCCACGCAATACTCTAGCTAATCCTGTGACACGCTCGCATAGTTCAGGGTTACGTTTATGAGGCATAGAGGAGGACCCCGTTTGACCTGTTGCAAACGGCTCTTGTATTTCACGTACTTCAGTTCTTTGTAAGTGTCTCAGTTCTGTTGCGAAAGATTCAAGCGAACTGCCAATATTTGCTAAAACTTCTAATACGAAGGCATGTCTATCTCGTTGAATGACTTGAGTGGTTACTTTAGCAACTTCTAGGCCTAATAACTCGCATGCTTTTTGTTCAACAGATGGTGGGACTGTAGCATGTGTACCGACTGGACCAGAAAATTGCCCAACACTAATTTGCTTTCTAGCTAGATCAATTCTTTCAAGCTGACGATTAAGCGTTTCAACCCAAACTAATAGTTTTAAGCCAAATGTAGTTGGTTCTGCGTGAATGCCATGTGTTCTCCCAATACAAGGAGTCATCTTATATTTGATGGATGTTTTGTAAATAACATCTTTTAAAGCAAGTACTTGTTTTTCAAGGAAATTGATAGCTTCGATTATTTGTAAATTTGTTGAAGTATCCCAAACATCTTGTGATGTAAGCCCATAGTGTATCCATCTCTGCTCATCGCCAAGTGATTCATTAACATTTTTAATGAACGCGGTTACATCGTGATGAGTAATATTTATATATTCAATGATTTTATCAGAGTCAACTTTGGCATTAGATTTTATTTTATCAATGTCGTCTTTTGGAACTGTGCCTTCATCGGCCCATGCTTCTGATGCTGCTACTTCAACTTTAAGCCACGTTTCAAATTTATTTTTATCAGACCAAATATCTGAAATTTCTTTTATATCATATCGAGTAATCATGACTTATTTATTACTTTCAATCCTTAATCAATTAACTTCAGTATTTTAGCAGCAAAAACTGCTGCATTCTTCGCACCCCATGATCCAACAGACATGGTTGCTACGGGGACACCTCCCGGCATCATTACAATTGAGTACAATGAGTCAATACCATTTAACGCTGAAGAGGTTAATGGCACGCCGATTACTGGTAAGTCTGTATACGCAGCGCAGACTCCAGGTAATGCCGCTGCTCCACCGGCAGCTGCTATAATAACTTTATAACCTTCTGGTTCAAGCGTTTTTAAAAAAGCACTTAATTTTTCTGGCTCTCTGTGTGCAGAAATGTAATCAACTGTATGGTTTATTCCTTCTTCGGTGAGTATTTTCATGCAATTTTTCATTTCTTCTTGGTCGGAAGTCGAGCCCATAATAATTGCTACTTGTGGAGAATTTTTCGAATTCATGAATTAGTCCTTTCTTTATAGAACTAACAATGTTTTTTAAAGAAGTATTTATTATGTAATATCTTCCAAATTAGATCAATCCTATATCAGTTCTATAATGCATATTAGCAAATTTAATTCTACTAACATTCTTGTAGGTTTTTTCTCTCGCTTCATTAAGCGTATTACCAGATCCAACAACTGCCATAACTCTTCCTCCAGAAGTTATTAGCATATTATCTTTTCTTTTAACGCCAGCAAAAAATACATTAATGTCATCATCAATATCCGCAAGTCCTGTAATTTTATGACCTGTGTCATAATCTCCTGGATAACCTCCAGATGCAAGAATAACTCCTACTGTCGGCCTTTGATCCCATTTTATGTTTATTTGGTCAAGCTTCTTATCAGCAGCAGCCAAGCATATTTCGAGTAAATCTGACTGTAGCTTACTCATTAGTATTTGTGTCTCTGGATCACCAAAACGACAGTTATATTCTAGAATATTAATATCTTGACCATCGATCATGAGTCCAGGATAAAGCACTCCTTTATAATCAATATTAATCTTTGATAATGATTCTATTGTTTTTGCTGAAATATCTTGGTTAATTGTTCTTTGCAATTGCTCAGACAACCATTGTGGAGGCGAGAAACATCCCATGCCACCAGTATTTGGTCCTTTATTGCCATCGAAAACAGGCTTGTGATCACAGACAAATGGCATCGGAATAATATTTTTACCATCAGAAAAAGCATGAGCCGAGACTTCTTTTCCTGGAATACGCTTTTCAATAATGAGTTTATCACCTGCATTGCCAAATATTTTATCCGACATAATTTGATTAATAGCACGTGTAGCTTCATCGATATTATTTGGTAAAATAACTCCTTTACCAGCAGCTAAACCATCAGCTTTAATAACATAATCAGTAATGGATGATTCGTTCTTATTAATAAAATTTAATGCACTATCAATATCTGAAAATATGTCAAAATTTGATGTAGGTAAACCTGAATCTTTCATAAAGCTTTTAGAAAAACTTTTTGAAGCTTCAAGCTTTGCGCCTGTTGCAGTTGGGCCAAAAACCTTAACATTATTTGCATTTAACGAATCAGCTAGTCCATCTGCTAATGGCTGTTCGGGACCAATAATAACCAGATCTATCGTATTTGCTTGCACCGCATCAATGATGCTTTGGTGATGAGCTATATCAATATTAGTAAGATTTGTTGCAAGAGATTCAGTTCCAGCATTTCCTGGCAAACAAAATAAATTGTCTAACAGTGGCGATTGATTGATCTTCCAAGCAATTGCATGCTCCCGTCCACCATTGCCAATAATTAGTACATTCATAGATCAATCTACACTATTAAGAATATTATTTTTTTGTCCTTAAAATACCAACACCTAAAAGCACGATAATCAACCAACCGCCAATCCACCCTAGAAATGCAAGAGCTTCAAAGCTATCTCCTAAAGATGCAAGGAAAGGAAACAATAAATGCAGTAACCCTGCAACAAGTAAACCATAATTTACAATTTTAAATATTTTTCCTGAACCTATAGCTTCTTCTGTTTTGATAATTGCGCTACGTAAAGAAATCATTCCAGCTGCCAGTATCAAACTAAACATCCCACCACTTTCTGATAATGTTGAGTTAAAAACATTTACTGCTTGATTTATATTTCCTTGGTCATAAAATTCAAGAGCGGTTAACTCTGTTGCTCCACTTTCGATAACATTTGCTCCTAAAATAAGAAAAAAGAAAGCCGAAAATAAACCATAAGCAGGAGTATGGCTAGTTGATGCAAGAAAACTTGCAAAAACAAATAAAGCACCTGCAACAAATACCATTGTCGCATTACCTCCAACTAATAATATTTTACTCAGTAAAATATTATCACTGGCTTGTTTCAAAAATTCTTCAGATGTAGCAATTGTTGGATCCGTATCTCCATAAAATATTCCAAAAAATATATGAAAAAGAATAGGACCAATGATGAGAGACCATCCTAGTATTGTTTTTGTATTTGTGTTCATGTATGTATCCTGTATGCTCAAATAACTATGACTTATTATGAATCAAGCAGACTAATTAATCAATGCATGAAAATACTTTGTAATTCTACTGTAAGGTTGCGATGAATAACAACGATACGCTGACACAAATTGCAACAAAAGTACGAAGAAAATTAAAAGTAACCCATCTGTTTTCAAAATATACACGTTGTTCAGTGAACGATTGGATTTTCGTTTCATCAACAACCAATTTTTGAATATTTTTATTTAAAGGCAAATGAATGAATATGGTAATGCCTTGTACGCCTAAAAGATAACTGACGCTAATAAAAAGGACAAGCCAAGATTCATGCAATCCAACACTTATAATTGAACTCAGAATAAGACATAAGATAGAGATGATAGAGCCTAACCAAGTTAACATGAATAATGGCTGTTTATTTTGAATTATTCCATCAGTTACTTGAAAAGCTCTGATGAAATCTTTATCAGAAAGCTTTGATAAGCCAGGCATAACAACAATTGCGTATGTAAAAATGAATCCAGATACCAAGGTGCATAAAAAAGTAGAGATAATTAGTGAAACTTCAAAAAAAATTATATCACTCCCACTCAATAGTGCCTGGTGGCTTGGAAGTGATATCATAGACGACGCGATTAACCTCTGGAACTTCATTAACGATGCGTGAACTAATTTTTGCTAGTAGATCGTAGGGAAGTTTCGCCCAATCTGCAGTCATTGCATCATCAGCAGATACGCAGCGTATAGCAATGCAGTGTCCATAAGTTCTTTGATCTCCTTGGACACCAACAGTCATGTTATTTGTAAGAATTGCAAAGGATTGCCATAGATCATAATAAGTATTGGCTTTTTTTATTTCATCCATTACAATCCAGTCTGCAGCACGTAATATATTAAGCTTATCTTTAGTAACCTCCCCCATAATTCGTATTGCAAGCCCTGGTCCAGGAAATGGTTGCCTGAATACGATTTCACTGGGTAAACCTAATTCTGTTCCTACTTTACGAACTTCGTCTTTAAATAAATTCCTTAAAGGTTCAATTAGACTGAATTCCATGTCAGGCGGTAGCCCACCAACATTGTGATGTGTTTTAATTTTTGCTGATGCAGTGCCCTTTGTTTCAGATTCAATAACATCTGGATAGGTTGTTCCTTGTACTATAAAATCAATTTCACCTAATTCTTTAGCTTTTTTTTCAAAAACTCTAATAAAAGCTTCACCAATAATCATTCGCTTCTTTTCAGGATCTGTTGTGCCTCTTAATTTATCAATGAATTCATCTGCAGCATCAATATCAAGAAGTTTTATGCCAATATTATTGTTAAATGTCTCGATAACTCTGTTGGCTTCATCTTTTCTGAGAAGCCCATTGTTTACAAAAATACAAGTTAATTGATCACCAATAGCTCTATGCACCAAAGTAGCTGCTACAGCTGAATCAACACCTCCAGATAAAGCACAGATAACTTGCTTGCTGCCAACTTCATTTTGAATAGCACTAATTGCTTCATCAACAAATGATGATGCAGTCCAATTTTGCAAACAGCCAGCAATGTTAACTGTAAAATTCTTTATAATTTGATCGCCATTTTGAGTATGAATGACTTCAGGATGAAATTGAATTCCAAAAAATTTATTATTGATATCAGACATTATAGCGATGGGGGCTGATTCAGAAAATGCATCAAGTTTGAAATCTTGAGGTAAAGATTTAACGCTATCTCCGTGTGACATCCATACAGAAAACTTTGATGGTAAGTTATCTAATAATTTGCAAGGCTCAGAACCTAAAGTTAATAATGATTGACCGTATTCACTAGAAGTTGATTTTAATACTTCCCCACCGAATGTCTTAGCTAGCAATTGCATTCCATAACAAATACCCAAAACTGGTAAATTACTTTCAAGAACAAAGTTTGGTAACGTAGGAGAGTCATCATTTGAAACAGAATCAGGTCCACCAGAAAGAATGAATCCTTTAATATTTAAATGAGAAATTTTATCAAAATCAGAATCCCATGATATTAGTTCAGAATAAATATCACTCTCCCTGATTCTTCTAGTGATCAACATAGAATATTGAGAACCATAGTCAATTACTATAATTGTTTCAGGAGAATTAGGAACATCAAGATTTATTTGCTCAGTTTGTTTTGAGCTTGCTATCTCAAGGTAAGCTGAAACTTCATTGTCACCAGAAGTTGTTATACGATCTAATTGTTTCTTTTTGTCAGAATTCAATAAAAAAACCAATTTTTAATAATTCATAATATACATAGATGCTATAGACTACATATGCTTGTGGTCAACTGTTAATTACAAGGAATATTCATATGACTATAATAAATAAAAAAAATACTCAGGACATCATTAATGTAATTAGACAGGCAGGCATTGCAATCATACCTACAGAAACAGTGTATGGTATTGTCTGCATGCCAAATATTGATTCCGCAATTGAACAAATATATGAAATAAAAGGTCGTGATGCTGACCAGCCCTTACAAATATTGATTGATAAGCCAGAGCAAGTGAATCAATATATTGATGATAAAAAGCTTACAAATAAATTGTCAAAATATTGGCCGGGCTCATTAACAGCAATTTTACCAATAAATAAAATACCTTTAAATATTTTTAGTAGCAAGCTTATTTATAAAGGTGGTATTGGCTTACGTTGCCCAGACGATCAAATTGCTCGAGATATTATAAATAAATCAGGAGGGGCACTAGCAGCTACTTCAGCTAATAAATCAAATGTTGAACCAACCCAAGATCCATACAATATAAACAAAGTATTTAATGATAAAATCCTTATTCTGGATGATGGCAAGCGCCATAACGTAGCTGGTTCAACAGTTATTAATTATATTCCAGCAACTCCTGTTATTGTGCGAAGAGGGGTTCTTTCAGATGTTGCAATCAATGATTTAATGGAGATATAAGTGTTAGAGCTTTCTAATAGAATCAGGCGTATTATTTTATATGTATTTTTTATATATAAAGGACTTTATACATATATTTTAAGAATTTTCTATAAATCAAAAATGGGTGCAACTGATACAGTTATTCTATCTAAAACTACTGAGAAAAATTTTGAAATTATTACTGATAAATATGGAGTCAACCATGTTTTAGCATTATCTGATAATGATGCATATTTTGGGATGGGATTTGCTCATGCAGCTGACAGATTATTTCAAATGGAAATGTTTAGGAGAACTGCTGCAGGAGAACTTGCATCAATTATTGGAGAACAAGGAATTTTTTCTGATACATTTTTTACTAGATTAGGAATTAATGATTTAGCAATACAAGATACAGTCAAGCTAGATGATCATTCAAATAAGCAATTCAATTCATATATTGCTGGAATTAATGCATACATTGACTCAGTAAAAAAATTACCTCCTGAATTTTATGCCCTTGGAATTAAACCTAAAGAATGGCAAATAAAAGACACTATGTTATTAATTAGATTATTATCTTTTAGTTTTAGTCCTAGTTGGCATACAAAATTATTTAGATTAGATATAGCACAATCTTTTAAAGATAATGCTCATTTACTAGATCCAACATTTTCATTAAATTCATTGAACGATCTTAGTGAATTCACTGATTTAATTAATGAATCTATTCATAATTTTAAAGATGCATACAATGTTAATAATCATCATCTAAGCACTTATCCAAAGATTAGTGGTTCTAATGCATGGGCAGTAAATGGTGAATTATCTAAATCAGGAAAGCCTCTTTTAGCCTCAGATCCACATCTTGAGCCTTCAGCAACAGGAATGCTTCACGCAATACATGTAAAAGGTGCAACAATTAACGCAATAGGGACTGGAATTCCAGGTATCCCAGGAGTATTTATAGGCCACAATGATTATTATGCCTGGGGAGTAACTGCAGGACTAGCAAATACATCAGAATGCATACTCACAAAAGTAGTTCAATATAAAGGCAATGATTTTATAGATACAATTGATCCTAAAAATGAAATTATTAAAAAGAAAAAAATCATTAAAGTAAAAATGATGCCTGATCAAGAAATTGAATATTTTGAAAATAAATATGGTTCATTAATAGAAATTGGAAACGATAGTTCAAATAAAAAGTTTGCAGTTATAGTTTATTGCTCATCAGTTTTACAAAATAATTTATGGGACATATCAAGTAAAGTTTGGACTGCTAGCTCATATCAAGAAATTAATGAAATTATTAATAACTGGCAAGGTGCATCATTGAACTTTGTTTATGCAACCATTGATAATCATATTGGTCAAAAATTAGTAGGCAATATCTTGGAAGGCAATGACACACTAGAGCAAATGTTCCCGTTAAATTATATGCCAACTCAAGACTTAACTTTTTATAAAGTAAGCGATTTACCTAGCGAGGTACATACTAAAGACAAATATGTAGTATCTGCCAATAGTAATCCAATCAATGATTTAAACTACGGAGCTGATTGGGCTGAAAAATGGCGTTCTGTAAAAATATCTGAGTTACTCAAGGATCAAATACATGATATAGAATCTTTTAAGTCAATTCAATTAAATCAAGAGTCGACAGCAATGAAATTATTATCAGAAATGATTTGTAATATTCTTCAAAATGATCTCATTAAACAGTTTGGGAATAATGATTTTATGAATATAAAGAATTGGGATGGTAACCTTTCTGCAGATTCTAAGACTGCCTTTTTTATTCAAGAGATGTACTTTGAATTGTCAAAAAGTATTTTAGATCATTACATGGAAGATAAAAGCGCTGAGCTAATGGGTGAATTCCGCTTTTTTAATCATACTTCTGCTAGCTTATCATATCGGCTACAAGGATGGTTGTTATACATATTAAACGAAATTCAATATAAAAGAATTAGTTTTTCTAATATCGAAGCACTACTGCGCAATGCATTGAATAAAGTTACAAGCAAACACTCTAATAAGAATTTAAAAGAGAAAACATGGGGGTCAAATCATTTTTTATACATTTCACATATTCTTAGTAATATTAAGATATTAGGAAAATTATGGCCTTCAAATAAATATTCATTTGGTGGTGACTCTAATACAATTAATCAAGCTGGATATATGTTAAGTAATCAGTCAAAAATTCTTTGGGCTCCTGTTTATCGGCAAATAATTGACTTAAGTGATTTTGACAGTAGTGTTTTTCAAATAATTAATGGTAATTCTGGTTTACCAGACAGCATATTTTATAATGACTCAATGCAAGAATACCTAGATGGTGAATACAGGCCACTGATATTTTCAATTAATAAAATACATCAAAATACTCACGCTAAAATACAATTTAATGTAGTGTAATAGCATATGAAATGAGTAAAACATGAATTCAGACGTGTTTTCTTTTGATACTGAAAAATTAGTTGCTGAAATATATGAAAGTATAGATAATGCTCAACTGATTTTTCAACATTCTATTTTACAAAATAATATTCCAGACAATGAATATAAATTACTCTTAGATTCATTGATGAAATCTTCAGGAATTTTTTGGGAAAATGGTAGTGGATTAGGTAAACTGATCAGACCGAGAGCAGTCGTTGAAGCAACTAATGTATTCAAAGGAAATATTGATGCAGCTTATAAAATTGGTGCGTCAATTCAGATGATACATAATTTCTCATTAGTCCATGATGATGTTCAGGATCGCAGCGCAGTGAGAAGAGGTAGACCTACTCTATGGAAGGAAGTAGGTGTAGCTCAAGCAATAAATATTGGCGATGAATTATTTGCTTTAGCTTATGATCCATTATTTCGTTTAATGCAATCTGGAATAGACTACCTTAATATGTTTGATGTAATTCAAACAATTCATTCAACAATTATTAAATTAACTCATGGTCAATATCTAGATATTAACTATGAAAATAAGAACGATATAAGCTTAAATTCATACGTAAGAATGATAGAAGATAAGACAGGAGCATTATTTTCAAGTGCTTTACAGTGTGCTGGTATTATAAGTAATAAGAATGATTCTATAGAAACTTTGGCTAAGTTTGGAACTTCTCTAGGAATTATATTTCAGGCTATTGATGATTATGAAAATATTTGGGGCAATGAATCAAAAAATATGAATAAAGTCAATGAAGATCTCTACAATAAGAAAAAAAGCTTGCCAGTAATATTGGCTATAAATAAAGAGGATCATATATCAAATGAAGTATTGTCAATATATAAAAAAGATATCGATACTAATGCAGTAAGTAGATTACATGATATTTTTAATGATAATAATATTAAAGTAGCATGTATGGATTTTATAGTTGAGCAAAATAATAATGCTATGAATATTCTTACAGATGACCACTTTTTAGAAGATGTTGAGAAAGAAGCGTTACTAGAATTCAAAAATAGTATTTCAGAAGGATTACATTGACTAATTTTAGAAAAAAAACAATCAAAGATGTTGATGTAAGTAATAAAGCTATTTTATTACGTGTTGATTACAACGTTCAAGATGATAGTGGTGTTCTTTTAGATGACTTAAGGCTAAGAGAATCATTACCAACAATTAAATATTTAATAAAGAATAATGCCAAAGTTGTTATTTGTTCCCACAGAGGAAGACCAAGAGGAGAATTTAATCCAGCATTATCAAACTTACCTGTAGCTAAGCATTTATCCCAACTACTAAATCAAACAGTAAATTTTGCTGATAATGCTTTTGGGGACGTTACCAGTAAGACAATTTCTTCTATGAGTTTTGGTGATATTTTATTATTAGAAAATATTCGTTTTTATAAAGGTGAAACCGAAAATTTAGATTCCTTTGCTGAAAAATTATCAGAACCTTTTGATCTTTATGTGAATGATGCTTTTGGTGCATCTCATCGTGAGCATGCTTCTATTGCTGGAATAACAAAATATCTTCCATCTGTAGCAGGCTTTTTACTTGAAAAAGAGGTAAGTATATTAGAGAATGCAACGAAGGTTCCTGAAAAACCACTTGGCATTATTCTTGGTGGTGCTAAAATTTCAGATAAAATTCGTATACTTGAAAATTTAATTCCAAATGCTAATACGCTCTGCATAGGAGGAGCTATCGCTAACACATTTCTTTTAGCTCAAGGGTATGATGTTGCAGATTCATTAGTAGATGAATCTTTTATAGATGCAGCAATTAATTGTATAGATCTAGCAAAAAAGAGTAATGTAGATTTAATTATTCCTGATGAAGTTATAGTAACTGTTGGTCAAGGTGCTGAAAATTTAATTAGAACAGTAGCAGTCGATCAAATACCGGCTGGTTGGCGCGTCCTAGATGTTGGTCCATCAACTATAGCTAAATTTAGACATAGCTTACAGGATTCTAAAACTTTAATCTGGAATGGTCCAATGGGCATGTTTGAACAAGAGCAGTTTGCAAAAGGTTCCTTAGAGATTGCTAAGATGATTGGTTCTTTAAATGTACCTACATCAGTTATTGGCGGCGGTGAAACTGCTGCAATTGCTAATATCGCTAAAATAAAAGATCAAGTGACTCATATTTCTACTGGTGGAGGTGCGTCCTTGATGTTATTAAAAGGTGATCCTCTGCCTGGCATAGAATCACTTATGGATTAATGCTATATTAATAGTGAGGATTTATGGATTTAAATATTATTAAACAATTATCTCAACAAAGTAATTCTAAAATATTGCTGTGCGTACTCGATGGTCTAGGAGGCTTACCTGCGTTAAAAGGTAGAACCGAGCTAGAAGATGCATCTACCCCCAATTTAGATAACTTAGCAAGAAATAGTGACCTTGGATTGTCCGTTCCTGTTGAGCATGGTATTACCCCTGGTTCAGGGCCAGGTCATCTAGCACTATTCGGTTATGATCCATTACTATATCAAATAGGAAGAGGTGCACTTGAAGCAACAGGCATTGAATTTGAATTACAAGATAACGATTTAGCCGCTCGTGGTAATTTCTGTACTGTAGATGATGATGGTAATATTATTGACAGACGTGCAGGAAGAATTCCAACTGAAACATGCTCTGTATTAACAAAAAAAATTGAATCTGCAATAAATATTGAAGGATATAAAGTATTTATTAAGCCTGTAAAAGAACATCGATTTGTATTAGTTATTAGAGGTGATAGTTTGTCTGATCAGATATCTGAATCAGATCCACAAATGACAGGAGTGCCTCCTAAAGTCGTATTGCCATTGATTGATGATGCTGTAAATACAGCTGAGCTAGTTAATTCTGTTATTATGCAGGCGCTTGCAGTCATTAATAACGAAGGCCAGGCAAATTCTCTAACATTACGTGGTTGGTCTTTTAAACCAACAATGCCACATTTTGCGGATACATGGGGTATTAGAGCAGCAGCAATTGCTGCTTATCCAATGTACAGAGGTTTGGCAAGTATCGTTGGTATGGATGTATTAAATACTGGTCTTACGATTGATGATGAGATAGAAACTTTAGAAAAAAATTGGCAAGACTATGACTTTTTTTTCCTACATTATAAAAAAACTGACACTTACGGTGAAGATGGTAACTTCTCTGCAAAAAAATCTGCAATTGAATATTATGACAAATTGGTTCCTAAATTAACAGCTCTAAAACCAGACGTATTGATTTTTACAGGAGATCATTCATCACCAGCTGTGATGGCTGGACATTCATGGCATCCTGTTCCCTTAATGTTATCAAGTCCTTATATACGTAAAAACAATCATAGTGGATTTTCTGAAAAAGATTGTAGTAAGGGAAATATTGGAACAATTTACGCTAAGAATTTAATGACACTCTCGTTTGCTCATGCAGGTAGGTTAAAGAAATATGGTGCATAAAAACGATCAATTTCTTGTAGTAGCTAATATGAAAATGAATGTTATTGAAGAATGTTACTTGCATGAGTATAGTAAACTAACTTTAAGTAATGTTAATTA
>JAQWMB010000004.1 GCA_029246995.1 Dehalococcoidia bacterium | reverse complement strand
TTTGATTCTTTTTTATCAAGTGCTTGAGCTGTTTCAGCAATAGATAAACCAGCACTGAAACGCATCATAATGACATCTCTTTGCGCACTTGGCAAAGATTGCACAGCTTGAAATACTTCATCAATAGATAGCTGTAACTCAATTTCTTGTTCTGGAGTTGGTTCTTTATCAGGAATCCAATCACCTAGTTCTGAAGTTGGGTTCTTATTAGATAATCTTCTTGTAAAAGATATAACATGATTGTGCGCAATGCGAAACAACCACGCTGTAAATGGATTCGCTCCGCCAATTGCACGACTCCAATTAAATTTATGCATATTCGATAGTGCTTTTAAAAAGATCTCCTCGGCAAGATCCTCTGCCTCAGCTGTATTGCGTACTCTTGCAAAACAATATCTATAGATTCTTGGCAAATAAATATCGTACAAATCACCAAACGCATCCATATCCCCATCTTTTGCATGGGTAATTAATTGCTCTGCTAGTATTGCTTCTTTTTCAATATCATTCTTGTCAGACACGAATCATTCATTTCAATAATTTATTAATTGATAGCATTATATAATTATTTTGTCTTATAATTAAGGAAATATCATTAACAATTTCTAATCGAATGTAAATATGCAGACTATAGAACCAATATACTCGCCATTTCCCGCTCATATTGAGAAAAAAGAACTGGACGTTTTGACCAATTTACTCCAATGCTCACCAGTGAGTATTATTAGTACTAAATATAAAGGTAAAAGCAACATAATGGCTGCATCAAAATTAATGCACATATCAACGCAGCCACCTTTCATTGCTGTTGCAATAGAGCAATCTAGGTTTTCTTTAGACATCATTAAATCTTCTGAAGAGTTTGCAATTAATATACCAACAATAACTCTTTTACACTATGTAGAATATCTGGGTCATTACTCCGGTGAACAGATGGATAAAATAAATTTCTTACAATTAGAAACATTCACACCAGTAAGCATTACTGCGCCATTATTAAAAAATTGCTGCGCATGGATCGAAATGGAGGTGCATGATATTAATAAAGTAGGCAATCATGAATTAGTAATCGGTTACCCAAAAATGATTTTTGTAGATCCACAATCATTTACAAATCAATGGATATTAGGTCCAATCGATCGAAGACCAATGATTTATCTCAATGACAATAGATACAGTCCATTAGGCAAAGCATTTGAAGCTAGGCTTCCTATTGGTGGTGACAATCATTATAAAAAACTACAGGAACAAACAAAGGAACACATAGCTTCAATACATGAAGAAGAAGAAAAATTACAAGAAAAAATGGGCCAAATTAGGAGAGAGCTAGGTACTGATCTTATCGCTGATATGGCTGAAGCAATTATTAATGAAGAACTCAATGATGAATAGCTAATCTAAGAAATAACTACCTTCTAATCAATGTTTCATTTAAAAATACTTGTCTAATCTATGCTTTTTGCGTTATTGTAATGAATGTGCGGTAAATGATATAACATAGCTGCCATGTATAAAACTATTACTAAAAGGGGAACACAATGGATCTTAGCCTGTCAGAAACACAAGAACTGCTAAAAAATGCTGCAAGAGAATTTTTGGAAAATGAATGTCCTGAAACACTTGTGAGGGAAATGGAAGAAGACGAACGTGGTTATTCACCAGATCTATGGAAAAAAATGGCAGAACAAGGCTGGCAAGGCTTACTGATTCCTGAAGAATTTGATGGTGCTGGATTTGATTATCTTGATTTATGTGTACTCCTAGAAGAATTTGGTCGAGCATTAGTCCCTGGCCCATTTATGTCTACAGTATTAGGTGGTGCAGTACCAATTTTGGAAGCTGGTTCTGATGAACAGAAGAAAGAATTTTTACCAAAGATTGCAGCTGGAGAACTTATTTTCAGTCTTGGACTAACTGAACCATCAGCAAGGTTTGATGAAGCTGGCATTGAAGCCACAGCTGAAGTAAGTGGAGATGAAGTTACAATTTCAGGAACAAAACTATTTATTTATGACGCTAATGTAGCTGATTATTTAATTGTTGCTGCAAAATCAGGTAAAGGCATAACCCTTGCAATTGTCCCAACAGACCAAGATGGAGTTGAAGTAGAACAACTACTAACAATTGCTCGTGATAAACAATGTGAAGTGAAATTAAATAATGCTAAAGGTCAATTACTAGGCAAAGAAGGTGACGGTTGGGCAACTCTTGAATCAGTATTACAGAAATACACTATTGCCGAATCTGCATATTTAGTTGGACTAGCACAAATGGATTTTGAAATTTCAGTTGACTACGCTAAAGAAAGAGTGCAATTTGGTCGTCCAATTGGTTCATTCCAAGCGATACAACATAAATGCGCAGACATGCTTACAGATGTAGATGGTTCAAGGTTTATTATGTATAAAGCAGCATGGGCAATCAATACTGACCAAGAAGATAAACAAATGGCTGTGAATATGGCAAAAGCTTGGGTATCTGATGCTTCAAGAAGAGTGGTCGCACATGGTCAACAAATCCATGGTGGTATCGGTTTTACAAAAGATTACAAAATACAATTATATTATCGTCGCCAAAAGAAGTCAGAGCTTGCTTGGGGTGACACTGAACATCACAGAGAATTAGTTGCTCAGCAATTAGGGATTTAAAGTTCTAAAGGTTAATTCTTAATGAATAATCTAAAAACATTAATTTTACTATCAGCCTTGACTGGGGTACTGGTCATTATTGGTGGTTCTCTTGGTGGACCACAAGGTGCTATTTTTGCATTCGGTTTTGCCATATTCACAAACTTTTTTTCATATTGGAATTCAGCAAAGATAATTTTAAAGATATCCAAAGCAAAAGAAATAACTAAAGAAGAACATCAAGTTCTATTTAGTATGGTGGAAGATATAGCCAATAAGTCATCGATGCCAATGCCACGCGTGTATATTATTGATTCGCCACAAGCAAATGCATTTGCAACAGGCAGAAACCCAAAGCACGCAGCAATTGCTGTTACAACAGGGATCATGTCACAATTAACAAATGGTGAATTAAGAGCAGTAATAGGCCATGAATTTGCTCATATTGCAAATAGAGATATATTAATTTCAACTATTGTGGCAGCAGTTGCTGGAGCTATTTCAACTATTTCATGGCTAAGCTTTTGGTTCTCTGGACGCAGGGGTGGTGGTGTCAATATTATTGTTGCACTTGTCGCACCATTGGCAGCAACAATCATTCAGTTAGCAATTAGTAGATCAAGAGAATTTCAAGCTGATTGGGATGGCTCAAAATTTTCTGAATCTCCTGTAGAATTAGCTGCAGCATTAACGAAAATACACAATTCAGCATCCAACCAATCGCTGCAAGTGCCACAGGCAACAGCACACCTATACATTGCAAATCCATTAAAAAGTCAATTAAATGGTTTATTTTCTACGCATCCATCACTTGAAGAAAGAATTGAAAGATTAAAAAAGATGCGACCAGATCATGCTGATTGATATTCTAAGAAAATGGCAACTAGAATATGTTCCTGCAGATCGTATCGAGCATATGGAGCGAACTGCAGAATTAGCTCAAGAACTTGCATTCTTACATCATTTAGACGCTCAAAAAGCATATTTAGCTGGTCTTGCTCATGATATAGCAAAGGACAAACATGATACAGAATTATTACGTATAGCTAACGAACAAGATTTAATCAATTTTCAAGAAGAAAAACAAGCACCTTTTTTATTGCATGGACAAGTAGGAGCTCACATTCTAAAAGAAGAATTAAAATGCACAGATAATGATATATTATTCACTATATTTTGGCACACAACTGGACATTACGAATTCAAAGATTGGGCATGGGCAACATTTTTGGCGGACAAACTTGAACCAAAAAAGATAGAAGCTGATAATGATCTTGAGCCATTTTTACTAACTGCAAAAAAATCATTGATGACTGCGGTAAATCAATTTATTACTTGGAGAATTAATTTAAGAAAGCAAAAAAAAGCAATTATTCATCCAATGTCTGCTTTAGTTTTAGAAAAGAATAAGTAATAAAATATGCAAAATGAAAATATGCAAGATCAAAAAATAATTGGTAGAGTAATCAAATACATACTTCGATATCCAGCTATCTTTTTTGCTGGTTTCACAAGCTTATGCTTAGCAAGTATCGCAGTTTTATTAGCACCAAAATTAATTGGGTTAGCAATAGATTTAGTATTTAAGAATGAAGGAACACTTGAATTATCATGGAATATGGATAATCCAATTACCATAGCTTCTTTTGCACTAATCTCACTTGCAATCGCACGAGGGGGCATTCTCTTTGCTCAAAATTATCTATCTGAAAAATTATCACAAATCATTGCCTACGATTTGCGCAATGAACTCTTTGATCATTTGCAACATATGCATTTTGCTTATCACGATCAGATAAAAATTGGTGATATTATGTCACGTGCTACTCAGGATATTGAATCAATCAGATTCTTTATCAGTATGGCTATTATGAGAGGTAGCTACATACTTTTCTTAGGAATAACATCAATTTTACTAATGTTAGGCACTAGCGTACAACTTGCAATTATCGCATTTATTTTTATGCCTATTGTTGCTACCCAAGCAGCCATTGTACAAAAATTTTTAAGAAAGATTTGGATCCAAATTCAACAATTACAAGGGAAAACAAGTATTGTGCTCCAAGAAAATTTTGCTGGTCAACAGCTTGTTAAAGGATATAATCAACAGCATAACCAACAGAAAAAGTTTGAAAAAGAAATTACTGCACTTTACGAATCATCTTTACAATCCAGTAAAATTGTAGCATTCAATGAGCCAATTTTATCCGGAGTTTGGTTAATTGCCTTAACATGCATTTTCTACTTTGGCGCAAAGCTTATTCTTGAAGGCCAGCTTACAGTGGGTGAATTGGTTGAATTCCAACTGTACCTTACACTTCTGCAAGTACCTATTCGCGCAATAGGTTTTATTATTAACCATGTTGCAAGAGTGCGATCAGCTGGTGGTAGATTATTTGAAATTCTTGATGCACATAATATGATCACTGATGACAAGAGTGCAAAAAAAATGACCACTGCAAAAGGAAAAATAAAATTTGAAAATGTAAATTTCCAATATGGCAATCATCAAAATAAATCAAAGCTGTTGGAAGATATATCTTTTACGATTAATCCAGGTGAAAAAATAGGCATTATTGGAAGAACTGGCTCAGGTAAATCAACCTTACTACATTTACTGCCTAGATTTTATGATATTTGTTCAGGGCAAATATCTATTGATGATAACAATATAAATAACATTGACATAAAATCACTAAGAAATATTTTTGGCATCGTACAACAAGATGTCTTTTTATTTCCTGGAACAATTCAGGATAATATTAGTTATGGCGCTCCTAGTGAATCATTGGAAAAAATAAAACATGCTGCCCATCTAGCACAAATTGATACATTCATCGATACACTGCCAGAAAAATATGATACATGGGTTGGAGAAAATGGCGTAAGTTTATCTGGAGGTCAACGACAAAGAATATCTATTGCACGTACACTACTGAATGACCCACCAGTATTAATTTTAGACGATGTCACTTCATCAGTAGATTTAAAAACAGAACTAGAAATAGAGCGGACATTAAAAAGTGTTTTAAAAAATAAAACGGCAATTACTGTGACTCATCGTACCCGAGTCATGAAAGAATTAGACCAAATTATTTA
The DNA here is from genome assembly GCA_029246995.1 of Dehalococcoidia bacterium. Taxonomy (GTDB): domain Bacteria; phylum Chloroflexota; class Dehalococcoidia; order UBA2979; family UBA2979. The sequence continues at coordinate 86,479 of JAQWMB010000004.1, read as the reverse complement.
TCTTGAAGATGGTAACATTCAAGCAATTGGCAAACATCAAGAATTATATGAAGGTAATAAAAATTATAGAGACTTATGCCAGTCATTTGATAAAAAGCAAACTAGAAATGAGGCCAGATAATGGCTTATTGGTCAGGTGGTCCTTCTGGATGGTCTCATGATAGAAATGCACGGAATAGCAGACACGCCAGTGATTGGGTAGACTATTATGCAGAAATATATAACTGGAAATTAATTTCTAGATTTTTCCCCCTTATTAAAAAACACAAAAAAAGAATGTACGCAACAATTTTTTCCATGATTATTGCAACACTTGCTGCATATATTCAACCGTTTTTAATGGGTATCGGAGTAACACGCATTACTGACACAAGCACATCTATTGTAGAAAAAACAAGTGATTTAAATTTGATCACTTTGATTTTAATAATTACAACGCTCATTACAATTATTGCTCAAAGTTTTCAAAGATACAATATTGGTTATATAGGACAAAATATTTTATTAGAACTACGATCCGCACTATTTGCACATTTTAACAAACTATCTATGTCATTTTTTGATAAGAATGAAACTGGTAAATTAGTATCACGTGCTACCTCAGATGTTGTTGTCCTGCAAGAGTTAATGACTTCTGGTTTTTTAAATGGCTTTGGCGATTTATTTGGCTTAATTATAACAATAATATTTTTATTCATACTAGATCCAATTTTAGCATCAGTCATTATAGCAACAATTCCTTTGCTAATCATTATTATGATATTTTGGCAAAAATATGCAGCAAAAGCTTTTATTCGAGTGCGCCAATCCATTGCAATAGTAAATGGATCAATTAATGATAACTTATCTGGCACAAAAGTAATTCAAGCATTAAATCGCCAAGAAAAAAATCTTGATGATTTTATGTATGTAAATAAAAGAAACGAAAAAGAAAATTTATCTGCAGTTAAATTTCAAGCAGCAGTAATTCCAATTATTGAATTTCTTTCAGCAGTTACAACCATTATTATTCTATTAATTATTGCTATAAGGACAAATAACAATTCCCTTGCTCTACCAGAGGCCCTTGGATTAGCTACAGCCTTTACACTTTATATCCAAAGATTCTTCAACCCAATAAGAGATATTGTCCTACAATATACCCAACTACAAAGAGCAATGGCAGGCGCACATCGTGTTTTTGAAATACTTGATACTAAACCAGAAATTAAAGAGGTAATCAATGCTAAAATTCTTTCAAATGAGGCCAAAATTACTTTTGATAATGTGTCTTTTGAATATGAAAAAGATATACCAGTATTATCTAATATAAATCTAGAAATTCTTCCTGGTGAAACAATTGCTTTTGTAGGGCCAACTGGTTCGGGCAAAACAACAATTATCTCCTTACTTAGCAGGCTTTATGAAGTAAAATCAGGTTCAATATTGCTTGAAAAGCATAATATCAAGGATGTTACATTAGAATCATTAAGCAACAATATAGGATTAGTTTTTCAAGAACCATTTCTTTTCTCTGGAACAATAGCAGAAAATATAAGCTTTGGTAAAAAAGATGCTGATGAAAAAGAAATTATAGAAGTACTCAATTCCATAGGCGGAGAGAGATTTATTAAAAATCTACCTGAAGGAATAAAGACTGAAATTGCAGAACGAGGCCAAAATTTATCTTCTGGCGAAAGACAATTGATCAGTATTGCACGTGCAATACTAAAAAATCCTTCTATTTTAGTATTAGATGAAGCAACAGCAAATATTGACCAAATTAGCGAACAAATGATACAAGAGGCAATTCAAATTGCTCTCAAAGGTCGAACATCTATAGTGATTGCACATAGAATTTCGACAATAGAATTAGCAGATCGAATCGTAATTATTAATAATGGAAAAATTGAAAAAATAGGTACACACTCAGAATTATTAAAAAATAAAAATATTTACAGTGACTTGTATAAGATACTGCATAATCAATAAGAATCATTTAAACTAGAGTTGAAAAAATGAAAGAGATAAAACTATGGAACAAAATGAATATTTGAAAAAAACAGTTCAAGATGCAATTGTACCGTACTGGTCATTATTAGGCATTGAACCTGAATTAAATAACATTGAAAAAGGTAAGGTGACGCTTCTCCTGCCTATGAAAAAAGAATTAGGAACTAGATTTACCGATGTTATGCATGGGGGAGCAATTTCATCATTAATTGATGCAGCCGCAGCAACATGCACATCGACATTACGACCTGAAGATGAAGAATGGGCTGGATGGGTCACTACTGACCTAAATGTAAGTTATTTAAACGCAGCTATGAAAGATGTGAGAGCTGAAGCTAAAGCCATAAGAGCAGGAAGAACGATAGTATATGTACAAGTTGATGTTATAGATAGTGACGAAAAATTTGTTGCATCTGGTAGAGTCACTTATTTAATTCTTCGACCAAGATAAAATTATTCTATTCTTCCAAAAAACTTGACTGTGCAGCATCTTTTGATTTTATTTTCTTTTCCTGAATATTATTATATTCATAGCCTAAGTGATGAAAAGCTCTTTCCGATGCAACGCGTCCTTTTGGTGTACGTAACATAAAACCAATTTTTAATAAATAAGGCTCATAAACATCCATAATTGTTTCGCTATCCTCAGATATTGCTGCAGCAAGAGTGTCCAAACCTACTGGCCCACCTTGAAAATCTTTTACTAAAGCTCTCAATAATTGTCTATCCATTTGATCTAAGCCAAATTCATCTATCTGCATACGCTCTAGTGCATCACCAGCAACACGATCATCGATTTCTCCATTTTCTTCAACTAAAGCATAATCACGTACTCTGCGTAAAATTCTATTAGCTACCCTAGCAGTACCTCTGGAACGCTTTGCAATTGCAATGACACCTTTTTGAGAAATTACACAATCCAAGGCATTAGCAGATTGAGTAATAATTTTTTCTAAATCATCCAAATTATAAAAATCTAGTCTGTGTGTCGAACCAAATCTATCACGTAATGGTTGAGAAATAAGTGAAAAACGAGTTGTAGCTCCAATCAATGTAAACTTATTAATTTTTAATCGGACTTCTCTTGCTTTGGGACCTTTACCTAATACAATATCAACAGAAAAATCTTCCATAGCTGGATATAACACTTCCTCTACGGATAAAGGTAAGCGATGAATTTCATCAATAAACAAAATATCATCTTTTTGTAAATTTGTTAAAATTGAAGCAAGATCCCCAGCACGCTCAATAGCAGGCCCACTTGTAATACGAATGGAAACACCCATCTCTTCCGCAACGATCATTGCTAATGTTGTTTTACCCAGTCCTGGAGGTCCATGAAAAAGTAAATGATCGAGTGAATCATTTCTTTTGTTTGCAGCTCTAATAGCAATATTCAATTCGTCTTTAACGAGCTTTTGTCCAAAATAACTATCCAACCTCTTTGGTCGAAGATTTCCTTCGATAGCAACATCTTCAGGTTTAGATTTGTTATCAATAGGGCTGTCTGTACGTTCCATTTTTCTTCTAAGCTAAAAGATTTAATTAAATAAATCTTAATTTAAAATTGCAATAAGTTTATACATAAAATATATCATATATGCATCAACAAAATGGAAATAAAATAAAATGATAAAAATAAGAAATATGAAAAACATCGATATTAAATTAGTCAAAGAGATTGAAAGCACTTCATTTAAATATAATTCACCTGATATTAATTTTGAAAAAGAACTTAACAACCAATTTGCAAAATATATAGTCGCGGAGGATGTTCAGCAATCAGGCCAATCGTCAATCATTGGGTTTGCTGGAATTTGGATTTTTAAAGATGAGATCCATATTGCTCAAATTGCAATATATCCAGATTGGCAAAGGATAGGAATTGGTTGGCAATTATTAAACAAAATATATCAAATTGCTAATAGTATTGGTAATAAAAAAATATACTTAGAGGTCCACGAAGATAACGAAGAAGCAATAAAATTTTATTTAAAAAATAAATTTAATATAACTGGTAAAAAACACAAATACTATCAAAATATAACCGGGAATAATGATGCTGTAACGATGGAAAAATTATTACTCTGTGCGTAATTTCTTTAACATAAATAAACTAACAATTGGTAATAAAGCACAAAAAGCGAATGCAACTGTAAAATTAAAGAATGCAATCATAATACCAATAACTACTCCTCCCAATAAACCACCTACATCCCATGCATTTGTATAAGTTGCTAAAGCAGAACCGTGAAATTTTTGTGGCGTAGTATCAACTAGTATCGCAAAACCAACTACTTGCACAGAAGCAAAACCTATACCATACAAAACTGCAGAGAATAATAATAGAATTTGACTGTCTGCAAAAGCTATTATCATTAAAGCAAAAGTACTGGAAATCAACGCTGGTATAATGACTTTTTTTCTTCCAAATATATCTGATAAATAACCAGATAATGATCTGACAACCAACATTGTTAATGCATAAATAGTGTAAAAAAGACCAGGATTACCTAAATCTCTCTCCAGGCATATAGAGGGTAAAAAAGCAATAATAGAACCAAAAGTAAGTGTTTGACTTGTAAAAATTAAGAAAGGTATAAATCCATGACTTGACACCCAATGAGCTTGTCTAAAATTAAATTCCTGACTTTGTATTGGTTGACGATCAAGCTTAAGCCACAATGAAAAAAATCCTGCTAACAATGAAAAAATAGCAGAGATTGTAAATCCAAATGAAATTGAAAATTGAGTGACAATCCATACTGCTAGTAGTGCAGCATAAACTTGCGATAAAGCACTTGAAGACTGAAAAATGCCTAAGCCAATTCCTCTTTTTTCGTTTGGAACATAGCCAGAAACAACTACGCTAAGTGTAGTTGTAAACATTGCTGTTGATGCACCTTGCAAGAGTCTTAATAGAGCCATAACCATTAAGTCATCATTAAGAGAGTACCCTAGAAAAGAAATTGCTACTCCCAAAGAACCAGCAATTAGAAAAAATTTTTTAGGAAATTGTATATCAAGTAAAACACCGACAATTGGCCTTGTTAACATGCCCGTAATACCCATAATTCCAACAATTAACCCAATAAGCCATTCCTCCTGTCCAATAAGGCTTTCAGGAACTGTAATTACAGACATATAATAACTTGCAAAAAAAGTATGCATAGCAAATAAACATAAGACATACGACAAAGTTACAAATGACAAATAATACTCGCTATCATAGATGGCTTGAAAATTTAATTATACTTCTGTAGTTTGATGAATATATATATAGAAACGATGATCTCGCTCAACTAAAAGTGTTAATTGATTATTATTTTCATTATTTTCAATTAAGCTAGGCAGCAATGCGCTTCTACCATTAATTAAAAAAGAACGACCTGAAAAGTTAAAGTTAAATTTATCGACATAGATATAATATGGAATTTTACCTTCAAAAGAATTCAAATTCAAAACAAAAGTTTCTTGCTCTTGATCTCCTATAACATCTAAATCTTCAAATTGAACATTTATTTTTTTTTGGTCTTCATTAATATCAATCATGAATTTATACCTACAGCAAATAATACAATCTAATTAAATTAATCTTTAATACCATATCTTTTCAATGAAACCAAAGTCCATAGATTTAGAAAAAATATTAGAGTCACGATAAAAGCAGTTGCAACGCACCATATGCATATTTCTTTAATAATAAAAAATTCAATAAAAGTTAAATACATAGAAAAAATCCAAGCCACTATTGAAGAGGAGAAACAAATTAATTCAATAAATCTTATATAATCTCTATCATTAAGATAAAACTGAATAGAAGTTAAAAAAATTAAAAAGACATAAAATAAAGAACCGAGGACGGAAACTGGAATATTATAAAAATACGCGTATGAAGAATTTTGGACTTTATTACAGTCACCAATACTACCGCATGCAAGACTATTACTAGATAAAACATTATTGATGATTAGGTATAAGGTAATACCAAAACCAATAAGCAAAAGACAATATCTAAAATACAATAACTGCTTATAAGTAAAATTCCAATTCATAATCACATACTGTACCTAAAATATTATTGTTTATCTTCTAAGACTTTATCTATTACCTGTCGATAAACTGAAATATCTTGTACTCCCCTAATTGCTACTCCTTCAATAACTAAAGTTGGTGTAGACTGAATACCATATTCAGTTGCCTGTTTTTCTAATTGAGTTAAGTACACTTCTACTTCACCAGAATCATAACAATTTTCAAATTCTGATAAATTAAAATTTTTATCTTGAGTATATATATAATCAGCTAAATTAAATAAAGATGATCGATCATAAGTACCATTATTACGATCTGGTGTTTGTATATGAAAAAGAAGGTCATGATAAAACCAAAATTGATTTTGATCTTGAGCACAAATGGCTCCCTTAGATGCATTGATTGAATCAGGACCAAGAAAAACCATAGGATAATACTCTAATGTTGCTATCCCAGTATTAATAAATTCTTGTCTTATTTGAGGCATTAGTTTTTCATGAAATATTTTACAATATGGACATTGGAAATCAGAAAATTCAATCATTTTAATTTTTGCAAAAGGATCGCCTTCTTGCCTTTCAAGTATATTGATTCGCTGAGTATTATCAAAGGTGTCAAGATTAATTTTAACAGAGGATTGACGCATACTGATAATAACTAACAAGACTGCAATCAGTACTGCGCCACTAATAAAAATAACCGTTGTTAATCCACCAAAATCATTCAACATTTTTTTCATAAATAACCTCTTTAAATACGATTATGTTTTTAATATTTCATCAATTTTTTGCTTTTCAATCTCAAAACTGTACTTCTTTTCCTGACTAAGCCAATCAACAATAACCGTTTGTCCTTCTTGAAATTTACCAGCTAAAATATCTGTAGCCAATGGGTTTTCAATATGTCTTTCAATAGTTCTTTTTAATGGCCGTGCTCCAAATTCTGGATCATAACCCTGTTTAACCAATTGATCTATTGCCTGTGGTTTCATAACCATTGCAATGCCTTGTTCTTCAAGACGTTTTGCAACTATTTTAATCTCGATCTTAGCAATATCTTTAATCTCATTTTCAGTAAGTGGTTCAAAAACAATAATTTCGTCAATTCGATTTAAAAATTCAGGCCTGAAAGTATTCTTTAAAGCTGCTTCAACACCGATAACCATTGAGTCTCTTTCAGATTGATCGCTAGTTCTTTTAAATCCAATACTCGTTTTATTCATACCTGTACCAAGATTAGAGGTTAAAATAATAATTGTATTTCTAAAATCAACAACTCTACCATGACTATCAGTCAATCGACCATTATCAAGCACTTGCAACAAAGTATGAAAAATGTCTGGATGTGCTTTTTCAATTTCATCAAATAAGATTACTTGGTATGGTCTTCTACGTACAGCTTCGGTTAATTCACCTGCTTCATCATAACCCACATAACCAGGAGGTGCTCCAAAGAGCCTAGAAACTGTATGTTTTTCTTGGAATTCGGACATATCGAGTCTAATTAAAGCATCTTCATCATCAAAAAGATACTCAGCTAGACCTTTTGCAAGATGAGTTTTCCCAACTCCAGTTGGCCCCACAAAAATAAATGAACCAATAGGTCTTTTTGGATCCTTAAGCCCACTTCTAGCCCTTCTAATTGCATCCGCTAATGATCCTATTGCATTGTCCTGACCAATGACTGAAGCATGCAAAGAACTTTCCATGTTAATTAATTTATTAGCCTCTTTCTCTAGTAATCTATCAACAGGAATACCAGTTACTTGCGCAACAACAGAAGCAATATCTGAAGAATGAATAGTATAGGCACTTTCAGTTGAAGTTTTTGAATTTTGAAATAATTTATCGTAATCTTTTCTTAATTTAGCTAATTTTGCTTTATGCTTTGCTGCTTCCTCATAATCTTGTCTAAGTGCAGCAGAATCAATTTGTTCTGCTGCTTGATCGATTTTATTTTTTACTTCTTTTAGATCTGGATTTAAAGCATCAGCATCCAAAACCTTTCGTGAAGATGCCTCGTCTATAAGATCAATTGCCTTATCAGGCAATTGTCTCTCTGATATATATCTTTCAGACAAGTTTGCTGCATCATGTATTGCTTCATCTGAAATTGTTATACCATGATGTTCTTCGTATTTATGTTTGATTCCAGTTAAAATTTTAACAGTATTATTGACATCTGGTTCATTAACAAAAACCGGAGAAAATCTCCTTTCAAGAGCAGGATCCTTCTCAACAGATTGACGATATTCATTAAGTGTAGTCGCCCCAACAACTTTAAATTCCCCTCTTGCAAGTGAAGGCTTGAGCATATTGCCAGCATCGATAGCTCCATCTGCACCACCAGCTCCGACAAGATTATGCATCTCATCTAAAAAAAGAATAATCTCTCCACTAGCTTCTTTTACTTCACGAATAACCGATTGTAATCTTTCTTCAAATTCTCCTCTAAATTTTGAACCAGCTAGCATACCAGGAAGATCTAACGCTAGTACTCTTTTATTTTTTAATTTATCTGGAACATTATGTTCAATAATTCTTTGTGCTAATCCCTCAACCACTGCAGTCTTACCAACACCTGCTTCACCAATTAAAACAGGATTATTTTTAGTTCTTCGATTTAAAATTTGAATTAAGCGATCGATTTCTTCTTTACGTCCCACCACTGGATCTAATTCATCCTTTCGAGCAAGATCGGTTAAATCAATACTATACTTTGAAAGTGATTTATAATGAGAATCAGCAGTTGGAGAGTTAACTCTAGCTGTCCCCCTAATTTCCCTTAAAGCTGAATAAATTGATTCTTTATTAATTTTTTTATTTTTAAAAAACCTTGAAGTGGTACCATCATTTTCTTCAGAAATAGCAATAAGTAAATGTTCTATACCAACAAAATCATCCTGCAATCGTTCAGCTTCAGAATTTGCTGATTCTAACATTCGTACAATTCTTGGTGTTGTATAAATTTGAACAACTTCATACTGCAATTTTGGAGAACGAGCTAAATCATCAGCTATTACTCTCGTTGCATCGTCAATATCTACATTGAGATGTTCCATTAACTCTTTAGCTAAACCGTCTTTAAGTTGAAGTAGGGCAAGAAACACATGCTCTACATCCCATTGAGCATGTCTTTGATCTCGAACCATTTGCTGTGAATTTTGAAGTACTTCTTGTGCTTGCTCAGTAAATCTATCTTGTCGCATCATTTTTTAACTCCTTAAAAATTTTTATTTCTTTTTAGTCTTTCGATTTCATTTTTTGTGTCATTTAGCTCATCTTGCAGCACTTCAATTTGTTCACGCATTCTTAGAATAACTTCAGCACCTGCTAAATTCACGCCTAATTCGTTAACTAAATTAAGCATCTGTCGCAATCTCTCAATCTCATTAACTGAATATAATCTAGTATTCCCATCAGATCTTGCAGGCCTAATGATTCCTTGCTTTTCATAAGAACGAAGAGTTTGTTGATGAATACCAATCATCTGTGCAACTGCAGAAATATGAAAAATTGGCTTATGGATAGAAATTGATATTTCATACTCATCATCACGAGCATTTTCTTTATAATTCATGAGCTATACTTTCTCAGCTTTTGGTTCATCATTTAAATCCTTCATTCTATTGAATAAAGCAATATGCTCATCAGTCATTTCATTAGGAAGTTGTATCTCAATTTCAACAAACATATCTTCATATCCATTATTTTTATTAGTCATACCTTGACCGGACAATTTAAAAAGTTGACCGGCTTTTGTTTCAGAAGGTAATGTTAGCTTAACTTGCTTTCCTGATATCCTAGGTATATTAATATCAGCACCAAGGACACAGTCACTAATATCAACTTTCGCCTTATAATAAAGAATATTGTTGCGTAATTCAAAGATAGGATGTTCCTCTATTTGAATTTTAACCAATAAATCATGTTTGATATTATTAGTCCCAGCAAATACATTTTTTAACCTTATGCTTTCACCATTTTGAATGCCACGTGGTATTTTAATTTCTAGCTTTTTACCAGATTTTTGAAAGCCTGAGCCACGACAATTATGACAAATTGCACCTGCAAGTTTTTTCATTCCTTTACAAGTTAAGCATGGTGCTTTATCAATATGAAATAAAAATTCTTTTGAAACAGCAGAGTAAGCATCCTCTAAGCTAATATTTAAAGTTTGTTGATAAATAGTCTTTTTTGATTTTGTAGATTTCCTTGGTTTTGTTCTATTCTGAAATGAGGGATTTTGAAATCCCATATTTGCCATATCCTTAAACAAAGATGATAAATCGAAGCCATCACTCATAAAACTAAAGCTTCTACCAGAACTATTTGAGGAATTAAAAACATCTGAGAAATCAAAGCCTTGATTCATGCCTTGATTCATATTCCAGTTTTGACCAAATTGATCATATTGTTCTCTATGAGATTGATCAGAAAGAACTTGATAAGCCTGATTAATTTTTTTGAATTTCTCTTCTGCAGCAGGGTCACCTGGATTTACATCCGGATGATGTTTGCGCGCAAGTCTTCTGTAGGCACTTTTAATCTCCTTTTCTGAGGCATTTTTATTTAATTCAAGAATCTTGTAATAATCTTCACTCATTGCATGTCTACATAATAATAATATATAAAATCTAAATAAATTGTATAAGATTATTTATAATTGAACAAGTTATATTTTTTATTTTTTGCTACTAAGATTCCAGATATAGCTAATTCCTGTTTGAGTATCATAAGCTATTTTCTCAGGTGTACTTTTCCTTATTCTATATTTCCAACTCCAATATAAAAATTCTTGATAATCATAAAGGCAGGAGAATTCTTCAAAATTTAATTTATTCTCATATTGATATAATTTAATGAAATCTAAATAATTATGTGCATACAAGTTTTGGTAAGTGGTGTCCAATGGTGTCTCATGAGATAATTGACTAAGTATCTCTTTAGCAGCTGATAGCTCATTCACATTAATTATGACTTCTTCAAGCATTACCCCATAAAGAAAATTTAAATGTGACTTGTATTTTTGAGGAGAGAAAAAAGGAGTAATCATACTTTGATCACCTCCGGGCAAAACAAAGGATTCAACGAAGAGCTTATCTAATACTGCATCACTATCAATTTCTTTACTAGATAATAACAATCTTCGTGCAAGTAATTCCCAATTAAATGCCTCACCTGCTACCCAATATCGAAATTTTATATTGTCAATAATTTCTTCTTTTGCGGACCATCGACCAATGACCGTAAGTAATGCTTCATGTATTGATACTCCTGAAGCTAGTAATTCATGAAATAATTTAATTCCTTGCTCAGGCAATAACTTATTAAGAGAATTATCATCATTCATAATTGTTTAATTTAAACCATGACATTTTTTATATTTTAAACCTGAATTACAAGGACATTGGTCATTTCTTCCAACTTTACCATCGATATGAACTTCAGATACTTTATTAATGGCAGCAGGTTCATTAATAAAAGGTTTTTTATCAGATATCAATGCTTGATGCCCAATATTTAGATCGCTTTGTTCCGCACTAATCTGGTGAACAATAGTTCTTAAAATAGTACTCCTTATATTAATTCCCAAATCTTCCCACATTGATAAAGCTTCATTCTTAAATGCAATCAATGGATCCATTTGACCATATGCTCTTAAGCCAATACCTCGTTTCATTTCATTCATTGCAGTCAAATGTTGAACCCATAAATTATCTATAATCGACAAAAAAGTAAACTGTACTAGTCTATTCAACTGACTTTCGTCAATTTTATGTAAGACACTGTTCATCTGCGCTTCAAATAAATCAAACAATTGAACTGGACTATCATTTATATTTGTTTTTAAAATAGAATCAAAATCAGCATCATCGATATTATAAATTATCAAAGATAAATTTCGTTTTAACTCCAAATAATTTTCAGAATTACCAACCGAAAAATTTGATAATAGAAATTCAAACTCTTTTTTTGATAATTCGTACAACTTTTCTATTAAATTTTGCCCTTCTAAAATAACTTCTCGTTCATTGTAGATATTACTACGATGAATATTCATCACATCATCATATTCGAGCACGTACTTTCTTGCTTCAAAATTATTCGATTCAACTCTAGTTTGAGCTGTTTCAATAGAACGTGTTACCATCTTAGATTCAATAGGAGTATCATCACCCATGCCGATTTTTTCCATTGTGCCTGCAAGCCAATCAGGAGCAAAGCGACGCATTAATTCATCATCAAAAGAAACATAGATTCTTGTAATGCCTGGATCACCTTGTCTACCAGAACGACCCCTCAGCTGATTATCTATTCTACGACTTTCATGACGCTCAGTACCAATAACATGCAAGCCGCCAAGCTCTACTACTCCAGGACCAAGTTTAATATCTGTTCCTCTACCAGCCATATTTGTTGCAATTGTTACAGAGCCCTTGAATCCAGCTTTAGCAATAATGCCAGCTTCTTTTTCATGATTTTTTGCATTAAGAATTTCATGATTAATTCTTCGTGAAGTCAATAATTCTGATAGTTTTTCCGAAGATTCTATTGAAGAAGTACCGACTAAAACAGGAATTTCTTTATCTATACATTGATGAATTTTATCAACTACAGCATCAAATTTTCCCTTTTCATTTGTATATACAAGATCAGGTAAATCTTCTCGTTTCGCAGGTAAATTGGTAGGAATTACATAAACATCGAGTTCATAAATTTTTGCAAATTCTTCTGCTTCAGTAACAGCAGTACCAGTCATTCCAGAAAGCTTCTTGTATATTCTAAAATAATTTTGAATAGTAATAGTTGCATAAGTCATTGATTCTTGTTGTACTTGCAATCCTTCTTTTGCTTCGATAGCTTGATGTAAACCATCTGACCATCTCCTGCCTTCTTGCAATCTACCAGTAAAAGTATCAACAATAATGATTTGTCCATCTTTAACAACATAATCCTTATCACGTTTGTACAAAGATTTAGCTCTTAAGCAAGCTTCAAGATATTTCAATAATGAAAAAGACTCTGCTGAATATAAATTAGTAATTTTAAGTATTTTTTCAACATATTCAATGCCTGCAACAGTTAATAAAACATTCCTAGTTGTCTCATCAATTTCATAATGTTCACTGATATTCAACTGACGAATAATTTTTGTAAATTGTGCATACAAAGTTAAATCATCTGATGCTTCACCTGAAATGATTAAAGGAGTACGAGCCTCATCAATAAGGACACTATCAACCTCATCAACAATGACAAAATCTAAGTCACGTTGGACCTTTGCATGGTAATCAGTGCGCATATTATCTCTAAGATAATCAAACCCAAATTCACTATTTGTCCCATAAACAACATCACATTGATAGGCATCTTTTCTTTCAGCAGAAGTTAAATATTCATAACCATGATTATTTGCTACTTTATGATTACTAAGAATAAAAGTCTCATTGTTTTGTAAAACTGCAATACTTAATCCAACTTTTTGTAATGCTTTACCATACCATTGAGCATCTCTTCTTGATAAATAATCGTTTACAGTAACAAGATGACATGTATTACCAAAAATGTAGTTCATATACAAGCATATCGTTGCAACTAAGGTTTTTCCTTCACCAGTCTTCATTTCAGCAATTGAACCATCATTTAAAGCTAAGGCGCCAACTATTTGAACATCATACGCCCATTCATCAGTAGTACGCTTAATTGCTTCACGAATACAAGCAATACTATTAATTAATGATTCATCAGATATAGTGTTTTTTTCTTTTAGTTCCAAAGAAAAATCTTGCAACTGTTCATCAGAAAAATTTCTAAATTTTTCTTCTAAATTATTAACAAGTTCTACTCTATTATGAAATTTTTTAATTGCTTTAACATTTGCATTGCCAAATATTTTGCTGATAAAACTCATTATTACTTCACTTAAAAGTTATTTAAATTGATTGAAAACTCAGACGAATGACTTATTTTCGAAATAAAGCTCCTACTGAATCACCACTATGTATACGGCGAATAGCTTCTCCAAAAAGTTCAGTTGTTGAAAGAATTGTTGGTTTATTCTTCGAAAAACTATTAATATCTATGGGGACTGTATCAGAAATAATTAACTCATCGATATCTAATGCATCAATAATTTTAAACCCTTTGTCATTAAACATTGGGTGAACACAGGCTACTCGTATTGAATTAGGTTTATCTTTTAAAATTAATCTAACTGCTAATTCCACTGTCCCTCCTGTTAATATTTCATCATCCATAATGATACAATCTCTACCAGTCACGTCACCGATAATAGTTGAGCCATTTGGTGATTCTGAATTATCAACACGTCGCTTATCTATAATCGCAAGATCGCATTTTAAATCATTTGCCATGCGCGCAGCACTCTTTGCACCACCAGCATCAGTTGCAACAATGATTGGCGAATTTAATTTTTTAGATATCAGATAATCTGAAACTAATGGATATGCTGTAAGTTCATCTAATGGAATATTAAAAAAACCTTGTATCTGACCTGCATGCAGATCTATAGTAAGCACACGATTAGCCCCAGCAACTTCAAGAAAATTAGCTATTAATCGAGCAGAAATTGGCACTCTCGGTTGGTCTTTTTTATCTGAACGACCATATGCGTAATAAGGAATAACAGCAGTTATCCGACCAGCTGATGCTCTCTTAGCAGCATCAATCATTAACATTAATTCCATTAATCTAGTATTCACTGGACTAACGATTGGTTGGACAATAAATACATCTCGCTCACGAATATTATCTAAAAGTCTTACAAAAACATTTTCATTAGAAAATTCAAAAACTTCGCTATGACTAAGATCCACATTTAAATATTCACAAATTTTTTCTGCAAATTCTTTATTAGCATTTCCTGTAAAAATTGATATGTCTTGATTCAAGATGCCCTCTTAACTTAAGTAGATGATAAAAAAATAAAACCTAATAATCAAATATTTACTACAAATCGATTCTAATCAAAACTTAATTTCTAAGAATTAAGCAAGAAATTTTTTTTAAGACTCTTTGACAAGAATCTTACTTGATTTAGAATGTTAATTCACTCAAAATAGAAAAAATTTTAAGGATATACATTTTGGATTTTTCATTTTCACGTTATGAGCTAGAATTTCAAGAAGAATTAACTACGCGGTTACTTGCTATTTTACCAAATGATTGGAATGAAAAAAGTTTTACGTTAGAACAAAACGACCCAGCATTACATGCTTTAGCCAATTCAGTCACCAAAGACTTATCTAAAGATAAACTACTCACATTAGCATGGCCAGAAAAATATGGTGGTTTAGGTTCTACTAATCTAAAACAAGCGATGTTTAATCACGTTATCTCGTATCTTGGAGCTCCATTGAATAATATCGCAGGTATTCAATGGATTGGACCATCACTTATGATGTATGGAAATGAAGAACAAAAAGAATACTATCTGCCTAGAATTGCTGAAGCAGTAGATAAATGGTGTTTGCTATACTCAGAGCCTACTTCAGGATCAGATTTAGCATCTTTACAAACACATGCAACAAAAGATGGTGATAATTATATAATTAATGGTCAAAAAATATGGGCCTCTAATGCCAATGAAGCTGATTTTGGTCTTGTAGGAGTAAGAACAAATCCAAATGCATCTAAACACAAAGGATTATCAAATTTTATTTTACCAATGAACTCCAAAGGAATATCAATAAGCCCAATAGAGGACATCAATGGCAATCCAACAATGAATGAAGTATTTTTTGACAATGTAGTAGTTTCAAAAAACTATCTTCTTGGTGAAGAAAACCGTGGCTGGTATCAGATGGCTGCTTCCTTAGATTTTGAACGTTCTGGTATAGGCACATACTCCACAGCTAAGCGAAATATAGAAAAATTAATTGAAATTTCAAAATCTATGCCAGAAGTTACAAATTCAAAGCAATCTTACAGAGAAGAAATAGCAGATAGATGGATTGAATTAAACGCAGGTTTTAATTTAGCTATGAAAATACCATTACTTCAAGATGAGGGTCGAAATCCTACATATGAAGCTGCAATTTCAAAATTATACGGATCAGAGTTAACCCAAAAAATTGCTTCTACGGGTATTAAGTTACTTGGGATCAGAGGGCAGATTAAATCAAATAAAAATAGCTACCAAGCTTCTTCTCAATACCTTTCAGCTATAGCCAGTACTATCACTAGAGGTACCTCTGAAATTCAAAGAAATACTATTGCAACACAAGGGCTTGGCTTGCCAAGATAAAATAATGTATAATGAAAGTAGTTATTTTAATTTAAAATTTAGGGGGGCCAATATGTCAGTAGATACAAAACTAAAAAGAGGATTTGTACAGATTCCTGATGGTAATGTAGAATACTTTGAAATAGGTTCAGGAGAACCATTTTTGATGTTACATGCAACACCAGCATCGTGTATGACTTACAAAGATATTGCACCACTGCTTGCAGATGAATTTAGAGTAATTGCAATGACAACAA
The DNA here is from genome assembly GCA_029246995.1 of Dehalococcoidia bacterium. GTDB lineage: Bacteria > Chloroflexota > Dehalococcoidia > UBA2979 > UBA2979. The sequence continues at coordinate 69,947 of JAQWMB010000004.1, read as the reverse complement.
TGGGTTATGGCCAATCCGATAGACCAAATCCTCCCTATGAAAACTTAGGCCAATTTGCTACATCAGTGTCTCAATTTTTAGAAGCACTGAATATAGAAAAAACATCGCTATTTGGTACTCATACTGGTTCAGAAATTGCTGCTGTTTTTGCAGCAAAATTTCCTGAAAAATTAGACAAATTAGTCTTAGAAGAGGTTTTTAATTGGGGCACTCCTTCAAGAAGAGCAGTACACGAAAGAATACACAGATATTATGAAGAAAAAATGGATGGAACTCATTTATTAGAGCTATGGGAAAAAGTTGGAGGGCTTAAAGAAGGTGCTAATCTAAAACTTACCACTGAAAGATTTATTAGCAACCTTATAGTTAATTCAGCTGATGGTGCTGAAATTTACGGCGGTATGGGTTGGGAAGGTGCTGGACCATTTGCCATGACACATCATGATATGTGGGAAACAGTAGAAAAGATTGATGCACCGACTTTAGTGATTCATGGTACGACTAGTGAATTAGGTAGATCGCATGAAAAGTTCCTTACAAATCTCAAGAGATCTAGGGGAATTAATCCGCCTAGTCAAGGTAATTTTAGCCCTCATCAAGCACCACAAATATGGGCAGATGAAGTGAGAAAGTTTCTTAGAGAGCCTGGAGTATAGCTTAATTGCTGATTGTAAATAAATGAAAAAAATCATTACAACTAGTAACATACTGATCATTTCAATTTTTATTTCTTTTTTAAATACTGAATTTGTTTCAGCAGAAAAAATAAATAAAGTAATTGAAAGATCTCAAAACTATGAAATAATAATTTTATATACATTCATTGCAATAATGACACTTTTTATATTTTTTTCATTTATTTATTTTTTCTTAAAACAATTAGACATAGAATGGGAATTCCAAAAAGACGACTCACATCATTGATAATATCGATTAAATCACATTTCAATTACATAACTATTATTAATAAAAAAGTATTCTTATACTTAATCATATAGCCTATCTATAAATTTTTTTGAGTATTTATAAAACTAAATAAAAAAATAATACTAATAAATAATAATATAAAAAACGAAATCAAAAATAATTCATTAACACTTAACATTAAAGAGTTGCCTATTAGAAATCCACTTAATGAATCCATGAATATAAGTCTTAAATTTTTAAGAAAAGAAAAAAGCAAAAACAAAAAAGCTATAAAAATTATAGCAGCTAATAATAAACTATAATTTCTCTCTTTATGAAATATGCTATTAGTCAAACTAAACATTGATATCCATAATAATTGAATGCTAAATATAAAAATAATAAAACTCATCAATTGCAATAAAGCAAAATCATTATTAGCAAATATCGTTAACAACCAAGCAAACAAAAAATAACTAATAATTGGAATAAAACAACCAACAATCACATAACTAAGAAGGCAAGCAAAAAAGAATATAGACTGAGATGACGTATAGACATATAACCATTTGTACTGACTAATAAAATTAAAACTAAATAATTTTGAAAATAAAATAAATATTTTTAAAATTTGAGATGGTACATAAAGATATAAGGTAAAAAAAACAAAAGTCTCAGAAGCAAGCTCATTCTCAATCGCAGCAACAAAAACAAATAAAAAAAATAGTAAGAGTAAGAATAAAATTTCACAAGTAATAATCCATGACCTAAAAAGATCTAAACATTGACGCTGCATTATAATTTTAAAAGTTTTCATACTAATATCTAAAGAATAAATTACTACTACTCATTATCAAGACTATTTTCTAGAGCATCGATATTATCTAATAAAGATTGAAAATGTGGCTTTCCCAACTGCAAACGACCTTGCACTAAATCTACCAATTGGATATCAACTGATGCTGCTACAGAAGACATATTACTGACAGATAATCCTAATCTTTTAATGAGATCAGATAAAAGAAAAAAACAATCTTCTAGCTCACGTGATTGAAAAAAAGTAACACGAAAAATTGACCCATTCCTCTCAAAAGCTAATTCTTTTTGTAATTCGAGAAAAGAGAGGCGCTCTTCAAACTTAGCTAAATTACCTGTCGCCATGATTTCAATAATATTTCTCCCAGCTAATCGACTAAAAGTCAGAATATCTGATTTATGAATTATATTACCAGCAAAAAGTAGACCAACAGAGGTTGCAATAGGTTCTATTTGATCTAAGTTCACAGCAGCAATAACACAGGATAGGTTGCGATTAAAAAATAATTTTAAAAAATTAGTTAGTTTTTCAACATGGTGGTTATCAAGATTTAAAAAAGGTTCATCTAAAATTAATAAATTTGGATTTGCAATTAAAGCAGCTGAAATAGCTAAACTTCTTTGTTGAAAAAATGAAAGTTCAACAATTTTATAATTTGATAATTCATTCAATTCAAATGCTGTTAATAATTTAATTATTTTTGAATAATCATTTGGTAAATCCAAATTATGCATTTTTGCAACTGTTACAAGAAATTCAAACACCCTAGTTTTTTGAGGTAAAATTGTTGTAGCAGAAAAATAACCAAGATTTATTGATTCCGAATATACAAGCTGTCCTGAGGTTGGCTTATCTCTCTTAGCAATTATTTTTAATAATGAACTTTTACCAGAATTTATAGGACCTGCAATTCCTAAGATTTCACCTTCTAGAATTTTAAAGTTAATATCATTAAGTGCAATTTGACTATTTGAATAAATTTTTGTTAAATCTCTTATTTCAACAACTGACATATGGTACCTTAGCTAAACAATTCTTCTTTTTGGGGTTGTGAGTACAATTCTACATCATTGTTATAAAAAATATATATAGTCATCCATGAAAAAAATTCACATAATCACAAAAAATGAACAACATTTAAAAAATATCAAACAAGCCTTACATGGGAAAAAAAACTTTCTAAGTATATATGAGCTATCTAAGAATTTTTTTAATGCAGCAAACATAGACCAACTCAAAAAAAATGACCTATTAATATTTGACACAAGTTCAGTATCTAATATTAAGCAACTAATAACCTATACTGAAAAATATCATTTATCTATTCTAGCAATAACAAACCTTGATAATATAAAGGAACTAAGCAACTATGCAAGCATCAATGATATTTTTATAGATTGCCCTTCTCCAGAAGAGATTATTTACAGAATTGAAAAAATAATTAATCCTCCAAATTCAAATATTTATTCAGAAAATATGCTTAATATTGCTGACTTAATAATAGATTTAGAAAAATATACTGTGGCAGTAGATAATAAAATCATTGATTTAACATTTAAAGAATTTGAGCTACTGACTTATTTAGCAAGTAATATTGATAAGCCTTTAACAAGAGATTCATTACTAGACCAAGTATGGGGATATGATTATATTGGTGGCTACAGGACAGTAGATGTACACATAAGAAGAATTAGGGCAAAAATAGAACAGAACTATCAATATATACAAACGGTAAGAAATATTGGATACAGATTTATTAATCCAAATAAACAAAAATAATTTTTTTATCTTGAAACATAAATTTAACAATCAAATAATACAACTCTAATAAAATTATGGTTACAAATATAATTTATCCAAATAGGGGGATAACCTAATGAACTTTAATGAAATAAAAAAATTAGTTGATGATAATGATGTCAGAAGAGTTGATCTTCGCGTTACAGATATGCCTGGTAGATGGCATCAATTCACTATACCAGTAGAAAGACTAACAGAAAAACTATTCGAAGAAGGCCAAGGTTTCGATGGTTCTAGCTTAAGAGGTTTTCAAGAAATACATGAATCAGACATGCTGCTTATTCCAGATATGGATTCAGCAAGAGTTGAGCCAATAAGTGACGTTGGCACTTTAGTAATAACTTGTTCTGTTAAAGACCCTATAAGCGGCGAAGCATACGGCAGAGATCCGAGAACAATAGCAACTAAAGCCGAAGAATATATGAAATCAACTGGCATCGCAGATACAGCTAACTTTGGTCCAGAAATGGAATTCTTTCTATTTGATGATGTTAGGTTTGAGCAATCTCAACAAACTGCTTTTTATTATGTAGATTCGATAGAAGCTCATTGGAATAGCGGCAGAGATGAAGCACCTAATTTGGGTTATAAAATACCTGGTAAAGAAGGTTACGCACCCGTTGCTCCTTTTGATACTTTAAGAGATGTTAGATGGGAAATGCATGAAGCATTACATGCGGTAGGGATTGCTACAGAAGTTAGTCATCACGAAGTTGCAACTGCGGGCCAAGGAGAAATTGCAATGAAGTATGCTCCCCTTGTTGAAAAAGGAGACCAATTTCAATGGTACAAATATATTGTAAGGAATGTCGCACGAGACAATGGTATGGCAGCAACTTTTATGCCTAAACCAATTTTTGGTGACAATGGTACTGGCATGCATGTGCATCAATCATTATGGAAAGATGGTAATCCATTATTTTTTGATCAATCAAATTATGGTGGGCTTTCTGAATTAGCCAGACATTATGTAGGTGGCCTATTAAAGCATGCACCAGCTGTACTTGCCTTTGCCGCACCATCTACTAACTCATATAAAAGATTAGTCCCAGGCTTTGAAGCACCTATCAATCTTGTTTATTCTGCAAGAAATAGATCAGCTGTAATTAGAATTTCAACATACGAAACTAGTGCTGCTTCTAAGAGAATAGAATTTCGAGCCCCTGATCCAACTTGTAACCCTTACTTAGCATTTTCTGCAATGTTACTTGCTGGTTTAGACGGAATAAAAAACAAAATTGAGCCACCAGAGCCTATTGATAAAAATATTTATGATCTTCCAGAAGAAGAAGCAGCAAAACTAGCTAAAGTTCCTGGTTCTTTAGATGAATCACTGGCAGCACTAGAATCTGACCATAGCTTTTTAACAACAAATGAAGTATTTACTGAAAAATATATTCAAGATTATTTAGATTTAAAAAATGGGGAAATTAAAGAATTATCCATGAGACCAACTCCTTATGAATATGAATTATATTTCGATGCATAAAACTTAGTTTTGGTTTTACGAGATAATGACCTGTTCACATCTTAACCTCGTGTTACCATAAATAGCCTGGTTAAAAATATGAAAAAAAATAAAGATTCATCAAAAAAGCATATTATGCAATCATGCTTAGAGCATGATGTAAAATTTATAAGACTATGGTTTACTGACATCTTAGGAAACCTAAAGTCCGTTGCAATTACTGTAGAAGAGCTCGAACATGCTCTAACAGATGGTATTTCATTTGATGGCTCATCCATAAGTGGTTTTGCAAGATCAGAAGAATACGATATGCTTGCTGTTCCAGATCCTCAAACATTTAAGATATTACCTTGGAGACCGAAAGAGCAAGCTGTAGCAAGAATGTTCTGTAATATACAAACAACAGATGGAAAAGAATTTACAAGTGATCCAAGAAATATTCTGATTTCAATTTTATCAAAATTACGAACAAAGGGATTTACTTTTTATGTATCGCCAGAAATTGAATTCTTTTATTTCCATTCACAAAATGACCCTGAGCCAATAGATGAAGGTGGTTACTTTGATCTTACAACTTTAGATGCAACTTCTGATATTCGAAGAGAAACAGTTTTAATGCTTGAGGATCTTGGTATAGGAGTTGCGGTAAGTCATCATGAAGGTGCACCAAGTCAACATGAAATGGATTTGAGACATACAGATGCCTTAAATATGGCTGATTCAATTATGACATTTAAAACTGTTGTCAAAGAAGTTGCACATAAACATGATGTCTACGCTTCATTTATGCCTAAACCACTTACTAATTATAATGGCTCCGGTATGCATTTACAGTTATCACTTTTTAAAGGGCAAGAAAATGTTTTTTTCAGTAATTCTGACAATCGAAATTTATCAACTATGGCTAAACAGTTCATTGCTGGTCTAATAACACATACTCCAGAAATTATGCTAATCACTAATCAATGGATAAATTCATACAAAAGATTAGTTCCAGGTTTTGAAGCTCCTACAAATGCGACTTGGTCCTTAACTAATTATTCAGATTTAATCAGAGTGCCACGATTTAAGAAAAAACAAAAAGACTCTGCAAGAATAGAATATCGTGTTGCAGATCCTGCATGTAATCCCTATCTTGCTCTAGCAGCAGTATTAGCAGCAGGCTTAGAAGGTATAGAAAATAAATACAAACTAAAAGACATTAATGACAATAACGCAGAAGAATTACCTGAATCACTAGGTGATTCAATAAAATTGTATGAACAATCTAAACTTATGAAAAAACTTTTAGGTAAAGAATCATTTAATGCATTATTAAAAAATAAAAAAGAAGAATGGTCTGAATATAAGCAACAAGTTAGTGATTATGAATTAGACAAATATCTATCTACCTTATAAATAATTTAAAAAAGGATCATAGTTGCTTTTTCAGCAAAAGCATAAAATGGTGTGCCATATATCCCTAAAAATATCATAAAGAAAAATAATATTCCAGTTGTAAAAATACCGCTAAGTGAAGGAGACCATTTTGAATCTTCCTTATCATCATCATATAAATACATTTGTTTAATAACTTGCAAATAATAATATAGCGACACAGTACTCATAGTCACAGCTATAACAACAAGCCATAAATAACCGTTCTGTACAACCGATTGAAATAAAATAAATTTAGTAAAAAATCCTGCAAATAAAGGCATTCCTGCTAATGAAAAAAGACCTGCAGATAAAGCCAATGCCAAAAAAGGTTGCCTATCAGATAAAGCCCTAAAATCATCAATCATTTGAGTTTCATCATGTTTTGTATAAAATAAAGCAACAACAATAAAAATTAAAAGATTCGTAACTAAATAACCAGTTAAATGAAACAGTGCGGCAGATAAAGTCTCACTTGACAAAGACGGGAATGCCATTAAGATATATCCAATTTGTCCAACTGAAGAATATGCTAACATTCTCTTAATATTTGATTGCTGTATAGCAATCAAGTTACCAGCAATCATCGTTAAAACAGACAAAGTTAAAATTAACCACTGCCAATATTCCATAACAGGTAACAAAGGTCCAGCAAGAAACCTAAATAAAAATCCAATAACAATCGCTTTTGAAGAAGTTGATAAAAATGCAGTGATTGGAGTTGGCGCACCTTCATACACATCAGGCGCCCACATATGGAACGGAACAGCAGATAATTTAAAACCAATACCAGCAAAGAAGAATATTAGACCTAAGATAAGTAATTCCAAATTAATAATTTCAGGATTGGCTAAATTAACTTGAATAACTTCATAAAATGTAGATTGAGATGCTCCATAAATCATACTCAACCCATAAAGCAAAATTGCTGAACCAACACCACCAATTAAAACATATTTCAAGCTTGCTTCACCAGATTTTTTATCATTTATTAATGATGAAGTAGCAACATATAAAGAGAAGGAAAGAAGCTCAAGCCCAACATAAATAGTTAATAATTCAACACCAGCAACCATTACTATACCGCCTAAAGTTGCAGCTAATAAAAGAAAATAGTATTCACCCACATGTTGAATGCGTTTTTCATTATATTCTTGTGTTCCTAAAACTAATAAGAATAAAATACCACACAACAAAATACGAAAATAGCTAGTTAAATTATCCACACTATATATGTTAAAAAGTATTTTTTCTTCACCTAAGAATAGCAAGCTTACTAAACCAGCTGACAAAGCGCCAAAAATTGTTAAAGGCCCAAATATTCTTCTACCAACATCAAGTTCCTTTGAAAAGGCATCTAAAAATAAAACTAATAACCCAGTTGTTAACAAAATAATTTCAGGCAAAAGATATAAATATTTACTTATCATTACATCAATACTCCAGGTATGCCAAGTTGAATAGAATCAGCTATTCTATTCATCCATGGTGATGGCCAAAGGCCTAAAAATAAAATTGAAGCCGCTAAAATCAATGCACCAGCTTTTTCCAAATAATTCATATCATTTAATTGATTCCATTTTTCATTAAATTCACCAAAGAACATAGTTGAAAACATTCTTAATAAATAAGTTGCAGTAATCGCTGCAGTCAAAACTGCCAATCCACCAATAATCGGATAAGATTGAAAAGTTCCTATAAAAATATGTAATTCGGCAACAAATCCAGATAATCCAGGTAATCCAAGAGATGCAAGCCCAGCAATAACAAAGAATATTGACCAAATAGGCATTTTGGCTGCTAGACCTGAAAAATTAGGTATTTCTCTATTATGAGATTGATCATACATAGCTCCAATTAAAAGAAAAAATAATGCCGTCATAACACCATGAGCAAACATTTGCAAAACTGCACCACTAATCCCTATTAAAGAGTATGTACCTAGCCCAAGAAATACATAACCCATATGCGATATTGATGAAAAACCAGTCATAAGCTTAAGATCTGTTTGTTTTAAAGCTGAAATAGCACCATACAATGCTGCAACAATACCTAATGTCATTAAACCGGGACCCCAATATTGACCACCTTCAGGTAGCAATTGGAATCCTAATCGAATAATACCAAAAGCACCTAATTTCATTAAAACACCAGCATGTAGCATGGACACGGCAGTTGGCGCAGAGGCATGCCCGTCAGGAGACCAAGCATGGAATGGAAACATAGCACCTAAGGTTCCACAACCTATAGCAATAAGTGGAAAAACAAGAATTTGAAAATTACGATCAAATTGAACTGACGATAATGCTTGCATATCAAAAGTACCAAGTTGTGATTCTGCAAAAATCATAAAAATAGCTGCAAAAATTAATATGGATCCAGCTACAAGCATCATCATTAATTTCATAGCACCATATTGTTTTCTGGTTGATCCCCAGACACCTATCAAAAGATACATCGGTAGTACTGCTGTTTCATACAATAGAAACCAAAAAAATAAGTCAAGCATAGCAAAAGTACCAAAAACACCTGCAACTAATATGTATAAAAGAATGAAAAAATCCTTAATTTTATACTGAATCTTCCAGGAAACAATTGTTCCAGCCAGAATAACAATACCAGTTAATAAAATCATTGAAGCAGCAATCCCATCAATGCCGACTTTCAATTGAATCCCATCTTTAGCAATAAAACCTATATCACTAACCCAAGATAATGAGAAAATTCCTTGGTATTGAGCTGTAGAATTAAAATCATAACTGAGGAATACATATATTGAAACAATAAACATTAATGAACTAGCAATACCAGTTAAGCCAATAATAAGAGAGCGTTCTTTAGATGGAATAAGCATCAAAAGTATCGCAGATAATAGAGGTAGACAAAATAGAGTGATTAAAATTAAACCATCATTTTCAGTCAAAATAATACCTCCTAAATATCTTTAGTAATTAACAACCATAATAAAACTAAACAAAATAATACCAAGTGCCATCATTAATACATAATTCGGAATTTTGCCTGTTTGTAAAAATTTTAATCTAAATCCAATATAATTAATAATTTGAGCACTACCATCAATACCAGATCGATTAACAACTTGATCATCAAACCATGCAATAATCGAAGCTAAACCAAGAATAAATTTATTTATAATTGCTTGATAGAAATTATCAAAATAGTAATTATTTAACAAAAGATTACGCACTTCTGGAGCCCATTCCTTAGCATTTTCTGCTCGACGGCCATCAGCATTTAACCAATAAAGATATCCTATAAGGACGCCTAGTAAACTGACTGAGATAGCGACAAGCATTGTTGACAATTCAATATGAAAATCATGAGGATGATCTAAGTAAACAATTCCAGAAAATCCTGAATCAAATCCTACAAGATTTCCAACAAATGGAAAAATAAAAAAACCAGAAACTGTTGCAAAAAAAGCAAGTATTAATAAAGGAACACTCATTAATTTTGGAGATTCATGAGCATGATCATTGGCTTCTTGATCTTTTGGAGTACCAAAGAAAGTTAATATGACTAATCTCGTAGAATAAATAGCAGTTAATAATGCGGCAAATAATAAAAGTCCATAAAAAATTGCACCAAATTCAGAAGTATAGAGCAAAATTTCATCCTTAGACCAAAATCCAGATAATGGAGGAATTCCAGCAAGTGATAATGCGCCAATACTAAAAGTTACAAAAGTAATTGGCATTTTATTTTTCAAGCCACCCAACTGTGAAATATCTTGTTTATGCGTTGCATGTATAACAGAACCTGAACCTAAGAATAATAATGCTTTGAAAAAAGCATGAGTAAAAAGATGAAACATTGCAGCAGTTAAACTACCCACACCTAATGCTACAAACATATAACCTAATTGCGAAACAGTTGAATAGGCAAGGACTTTTTTAATATCTTGCGCAAGCAATCCCATAGTAGCTGCTAGTAGCGCAGTAATTAAGCCAGTAATAAGAATTAAATTCTGAGCAATTGGTAACAATGTATATATAGGTAACATTCTTGAAACTAAATAAACACCTGCAACTACCATTGTTGCTGCATGAATTAAGGCAGACACAGGAGTAGGCCCTTCCATAGCATCAGGTAACCAAACATGTAAAGGGAATTGAGCCGATTTACCAACAGCACCAAAAAATAAAAAAATCATTGCCGTTGTCAAATATCCATCACTGAAGGTTGATTCTTGTGCAAGCTGTATAATCGTTTGAATATCAAAGGTTCCAGCAACGCGCCAGAGCATAATTATCCCAATCAACAATCCTACATCACCAATTCTAGTAGTAATAAATGCCTTCTTTGCAGCTTCAGCAGCAGATTGTTTTTCCCAATAAAAACCTATAAGTAAATAAGAACCAAGACCAACGCCCTCCCAAGCCAAATAAAGCTGTAGAAGATTGCCAGTCGTAATCAATGTAAACATTGCAGCTAAGAAAAAAGCTAATAATGAAAAATACCAATGATATCTTTGTTCACCCTGCATGTAACCTATTGAATAAATAATAACCATTAATCCAACTAGCGAGACAACAAATAACATTACAACAGTAATTGCATCAACAAAAGTAGAATATTCAATCAACAAATAATTAGGAATATTTATCCAGTCAAAATTATATATATTATTGCCATCAGGTTCAAATCCATGTCCATGAAAAAAACTCTGAAAATCACCAATGATTAATAATGTTATTAAAAAACATAGGGAACCTGACAAAACTACTATCCAGTCACCTTGCCTAGGTAATTTCTTTCCAAATAAAGAAACTATTAAAAAACTAGTCAACGGAATTAAAGTGAGGAGCCATGACTGTTGCATACCAATTGACATTAATAAATATCCTTAACTACCATTTTAAATCATTCGCTTCATCAATATTTACTGAATTACGATCTCTAAATAATCTAATTATAATACCAAGCGCAAGTCCAACTTCAGCTGCGGCAATAGCAATCACAAATAATGTAAAAATATGTCCAGATAATTGTGATGTATCAAAAAATGATGCAAAGGCAACAAAATTAATACCGACAGCAGCGAGCATTAACTCCACAGAAATCAAAATTAAAATTGCGTTCTTTCTTGATAAAACACCAAAAAAACCAATTGAAAATAATATTGTTGATAAAATTAAGAAATTTTCTAAAGCGATCATTAATCACCATCTCTCTTTGTTGCAACAACATTATGAGTCTTACCATTTAATAACGCCCCAGTTAAAGCAATATCTAACAAAAGCCCTACTAAAAGAAAAGGAATTAAGAAATCAGTGAAAATAACTCCTGCTAAAACAGAAAGTTCAGCTGAGGAAACCGTACTCAAATTTAAGTCGGCTGATAATAAACGAGAAATCAAAATCAAACCAATTAATATACAAATAATAATACTGAATGGTTTTTGGGATCCATCTTCAACAAGGGGTTGATCTTGAACGTTTGTCATCATTAATGCGAATAATAATAAAATAACTACACCTCCGCCGTAAATTAAAAGCTGTGCTAAAGCTAGAAATTCTGAACCGAGGAATAGATAAATTGCTACGATACCTAATAATGGTGCTAAAATGGAAAAGACTGCATGAACAATATTTTTTAAAAGTACGCTTGCTAGCGCTCCTATTATCATTCCAGTACTAATAAGCCAAAAAAAGACTTCCGTATAAGAAATGAAATCTAAGAATTTTAAAATTAGTAATATAGATAAAATAAAAAGAGTAGTAGAAGCAGTAACAATACCTCCAGTAATAATTAACCTATCAAATTGATCAGGTAAAGGAATTTTAGAAAACAACTTGTACCTCCCTAACTCATTTCAATTTTTAAAAACGTTTAAGAAACAACCCATTCATCTATGTTGCCAGAACGATGCTGTGCAAGTAATTGTGGAAGATCCATAATTAAATCTTTTCTATCGTATACAGATGTTTCATGCCCGGACCAAGTATTATTCATAGCAATAGCTTCAAAATTACATGCTTCGACACAAATGTTGCATCGCATGCATCGTGCATAATCAATCCAAAACTTATCGATAATTTTTTTTCGCTTAGAAGTCCCATCATTATTTACATGATTAGGATTATCTTTCATCAACACTGTCATGCATTCAACTGGACATGCTCTCTCACATGCATGGCAGCCTGTACAATATGGTTCCGTATGAGCTTCATCCCATAATAAAATAGGAAAAGCTCTATCTGTCTCAGGAAGAGGTTTATGAACATCAGGATAAGGTCGAGTAACTGGCTTTCTAAAAAAAGCCGATAATGTAACCTTCATAGAAATAAGTATGCCTTTCATGCGGACTCCAGATTATTTTTAACTATATGATTTTTATTTAAATTTTGCATAGATTTATTTATAATTAACACCAGCACTCCCATCAGCATAATACTAGATACCGCTAATAAAAAAGTAGGTAAATGGAAAACTAATATAAGTCCATTGAGAAAAATCTGTATGAGGGCTAATGGAATTAATACTTTCCAACAAAAATTCATTAATTGATCAATTCTCATTCTAGGAACACTAACTCTAACCCAAAAAATTAAGAAAATAACCAAACTAGTTTTCATAATAGTTAAAAGAATTTGCCATGATGTGCCTAATTTTTCTCCAAAAGGCCAGGACCACCCACCTAGAAAAAGAGCGACGATTAGAATAGACATTATTAGTAATGCTGTGTATTCAGCTAGAAAAAACATTGACCATCTTATTCCAGAATATTCCACAAAAGGCCCTCCAACTACTTCAGATTCACCAACAGGAATATCAAAAGGAGCTCTATTCATTTCAGCAAGAGCAGAAGTAAAAAATAAGAAAAAAGCAAAAGGCTGCAAAAGAATATTAGGAACAATAGTTTGTTGTGCAATAATTTCATTCAAGTTTAATGATTGAGCAATCATTGCAATACACAAAACAGACAAAACAAGAGGTAGCTCATATGAAATACCTTGAGCAGCAGCTCTGAGTGCCCCAATTAATGCATATCTATTATCTGAACCCCATCCAGCCATCACCCAACCAACAATACTGACTGAAGATATTGCTATAATATATAAAAGCCCTAATGTAAGCATTTCAACATTTAGCATAAGTGTAAAGGGAATTGTTACAAACATCATAAAAGCAGGTATAAATACAAAATATGGCGCTAATTCAAAAGACCAAGCATCAGCAGATGCTGGCCTAATGTCTTCTTTCCCAACTAATTTAAGTGCATCAGCAACAGACTGCAAAAGGCCTGCTGGGCCAGTTCTTGTTGGTCCAAGCCTCATATGAAACCTCGCAGCAATTTTTCTCTCAAGATAAATTAAACCCATTGCAGATACAGTCATTAATCCGACAATGGATAATATTTTTAACAAGCTATCAATAAATGGATTAACAACTAAAAAACTAATCATCTATCGACCTCACCTAATACAATGTCAATTGAACCAAGAATTACGACTGCATCAGGAATATATGAGCCGATTACCATATCACGTAATGCTTGTAAATTAGAAAAACCTGCGCTTCTGATTTTCAAGCGGTATGGCCTATTATCACCATTAGAAACCAAATAAATACCGTATTCACCTCTTGGTGCTTCTGTTCTTATGTATACTTCACCAGGAGGCGTTCTAAGGTTTCTTGCTGCAGCATCTGCTAGAATAGCCCCGCTTGTAAGATTTGCTAGGCACTGTCTAACGATATTAATAGACTGACGCATTTCTTGCAATCTAACAAAGTAACGATCAAAAACATCACCATTAATTCCAGTAATAACATCAAAATCAATATCATTATAATATAGATAAGGTTCTGCCCTACGAATATCATATTCAATACCTGATGCTCGTAATGATGGTCCAGACATACCCCAATCTATTGCAGCTTTACCATCAATAATACCTACTTGCTTGGTTCTTGAAAGAAAGATTTCATTATTAGTTAATAAACCATCCATATCCTTAATACCTTGCTCAGAAGATGACAGTACTTCTTCCACTCTAGAAACAAAGTTTGCTGGTACATCCCATGCAAGACCACCAGGACGGAAATAAGCATACATCATTCTATCGCCACTAATTTCTTCAAAAAAATCAATTAATCTTTCTCTCTCTCTGAATGAATAGAGAAAAGGTGTACCAAAAACACCACAGTCCACACCAAAGGCACCTACAAACATAAAATGACTTGAAAGTCTATTCAACTCAACAAGAATCATTCTAATCCAATTGGCTCTCTCTGGAACTTCAATATCCAATAATCTTTCAACTGCCATTACATAAGAAAGCTCAGCATTAAAATTAGCTAAATACTCTGTACGATCCATAAAACCAATTCCCTGTCGATAATCCATAGTTTCACATAATTTTTCAGCACCTCTATGTAAATAACCAATATAAGGCTGTACATCTGTAATCATTTCACCATCAACTGATAAAACCATTCTAAAAACCCCATGAGTAGAAGGATGTTGAGGTCCCATATTAACTAAAATCTCTTGGGTTTCAATTTGTTTATTAGACATAATTTCCTATAATTTTATTAATTGAACTAATGAGAAGGCTCAATATCTTCACCTTGTAACACTTCTATTTCAGCTAATGGATGTGATTTTCTTAAAGGAAATACATCCAGCATATCTTCAGGTAGTAATAAATTCCTAGGGTCAGGGTGATTATTAAAAATAATACCAAACATTTCAGAAGTTTCCCGTTCGTACCAATTTGCACCTCTCCAAATACTCGTTACAGATTCAATATTAAGATCATCATTAGATAGCATTGACTTAACAGTTAAGTTGAATTTTGTGCTCATAGAATACAACTGATAGACGACCTCAATACCTTGGTCTTGTAAATCAACAGCTGTTAAGCATCTTAAATAATCAAAACTTAGATTTTCATTTTCTCTCAATTGACTAAATAAATTAAGAATATCTTTTTTATCAATAGAAACGATCAAATCCACTTTACTCATTTTTTCTTCTAAATCAATGCGAGTAATTGAAACATCATTAATATTTTTTTCAATAATATTCCATAATTTATCGAACAAATCTTTGGTCTTGTTATCAAGAAAAGAATCTAATTGTTGATTTTCATTATTTTCACTCATTTTCCTGATGCCTTTCTATCTTCCATAATTTGCTCTTGTAAGACTAGAAATGAATCTAATAATGCCTCAGGTCTCGGAGGACATCCAGGAACATAAACATCAACTGGCACAACTTTATCCACTCCCTGAAGCACGCGATCGTAACGTGTATATGGTCCACCATTTGTAGCGCATGCGCCCATTGAAATAACCCATTTAGGATTTGGCATTTGTTCATATAATCTTCTCACAGCAGGTGCCATTTTTTTAGTTACAGTTCCAGCAACAATCATGACATCTGATTGCCTAGGCGAAGGCCAAGGAACTGAACCAAATCTATCTAAATCATAATGGGCCATATAAGAAGCAATCATTTCTATAGCACAACAAGCAAGGCCAAAAGTCATTGGCCACAATGAAGATTTCCTACTCATTGCTAAAATTAAGTCAGCTGGTACCTGTAAAATTCCTGGCAATACAGATTTATAAAGAGCTTTTCCAGGCTTATATTCTGCCAAAGTAAGTTCATCTTCCTCATTAGGGTGTTCAGATGGAAGTATAGGAATACTTAAATCAGGATCATTATTTTCGTTATTTACCTCCAAGATAAAGCTCCTTTCTTCCAAGCATACGCCAAACCAATTAATAAAATAAAAATAAAAATAGACATAAAAATAAAGGACTCAGGACCAAGAGCAATAAATGACACTGCCCATGGAAAAATAAATAATGCCTCGACATCAAAAATGACAAAGAGAATAGCATAAAAATAAAAACGAATACCGATATTTGTATTAGCACTTCTAATCGGGATCATCCCACATTCATAGGTATCAGCTTTTTGTTTTTCAATAGAAAAAGGTGCAAGTAATCGTGAACCAATTAAAGCAGAAAAAACAAGAAAAAAAGCAATGACTGCTGCAATCAGTACTGGAAGATATTGAATTAAGAGTTTTTCAACAGAATCCAAAATAAGCTCCAAACTATAGGATATTATATAACATCATTCACAAAATACTCTTTACTTTTTATTTTTTATTTGTAAACCTTTGAAGAGCATTATGTAGATTATTAAGCTGTTCTGATAAATCATCCATTTTTTTTTGGTTACTTGCAACAACATTTTTAGGTGCTTTATTAATAAATTCAGTATTGCTTAATAAATCATTTAACCTTTCAATTCCATTATTAGTTTTCTCAATTTCTAATTTAATTTTAATAATTTCTTCACCTGGATTAATTAATTCTTTTAATGGGATAGCGATTAGTCCAACAGGTAAAGAAGCTGTTGCGCATTCATCAAGACTCAACTCTCCTTTACTATTTAAAGTTATCAAAGGTTCACACCTACCCATTTTTGAGATAATAAGATCCATGGAGTTAATTAAATCTAAACTACTGTCAGAAATAATTGTTGTTTCCTGCCATTTACTAGCTTCGACTTTATTTTCTGATCGAATGTTTCTAATATTTATAATTAAATCTTTGATCGATTCAAAATCTTTTTCAGCATTTATATCTGAAATAATCATTGAGCTTGTATCAGGATAAGAAGAAATAATTAAAGGATCACAATTTTTTACATTTTTTTGTTCAATTAAATCATGCCAAATAACTTCAGTGATAAATGGCATAAATGGATGAAGTAATTGGATCACTGTTGAAAATGTATAAACAAGGACATTATTAGTCACTAAACTATTGTGTTGATTGTCCTGATTTCTAATTTTTGCTATTTCTATGTACCAGTCAGCAAAATCATCCCAGAAAAAGTCTCTAATAAGCACTAAGGCCTCAGAAATTTCAAATTTAGACATAAGTCTATGAGTGTCGTCAACTAGAATGTTTAATTTACTTAAAATCCATTTATCTTCTAATTGCAATACATCTGATTCAATATTTAATTGACTTAATGAATGTATATCAGTATCGCTAGTGGAGGATAAAACAAACCTTTTTGCATTCCATAATTTATTTGCAAAATTTCTTCCAGCAATAATTTTTTCCTCTGTTATTCTTTGATCATTGCCTGGGGTAGAACCAGCGAGGAGAGAGAAACGAAGTGCATCAGTACCAAATTCTTCTACTAACTTTATGGGATCTACAACATTATTCTTTGATTTTGACATCTTTGAACCATCTTTCGCCCTAACCAAACCATGTAAATAGACATATTTAAATGGTGGAATACCATCCATATTATAAATAGAGAGCATAATCATTCTTGCTACCCAAAAAAATATGATATCATAACCAGTTTCCATGACTTGAGTAGGATAGAATTTATTTAAATCATCATCTTCTTGATTAGGCCATCCTAAAGTAGAATGAGGCCAAAGCCCTGAAGAAAACCAGGTATCTAAAGTATCTTCATCCTGAAATATATGACTGGATTCACAATCAGGACATGAATCAGGATCATTAAATGCAACAATTTCCTTACTACATTGATCACAATACCAAACAGGTATTCTATGTCCCCACCATATTTGTCTGCTAATAGTCCAATCACGGATATTTTTCATCCAATGAATGTATGTTTTTTCAAATCTTTCTGGAACAAATTGAATTTGTTTATTCTCAACAACTTTTATGGCATTTAAAGCCAATGGCTTAATATTGACAAACCATTGTTTTGAAACCAGAGGTTCAATTACAGAACCAGTCCGCTGACTAATACTTAAAGAATGCTCAATTAATTCTGTCTTTTCTATAATACCGAGATTTTCTAATTCACCTACAATTAATTGCCTAGCCTCTAGCCTATCAATGCCAGCATAGTCTCCTGCAATATCATTTAAAGTTCCATCAAGATTAATCATAGATAAAACTTCTAAAGAATGTCGCTCGCCAATTTCAAAATCTAGTTGATCATGGCCGGGTGTTACTTTGAGTGCACCAGTTCCTAAATTCTGATCAATAACTTCATCAGCAATAATTTCCACTTCTCGATTTACAATTGGAACCAAAACCCTCTTACCAATTAATTCTTTATATCTCTGATCGTCAGGATGCACAGCAATGGCTGTATCAGCAGGAATAGTTTCTGGTCTAGTTGTTGCAATCGTAATATATTGATTGGGATTGTCAACGAGAGAATATCGCACATACCAAAAATTACCTTCTTCTTCAAGATATTCGACCTCAAGATCGGATACAACAGTTTGAGAACTAGTATCCCAATTAACAATTCGTTCGCCTCGATAAATTAAACCATCATTATATAGATCAACAAAAGTTTTTCTAACTGCTAAAGCAGGTCCTTCGTCCATAGTAAATTTTTCACGTTTCCAATCAGCTGATGCACCGAGCCTCCTATGCTGAGCAGCTATTCGTTCTCTAGAATCTCCAACAAATTCCCATATTTTTTTTAAAAATTTTTCTCTACCTAATGCTTTTCTATCAATTCCATCAGCATTTAATTTTTTTTCAACAATTGCATTAACTGCAATTGCTGCATGATCCACTCCAGGTAGCCATAAGGTCTTTTTACCCATCATTCGATTCCATCTAATTAAGGAATCTTCAATAGCTACTGTAAGCGCATGGCCAAGATGTAATTCACCAGTAAGATTTGGGGGTGGCATAATTATAGTAAATGGTTCGCCAGAGCCCGTAGGTTCAAAATAATCGTTAGATTCCCAAAAATTATAGACAACTTTTTCAAAGGAAGCAGGATCATAAGCAGAGTTAGATGCTTTATGAAGAAGACTAACAATTTCCTTATCAAATTTATTAACCATAAATTTCCTAATAATTATTTATCGTCGTCAAGATAAGATTTTAAAGACCACATGCCTGGTAATAAACCGGCTGCAATCAAAATCTTAACTGCATCACCAACTAGAAATGGTTCAAGACCTAAAGATATAGCTTTTACAATACCAATACCTAAGCTATAACTTAGCCAACTAACACCAAAAAAATAAATAAGTACGTTACCTAACAACATTGATGAAATTACCATAAGTGGTTTTCTATCCCAACCTTGTTCAGATAAATATCCAACAAAGAGCGCAGCAAAGCCAAAACCCACTAAATATCCAGCAGTGGCACCAGTAAAATAAGCCCATCCAGAAGCTCCACCTGCAAATACTGGTAAACCAATAATACCAACAGCCAAATAACTACAAACTGTAATAAAGCCTAATCGGCTACCATATGCTGCAGCTAACATTAATACACCAAAAGTTTGTCCTGTAATGGGAACAGGTGTAAAAAACAAATTAATTCTAATCTGTGCTGTCATCCACAAAATTAAAACACCAGATAAAATCAATGAAGCAGTCTTTAGTAATGCTTGATCATTCATAGGTAATGTCTGCACAAAAGATGGAAATCTATTATTAATATCATTTGAAAAGAAAAAACTCATATAAGCTCCTAAATAAAATAAAAAAATATAATTAACTGATCTATTATCATATAATATTTATGATGCAACTAAAAATAATATACAATCATTCTAGTTAAGGAGCACAGAAGATGGAAGTCATTGGAATAGGATATTTAGCAATTATTTGCCAAAATCTTCAAGAAAGTATTAATTTTTATTGTAAAGGCCTAGGCTTTGAAGAAATTTATCAAGAAGCAAACAGAGATGATGCAGAGTCAACGCAGGTATTATTAATGACAAAAAGTAGTAATGGCATCATGTTAATTGGCCCAAACGATCCAAAAATGAAACTTGCAGAAAAAAGTATGGGTGTTGGATCGATGCAATATCTGACACTATATGTAACAAATACTGAATTAGATAAAGCATTTTACACATTGTCGAATGCTGGAATACAAATAAGTGAAGAAATTCAAAGAGGATATGAAAGAATAATTTTTTTGGAGGATCCTAATGGAACACTAATTACTTTAACAAGTTGGCCCAATATATCAGATGTAGATACAAATAAAAATAAAGAAACATTAAAACAAGCGGT
This sequence comes from Dehalococcoidia bacterium, assembly GCA_029246995.1. Lineage (GTDB taxonomy): Bacteria > Chloroflexota > Dehalococcoidia > UBA2979 > UBA2979. Next base: position 49,495 of record JAQWMB010000004.1, on the reverse strand, counting down.
AGTCAACAAAACCAAAAGCGAATCAGGGTATCTAGATAAAATACATTTTAAAAAATAAGACATGTATTAGATATAAAAAATGTGACTGCAAGATCATCATATGCAATAATAATCAAGTTATAATTACAAATTAGAAATAACAAGGAAAGATAATGCCAAAAAGAACCTGGCAGCCAAAAGCAAGAAGACGATTACGAAGACATGGCTTTCGAGCAAGAATGGCTACTAAAGCCGGTAGAGCAGTTTTAAGTCGAAGAAGAACAAAGAATAGGTCTTCTCTAACAGTATAAAACTGTATACTTCTAGAAAAATATATAACATAAATGAAAAATAAAAACAGTACTAAGCTTTATAAAGCAGATTTTAAAGAAATATATGATAATGGTAAATATATAACTACTCGTTATGTAAAGTTAAACTTTATTTTTAATAATACAGATCATATGCGAGTTGCTTTTGCAATCAATCGAAAACAAGGCAATGCAGTCGAGAGAAATAAAATTAAAAGAAAGATTAAATCTATTGTTTCTACAATAGAAACTAAACCTAATATAGATGTTCTTATACAAATCAAACCAGTAATCAAGAGTGCAAGTTTCACAGATATAAAAAGTGATTTACAAGGAGTTATCTCAAGCATTGCTAGTTAATTATAATTAGTAAGGCTATGAATAAAAGCATATTATGAAAAAAATATTTATCATTGTAATTAGATTATACCAAAAAATTATATCTGCATACTCTTATATCAGCTGTAGGTATTCTCCTACATGTTCAAATTACTCCATCGAAGCAATTAATCAACATGGCATCATTGTTGGATTATTTTTATTAGTAAAAAGATTATGTAAATGTGTATTTTTTAATAAAATGGCATATGACCCAGTACCCAGTAACAAAAAAACTGCTTCACAGTTATTTATTCAGATGTTTCACGTGAAACATCTGAATAAATTCAAATTAGGGAAGGAATAACAATGCCTCTTGGTTCAGGTTGGAGATTTTTAGTAGAAGATCCATTATTAAATATTTTAATGGCACTGAGTAATTGGTTATTTGATTCCTATGGTTTGGCAATTTTAGCTTTTACCTTAATTTCAAGACTAATAACTTATCCATTAACTAAAAAAACACTAAATTCTATGAAAAATTTACAAACAATACAGCCTAAAATACAGGAAATACAAAAGAAATACTCTGATCCAAAGAGAAGATCGCAAGAAACTATGAAATTATATAAAGAGGCAGGAGTAAATCCATTAGGTTGCTTAGGTCCGCAACTTATTCAATTACCTATTTTTATAGGCCTTTATCAGGTTATAAGACTAACATCTTCACAAGAAATAACAAAAATAGCAGAATTATCAGAAAGATTATATGATGTAGGCTTTATAAAAGATGCTATTCCTTTATCAACAAACTTTTTATTTATCGATTTAGGTCAAAATGGGAAATGGTATTTAGCATTAATCGTATTTATATCAGCATATGTACAGCAAAAATTATCATCATCGAACCAAACGACCCAAAATGATCAACAAAAACAAATGAACAGGATGTTGCAGTGGATAATGCCAGTTTTCTTTGCCTATATAATCTTTTCAGTTCCTGCTGGATTAGGTTTATATTGGGGTGCAAGTACAATAATCGGAATATTTTTACATATTGCATTTATTGGAATGCCAAAAAATAAACTGCAGTTATTTCCTATAATTGGTCCAATATTTGGAGAAAAAAATAATAATAAAACGAATCTCAAGTTAAATAGTGAAAATAGTGAAAATAGTGAAAGGAAGAATAATGAACCTAGTAGAAGTAAAAGGAAAAACAGTAGAGGAAGCAGTAGATCGAGCACTAAAAAAACTAGGTCTAACAAAAAAAGACGTTGAAGTAGAAATAGTTTCAACAGGTAAGGCGGGCTTTTTAGGCTTAGGATCAGAAGATGCTGTTGTTCGTGTTACAGCAAAAGAAGGTGCAACCCCTAGAAAAAGGAGAAACGATAACTACAATAAAAAAAGAAGTCCTGTAAATCAAAATAATCATTTTAGTAATATTAAATTACCAATCAAAATTGAAGGACAGCCTAGCAATCTACCTGAATCTGTTACAGAAGATTTTGAAGATAAAATTGATCTAGCAGGAAAAACAATTCGTGATATATTAAATTATTTAGGATTTCCTGATACAAGTATCAAGTCATCTATACCTGAAAATGAAGAAGAAGGTCTAGGAAGAATAGAGTCATCATTTAATATAAAACCAAATACCAGAGATTATAAAAAAGAACTTGGAATTTTGATTGGTAAGTCGGGCTATACAATTAGATCTTTTCAAACAATAGTTAATGCTATAGTAAGTCAAAAATCTAAAGAAAACACTTACTTCAATATAGATATAGACTCATATAAAATTAGAAAAACTGAAGCTTTATCAGAAATGGCATTAGATATAGCTGATGAAATTAGAATGACAAAAGAAACTGTAATACTAGAACCAATGCCACCAGCTGAAAGAAGAATTATTCATTTAACTATTGAAAAAGAAGAAGGAGTCGCTTCAAAAAGTAGCGGGAGAGGTCCAGAAAGAAAAGTTGAAATATACTATAATGAAAGCAACTAAATATTTAATATAATAACGAGGTCATGACAAATAACATTATAGCAATTAGTAATCAAAAAGGTGGCGTTGGTAAAACAACTACAGCGGTCACCATCGCTACGGAATTAGCATTAAAAGGGAATAGTACCTTAATTATTGATTGCGATCCACAAGCAAATACTACATCATCATTCGGTATCATCTCTAATGAAAATAATAGTATTTATAATATATTAACTAATAATAATCAAATGAACCATGTAATTCAAAAAACAGATATTAAGCATTTAAGCATACTCCCTAGTAATAAAGATTTATTAGCAGCTGAAATAGAATTAGTTGACATAACGAATAGAGAAACTATTCTTAAAAGACAAATAGAAAACGTAAAAAACCAGTATGACTACATAATTATCGATACCCCACCAGCATTGGGGTTATTAACATTAAATTGTTTAACTGCTAGTAAGTGGGTCATAATTCCAATGCAAGTTGAATATTTTGCACTAGAAGGATTAAATAACTTAATGCATACTATAAAATTAATCAAACAAAAAGTTAATATAGAAATGAGTATTTTAGGTATCATTTTGACAATGTTTGATAAAAGAAATAAATTAAGCTTTGAAATTGAAGAGCAAATCAGTCAATACTATGGTGAAATGCTATTAGGTAGAATTCCTAGATCAATTAGATTAGCAGAAGCGCCTAGTCATGGTCTACCTATACAAGAATATGATAACGATTCATCTGGGGCAAAAGCATATAGAGAGATTGTAAATAAAATGATTAATGTAATAGATCAAAAAAGACGAGGCTTAAATGGATAAAAAAAACAGACTTGGTAGAGGATTAGAGGCATTAATACCTTCTAATGAAACCAAAAACACTGAAAATTTAACAAAATATATAGATATAGAAACCATAGAAACAAATCCAGATCAACCAAGAAAATATTTTAACGATGACTCGATAAATAAATTAGCAGAATCTATCAAGCTCCACGGCCTGCTTCAACCAATAATTTTAAATAAAATAGAAAATAACAAATTTAAGCTAATAGCTGGAGAACGAAGGTTAAGAGCTAGTAAAAAAGCAGGCTTTAAACAAATACTATCTATTATTCAAGATTCCGAAGCACAAAAACAATTTGAACTAGCAATTATTGAAAATATACAAAGAGAAGATCTAAGCCCTCTTGAGGAAGCATCAGCATACAAAAAACTTATAGAAGAATATGGGATGACTCAGGAAAAAGTAGCTGAAAAGTTAAGTAAATCAAGACCGGTCATTTCTAATGCAATTCGATTACTTGATTTACCAATAAAAATTCAAAACATGCTAAATGAGAATTTAATAAGTGCAGGTCATGCAAGATTGCTTTTATCAATCGAAGATTCTCAAAAATATGAATATGCAAACTTAGTCATAATGGAACAATTAAGTGTAAGGCAATTAGAAAAAATAATTTCTAATCAAAATAAAAAAAGGATCAATCCAAATATAAAAAGTACAGATCCAGAAATAAAACAATTGGAAACTAAATTAATTAAAGTTTTTGGAAATTCAGTTAAAATTACCATAAATAGAAAAAATATCGGTAGTATAAAAATAAACTTTCATAGCATTGATGAATTTGAAGGAATTTTAGATAAAATTGATTATCAGAAAGAAGATGAATAAATGTCAAGAATTGACTTTGTAACTGGAGCGCCTATTAAATATGCTGAAAATGTTTCTCAGCTATCTAGTATACCTAATTTAGTCAAGAAAGCTCTTAGAGAAGAAAAGATGGGCCAGAGTAAAGATAATGCGATAGATGCTCTCTCTGATGAAGCAGAGTGGTCTTCACATAGAGTATTGTGTCATATGCGAAATTATTCTTATAACATAACCTTACTAATTAAAAGAATGCTCACCGATACTGACCCAAAACAAATTCACTGGAATGAAAATAAAGAGTATACAGAATTAAAACAATCAGAAAAAGCTTTACTCAATATACATAGTCAATTAAAAGGAAATATCGAAAGCTTAGTAATAATGCTCTCAGAAACGCCTGACGCAGCATGGGGCCGAGCAGGCACGCATCTATATCTAGGCAGAATTTCAGTAAAACAGTTAGTCAAATGGCATTACAACCATCTGTTACAACATATTGAGCAGATAGCAAACATAGAAAGTAATTAAATTAAAATTGAGGCAAATCAAGAAAAAAAACTTCTAAAGATAATAAAGGGTTAACATTCATTTTAAGTTCATTTTTTACATTCAATAATGCTTGAAGAGCATAAAAAATTTGCTTTACTTCAAAATCATAATATTTTGCCAAAAAACTTGGAGCACAATTTAGTTTATTCGCATTATAAAGATGCCATCGAAACCAATCTTCCCAATGCATAACGATTTGAAAAAAGTTCTCAGGTTCCTTACGAAATATTATACTAAATTTTTCAGCATACTCTAATCTCTTAATTGAATCGAAAGAAATAATTTTTTCCATATCATTAACAGCTTGATTAAATAAATTCATAGAATCTTCACTATTAAAAAATTCATTAGCTGCATTTAATTTAGCTCGGCTTAACCTAACAATATCTTCAGCATGAATATCACCTATAGCATAATTGTCAACTAGGATATTTTGTAATAACTTAGCGTTGATTGGTGCAATATTAAGAATATGACATCTTGATTGAACCGTCTGCGCAACCTGTTCAAGGTTGTTACTTAACAGTAAGAACACAGAAGAATGCGGAGCATCCTCTAAAGTCTTTAATAATGCATTAGCAGATTCATCAGTCATTAAATCTAAGTTATTTATTATAAAAATTTTAGTTTTAGATCTAGATGGCGAAAGTAAAGCTAGTCTTTCAATACGTTTAATTTGACATATACGAATTTTTTTTGAACCATCTTCAGAGTGATTGCGATGATTTGAATCTGTTAAATCGCAGATGCCACCTATATCAATATTAATCACATCACCATGCAAGCTACTTTCAACATCATTGCAATCTTTGCAATCACAATCGATAGAGATATCTTGATCACAAATTAAAATTTTTGCAAATAGCTTCGCTATATATTCCTTGCCTATATGTGCTGGACCAGCAAATAAATAGCTTCCATGACGATCGGACTCATTAAAATGTTTACTATATTTTAAGATCAAATCTTGGTATTGCCTTCGGATGATTGTATTCATATTATTTTTCAAAATTCATCACCATCATTAAATAATATCTAAGGCAATAATGTCATTTATATTTTCTCTTTTTCGTAATAATTTCGATGTAGAATCCTTAATTAATATGACTGCAGGCTTATATGCAAGATTGTAATTAGAAGACATTGCGAGTTGGTATGCACCAGACATAGGCATAGCAATATATTCATCTCGCAAAAGTTTTGGTAAATAAATATCTTTTATAAGATAATCACCAGATTCACAATATTTTCCAGAAACAGTCACTAAATCATCAAACTTCCTATTTAAACCTTGGACAGGAAGTGCGAAGTATTTTGCATCATAAAGAGTAGGCCTAATATTATCAGCCATGCCACCATCAACAGATAAATATGTTCTAATTTCAGGAATAGTTTTCCTGGAACCAACCTGATATACCGCAACACCAGAACGAGCAACCAATGATCTCCCTGGTTCAATAAAAACTTTAGGCAAATCGATATCATATTTTTCACAATTATTTCTAATTGCTTCAGAAATCACATTTGCAAAATCTTCTAAGGTAGGATTATTCAAACCAGGCTCTGAAATTACACCAAAGCCTCCTCCAGGGGAAAATTCAGTAAGATTTAATGAATATTTTTCAATACAAATAAATTTTATGAATGTGAACATTTTATCAATAGCTTTTTGATAAGGCTCAACAAAATTTATTGGACTGCCAAGGTGTGCATGAATTCCTACAAATGATAAATTTTTAGAAGTTGCAATTAATTCAATAGCATCTTCAGCAGAATGATCCTCTATGCTCAAACCAAATTTTGAGTCTTTCAGTCCTGTAGTTGTTTTTTCATGAGTGTACGGATCAATATTTGGAGTTACTCGTAATAAAATTTTCTGCTTAACTCCATACTTTTTAGATATAGAATTTACTAAGTTAACCTCTTCAATATTATCAATGACAATAGCATCTATACCATTTTTAATTGCTAATTTAATCTCTTCTTCAGTCTTATTATTACCATGAAAATAAGCATTCGATAAAGGTATATCACTTGCCATCAACATGCTCATTTCACCAAAAGAAACCACATCAAACTTTACGCCAAGATGATAAAGCATTTGAGCGAATGGAATATTAAGAAAAACTTTTGATGCATAAAGAATTTCAGTCGTTGGATATGAAGATTGAAATGCACGTTTAAATTCTTCATATTGACTACGAATAGTCTCATGATCGTAAATATATAATGGTGATCCATATTTTTTTACAAGCTCAACTACACTCAAATTTCCAGTTATTAAAGCATGTTCATTATCAACACGACTATGAAGTGGAAATAAATCTAAAATTGCACTGACATTATTTTGCATTTTAACCTCTATTATTCATTAGATGAACTATATTACTTTCCATTTATCTTTTTCAATCTGTAATTTTATTTTATTCAAAGCTTCTAATCGAGCTAAATGTGCAAAAAGTTGATTTTTTGCAGAACTTTTCAAATTTTTTTCAATGTTTGGATAAATCTTTTTCATCAACTTCTGCTCAGTTTTATAACCTTCCATGATTAAATCATAAATTTGTTTCTCTCTTTTTAATCTATGGAAAATTAACTTATCAATTTTTTCTTTAGGTTTGTTAATAATTGGACCGTGGCCAGGAGCAATATAATTTAATTTAAATCTTTTTAATCTTCTTAAACTTTCCAAATATTTATTCATATCGCCATCAGGTGGTGCAGAGATTGTCACAGTATCATATCCCAAGATTGTATCTCCAGAAAACAATAATTTATCATTTTTCAATAAATAACAATTTGAACCAAGTGTATGACCAGGTGTATGGATAACCTGAAAAATTAACTTACCTGCTGTAATAATCTTACCTTCTTTTATATATTCCTTTATTGGCGTTGATTTTTTTTCTTTTTCCCAAATCCTTCTTTTCTTTTTAATTTCTACAGGTCCATGCTCACTCTTAGATGATGCTCTCAACATTTTTTCTTCTAAAGGATGTATTAAGACAGCTGCATTAAAATATTCTGCAAGCTTTCTTGAACCTGAAGAATGATCAGAATGGTTATGTGTTAGTAAAATATAATGAATTTTTATTTTTGGGAAACGATTCTCTATATAATTTTTTAATGATAAAAAAGAATCTTCATCACCAAACCCACTATCAACTAGCACTGCATCATTATCAGAATGCACAATCCACGTATTAGAAGCAGGAAAACCTTTAATATATTGAAAATTATGAACAGTATGTTGTACTACATTTTTAGTAATATTCAGAGCAGTATAATCTTTTTTTTTCGACCTATTTTTTTTAATCAATGTATTCCTAAAAAATTAAATATTTAATTATTTATAGCATAAATTAAATTTCAATTGATAAATAGTATGGTTATATTTTAGTATGGAAAAAAAGTTAAACATTAAAAAATTATTTGAATCACTAAATACATGGCATAAACATAACAAAATTATTTTCCCATGGGATAAAACTGAAGATCCTTATTATGCTTTTGTAGCAGGCTATTGTGCGCAACAAACTCAAATATCAAGAGTAATAATTTTATGGAAAAAATTTATTGAAGCTTACCCAACTATAGAAATTTTAGCTAATGCTAATACAGCAGATTTATTAACTATTTGGGGCAATGCAGGCTATCCAAAAAGAGCTTTAAGTATGCAAAATGCTGCTCAAATCATTCTTAAAAAAAATCAAGGCATCATCCCTAAAAATATAACAGAACTGACACATTTACCGGGCATTGGTCCTTATACTGCATCTGTAATCTTGGCTTTTGGCTATAAACAAAATGTTCCAACAATTGATATCAATTTTAAAAGAATTTTAGGAAGATACTTTCTAGGAGACGAACTTGCTAAAGACAAAGATATAAAAAAAATAACTGACTTATTAACAAAAGAATCAGATTACCATTTCTGGAACTCAGCAATAATGGATTTTGGTTCTTTAATGTGCACCTCGAGACCTAAATGTGAAATCTGCATAATGAATATAAATTGTAAGGCATTTTTAAAACCAACTAAAGAAATTAAGAAGAAAAATAAAAAGAAGGTATTTATAGGTTCAAATAGATATTATAGAGGTAAAATTCTGAAACTACTAAGAGAGAGAAAAACAAAAAGCATTGATATAAAAATTGTATATCGAGAATTAAAAAAAGAGAGAATAAATACTGAAAAAATAAACAAGATTATTAAGTCATTAAATGATGACAGTCTTATTTATCTAGAAAAAGAAATACTACACTTAGGATAGTAGACTGATTACTCAGGAATCGGAAGCCCAGTTGCAAAGTCAATACCTGGATTACCATAAGTCTCTGATGCTGATTCTAATGCTGGATCCCATTTACCCTTTGCTGGAATATCAGTAATAATTGATTCAGTTGTTAGCATCATAGATACCACAGAAATAGCATTTTCTAAAGCAATTCTTGTTACCTTAACTGGATCCACAATACCGAGCGTGAACATATCACCATATTCACCAGTAGCAGCATTATAACCAATATTATTTATTTTTTTATTATTTACAACTTGATCAATAACAACTGCACCCTCTTCTCCAGCATTTATTACAATTTGATTCAATGGCTCTTGCATAGCTGCATAAACCATCCTGACACCAGTACCTTCATCAGTACCAGTCAACTTTTTGATTAATGGTAATAATTTTTCTCTAGCTTGTATATATGCAATGCCACCACCTGGAACAATACCTTCATCAATTGCTGCTCTCGTGGCATTCAAGGCATCATCAACTCGGAATTTCTTCTCTTTTACTTCAACTTCAGTTGTCCCACCTACTCTTATAATTCCTACACCACCAGATAACTTAGCAATTCTCTGCTTAATAATGTCTCCTTCAAAAGGTGAATCATCCAATTCAAGTTGCTTCCTTAACTCTTGAATTCTTTCATACACTTTACCATCTGTACCTTTACCACCAATAATTGTTGTTGTTCTAGAATTAGCAATTACTTTAGATGCACGTCCAAGCGCAGCTACCTCTACTCCATCAAGCGAATAACCTAATTCTGGATTAATAAAAAGCCCACCTGTTAGAGATGCAATATCCTCGCACATGTTCTTTCTTCTTTCTCCAAATGAAGGGGCACGAACAACTAATGGTTTTAAATTACCCTTCATTTTATTTAGTACCATTGTGGAGAGAATCTCATCCTGCATTTCATCACAAAAAATAACTAGGTTCTTTGTTACTTTTATTAATTTTTCTAATAATGGGACCATTTCTTGAACATTATCCAATTTCAAGTCTGTAATTAAAATATGAGGATCGTCAATAATGCATTCTAATCTATCCTTATCAGTAGCAAAATGAGGAGACATCCATCCATTTTCAATTTGCATACCTTCAACGACTTCAGTTTCAAATTCAACTGATTTTCCCTCTTCGACAGTAATTACTCCATCACTACCAACTTTTGTTATTGTATCAGCTAATAATGTACCAATTTCCTCATCACTATTTGCCGCAATTATAGCAACCTGTTCTATGATAGCTTGGTCTTCAACATCAACTGAAATTTTCTTTAACTCTTTCTTTATAACGACAAGAGCTTGATTCATACCCTTGCGTATAGCCATTGGATTCGCTCCAGCAGCAACATTTTTCATTCCCTGATGGAATATAGCCTGAGCAAGAACGGTTGCAGTTGTAGTGCCATCACCAGCTAAATCATTAGTTTTGATGGCAACTTGCTTAACTAATTGTGCTCCAAGATTATGAAAAGGATGAGGTAAATCAATATCTTGTGCTACAGTTACACCATCTTTTGTAAAAGTTCCACCAATATGAGGCTTATCTAATACAACATTTCTACCCCTAGGACCTAGGGTTACTTTAACAGCATCAGCGAGAACATCTACGCCAATCCTTAAATCATGTCTTGCTTTTTCATTGAATCTAAGCCATTTACCTTTTTCAGCCATGAAGCTCTCCTAACGAATCAATAACAAATTTTTATTTCTTTGCTTTAGAGCTAGAACCAACTCTAGCTAAAATATCAGAAGCTCTTACAATAATAAAATCTTCCCATTCAGTTCCAGCAAATTTTTGGTAAATAACAACATCACCAATTTTTAAGTCAATTTTTTCTATATTACCTGCATCATTTATTTTGCCAGGACCAACAGCGACCACTTTACCCTCTTGAGATTTTTCTTTGGCTGAATCTGGAATAACTAAACCTGAAACAGAAACCTCTTCTTCTTGAATTGGCTCAAGAACAACGTGATCAGAAAGAGGAGATACTTTAGCACTCATTTATAACTCCTTGTTAAATATTAAATATTATTTTTTGCCTAAAACAAAATTAATTTTTGGGATTTTTAAGCAAAAAAAAGTTTAGCACTCGAAATTATAGAGTGCTAGAGAGAAAAAAAATTAATTTCGTTTTTTATCTATCAAAAGTTTACCACGATTAGTAGTAGAAAAAATTTCAACTATAGAATGAGCAGGAATTGATTCATCAATATGATTAAAAGCAGCTGCTGCTATCATGGCAGCATTATCCGTACAAAGTATAGGGGATGGAATAAAAACAGGTACTTTGATCTCATTAAAAGCTTTTTCTCTTAATCTCTTATTTGCTGCAACACCTCCAGCAATCAAAACTGATTTCGCATTAAGTTCTGTTGCAAGCTTTGATGTTTTAGAAACTAAAACATCAACAACGGATTCCTGAAAAGCCCAAGCAACTTCTTCCTTTGATATATTTTGTTCTTTTTTGAGAAGATTCAATACGGCAGTTTTAAGCCCAGAAAAAGAAAAATCATTTGTTCCCCTTAGCCATGCTCTAGGAAGTATTAAATTTTTCTCAGTTGCACGATCAGCAAGTCTTGAAATTTCAGGTCCACCAGGATAACCAGCATCAAGCATTCTACTCACTTTATCAAATGCTTCACCAGCAGCATCATCTCTAGTGCCACCAATTCTTCTAAAATCGGATCCTTTCATAACAAAAATTAATTCAGTATGTCCTCCTGAAACTACCAATGCTACTGCTGGCAAAATAGGATCATTCTTTTCAAGCCAATTTGCAAGAATGTGGCCTTCAATATGATCAACAGGAATAAAAGGTTTATTTTTAGCATATGCAATAGAACGAGCATAAGAAAAACCAATCATTAAAGCCCCAGGTAGACCTGGACCAGCAGTTGCTGCAATATAATCAATATTATCTAAATTGGTCTTAGCCTCTGAAAGAGCATCTTTAGTTAATTGCTCAATGCATTTTAAATGCTCTCTTGCAGCAACTTCAGGCACTATTCCGCCTGTAATATTATGCACATTAACTTGAGATTGAATTATATTTGAAAGTATAATTCTTCCATCTTTAACGACAGACACGCTTGTCTCATCGCATGAAGACTCAAAAGCAAGTATCAACATAAAAATCCCTAATAAAAAGTTACTGCTCTGTAATAATTTCAAAAACAGTATTACTGGTTAAAACATACAAGGACAAATTGTTTGGATCAAATGATATAGAAACAATGTCAAAAAAATTACTATTTTTCCACTGTGTTAAATATTCACCATTATAATTACAAGAAACAATGCGATTATTTAAAGGATCAGAGATAAAAATTTGATTACTATCTGGATCAATGGCAACATCATTTATGCTTAATAATTCAATATCGATACCGGCGCATGTAATAAGTTCTAATGTATCTTCCAAAATCCATAATTGCTTTTGTGAAAAAATAATTTGTTTATCATTAAATTCCATGCCAATAACATTTTTGTTTTCCTCATAATTTAATAGTTTTTTAATTTCTACGTTGAAGTTATTGTAATCATTTAAAGGTGGTTCCAAATATAAAATAGTATTAGAAAAATTATTTAGAAAATAAATGACTCCGTTATTTAAAGAATAATCAACTACATTTGATGAATCTTTTAATTCAGATATTTTTAATTTAATGATTTTATTTTGATTACTGGTAAATAAATTACTTTTGCTATCTAATATTAATAATTTTCTACTATAATCATCATACAAAATAGATACTGGTTTACCCAGCAAAATATCATCTACAAGCATACCTCCACGAAAAACTTCATTTATTTGATTTTTATAAACTTGATACTCAAAAATTCTTGATGAGGCAGAATCTAATATCCATATCATGTTACCTCTTACTATAATTTTTGATGGATCAAATTGACTAGAAAATTTATTTTCAAAAACAAGTAGCTTATTAGATTCCGTAACGATCTGGATATTATCGATCTCAATTTTTAATTTATTGATCTTCGTAATAAGAAAATCTAGCTTTTCATTTGAATCATACAAAGCAGCTTCTTCAATTAAAAAAAGTGCTTCATAAATTGCAGACCGTTGCATAGATCTATTCTCGTCTTTTATTGCTAAATCATACTGGATTATTTTTTTTTCAATTTTATTATTAATTGTTTCTAAACTATTATTCGGAATACTCTTACTAATTGATGGCAATAGCAACTGTAGAAAAAATAAAAAGAAAACTACAAGGACAAGTGAGCCTAAAATATACCTTTTTAAAGATAATTTTTTTTGTAATCTAGAAAATATTCCTAAGAAAGCAAATTTATTTTTTGAAATATTTAAAAATTTTGGTGACCAATTAAACTCATTTATTGAATTAGAAAATTGATTAACCTGATGACTAGTTTTGCTTACAGGCATATCAAAAATAGTGTCTAAATTCTCATCAGTAACATTCAATTCTAATTGCATAGACTTCTGATCAAGATAAAAAGTTCCTTTAGCTAATTTAGGCCTTATATCTATATCGGATAAATAACATACATTAACGTTACTTAAGTGCCTTGACTCTACAAAAAGATCCTCAAGTGCTCTTTGAGTGCCTCCCTTTAAAATAGTTTCGAATTTTGATAGCGCCAGGTCTTCTATTAAATTACTAGAAGCAATAACTACATCATGATGATCTGTATTTAATTTTTTAAAAATTGGTTGAAAAAGATTTTGAGATCCTAAATGTTCACTTGCAATTACATAACTAACTTTAGGCGCTCGTATTTGAGTTTTTTCTACAATGGCAACAGTATTAGAGCCAGAATTAGCAATAATCATCTCGTTATCTAAAATAACAACACAGGTGATACTCAATCTAATTTTATGCTCTAGTAAAGAATTTTGATTCCATTTGGCGACTCTACTATTTGCATTCTTTAAAGCTTTTTGTAATCTACCTGTAATGGAAAGACCCTGATTTAAAAAATCACTAGCTATAGATTGAACAATTTCAGCACAAAGTTCATGAGAAATATCACTATTTGGTTGACTAAAAATAATAATTCTTTTAAAAAAATTTTTATACGGATCACTATAATCAAAGATAAACTTATTATCTTCAGCAATTTCACCATTTTGAATTAAAAACGAACCTATCCAATTTGACATAGATATCTCTTTATAAAATTAAATTATTTTATCCATTAATATATCATGAGTAAAAAAAAATTAATTTATTATGACTAACAATCGAAAGAAATTAGATGACAAGCGTATAATGATAGATAAGAGTATCACTAAATAACAGTTAGCAGATCAAAATGACCAATATAGACAAAATTATTGAATTAAAAGAAAATTTAAATAAATTATTAAAAAATAATTCACCATTACCTCCTTTAAACAATGCTTTTTTTATCAATGGCATAGAAATAAATTTAGAAGATCAGATACATAATCAACCATTTACCGTTTTACTAGATGATGGTGAATTTTATGAGTTAAATATTGAATTCGGAATACTTACACATCAAACATTAGACCGAACTGAGCAGAGAAATGAAAAATTAACAAAAATTGAATTAAACGATTCAGAGAAAATTTTACATTTAACAGAAGCAATTAAAGTTTTAAAAAACTTAACTAGTCACTCGTCTACGCAATAAAATCTCCGCTCTTCCCCCCTTTTTTTTCTAACAATCTGATGTTCTTTAAATTAATTGAATGGCTATAAGATTTAGTCATATCATAGATTGTCAAACCAGCTACAGTTACAGCGGCTAATGCCTCCATTTCAACTCCGGTCTGAGCATCTGACTCAACAAAAGATTTTATAACAATAGTAAGATTATTTGTGTTTTCATCAGGTAAAATAATATCAATCATTGCATTACTAATCGGAATAGAATGACACAGAGGAATGAGTTCATCAGTTTTTTTTACAGCTAAAATTCCAGCTATTTTAGCTGTAGTTATCACATCACCTTTAGGCAATTCATTATTAAGTATTTTTATTAAAATTTCCTCAGTGACCTCTACCTCGCAAATTGCTGATGCAGATCTATGAGAAATTTTTTTCTTTGAAATATCTGACATTTTTATAGATTTAATTTTATCCATAATTCCTCCTAAAAAAATAACAATTTAGCCACCAATATAAGGCATTTCAACTTTTTTATTATTCATTGGCATTTCGCTTCTTAATTCAGAATATCGATCATTTCTTTTATTCCAAATATCAGTTATAAATTCTGCAATCTCAGAAAAGTTTTGACCTGCTCTCAATTTATTTTTTATGTCAGTGCCAATTAAGCCAAATAAGCAAGTATATAATTTACCATCAGAAGACAATCTAATGCGACTACATTCTGAGCAAAAAGGCTTAGTAACTGAAGATATGAAGCCAAGCTCTAATGAGCCATCTTGCAACTTAAATCTTTCAGCTACCTCACTGCTATAATTTTTACTTAGTTTTTTTATAGGATATTTTTCATTTATTTTTTCCTGGAGCATCATTGATGGAACAACTTCATCATGAAGCCATTTGTTAGAATTACCAACATCCATATACTCGATAAACCTTAGTACAACATCAGTATTTCTAAAATAATCAACTGTTTGCAAGATTTGATCATCATTGATATTTTTTTTAATAACTGAATTTACCTTTACTTTAATTCCAGTTGAAATAGCTGCTTCGATTCCTTCCAATACATCAGAATAAGAATAAGGGCTGTCACTAAGTATCTTAAAGGTGCTTTCTTCAACGCTATCTAAGCTAACAGTCACTCTTTTTAAACCCGCCCTGTATAATGCTAATGCTTGTTTTTTTAATAAAATTCCATTAGTGGTAACTGCTAAATCTAAATCATCCATCTCATTTAATAGACTAATCAAATCTGGTAAATTATTTCTTAATAGTGGCTCACCTCCTGTTATACGTATTTTTTTTACACCTAAGGAATAAAATATTTTTGCAATATTGTATATCTCTTCAAAAGATAAAATTTCACTTTTTTCCAAATATTTATAATTTTTATTATAAATTTCCTTAGGCATGCAATAAGTACAGCGTAAATTACATCTATCTGTCACTGAAATTCGTAAATCATGTAATGGTCGATCTAAGGAGTCTAAAAGTACCATATTTAACTACTTAATTTTCTTTTATAATACTATAAAACATCAAGCAAAGCTTTCACTGCCAGGGCTCTATGACTAATTTCTTGCTTCTGACTTCCAAGCTCAGCCATAGTTTGACCATTATTTAATTCAAAGATAGGGTCATACCCAAAACCGTTCATCCCTCTAGATTCTAAGGCTATATGTCCTAAAACATTACCTTCTCTAATAATTGTTTCAGAATCATGAAATCTAATTGCTAAAACTGCTTTAAAAATTGCCGTCCTATTATAAAAAACCACTTCATCGAGTAATCTCAATAAATATTCATTACGTTGCGTATCATTTTTTATAAATTGCCCACCAAACCTTGCAGAATATATACCTGGCTTACCATTCAATGCCTTAACTTCAATGCCAGAATCATCAGCTAAAATTGGTAAATGTGTATACTGTTGATATGCTTCAATTTTTGCAATTGCATTTTGAGCATATGAACTCCCGAACTCTAAAACATTTAAAGGCCTGATGCCAATTTCTTTTGGTGAAATAATTTGCCAGCTAGAACTAGAAAAAAGATTACGCATCTCATCTAATTTATGTTCATTTGAAGAAGCAAATAAAATTTTTCTAATCAATGCCGACCATTTCTAAACTTCTGACCATCTGCTACTTAATTTATCTGCAACTTGTGGCATTGTTGTATATTCCATTTCATCTAATGGAAGTCTATGAGGCTCAAAAGGACCATGTTTTCTCAAATAATCTGAAATATTATTAGCTTCAGTCCTTGCATTATTGAAGGAAGGATCATCAAACATATCCCTGGGTCCTATGAGCTTGCCATCAGCCAATTGAAATCCTAGAGCAACTACTCTAGGAGGCCCATCAAATCTTGAAGGATTTGACTCCTTTAAAGATACTGGCATCCACGGTCCATAATGGGAACCACGCATAAAACCTTCAACTGTCCAAGCAGTAGTAAAAGCTTCAAGCACTTCACCTACAGCGGGATAATCACCTTGACATCGAACAATTGCAGTTGGATCATCTTTTCCAACATACCTACCAGCAATTTCAGATAATTTATCAGTGGAAGATACACATGCAACAGAATTACTAGAACGACTTATAATTCTCTTTATAGCATAACGAGCAGGAGAGCCTATAAAAACTAAAAGATCGTATATCTCTTCAGGAGAATTTAATATTATTTTTTTATGTTCCTTGATATCATGAACTTCAAAAGCAAAACCTTTATGTAGGGCCTCTGAAATCACCAAACCAGCTGTATTAAAGGGATCTGCAAACATTTTATAAAATGGCAGATTAAATGAACCGGAAGAAGTTTTATCTCCCATAAAAATAATGACAGGCTCAGAAGGCCTTTCTTCATATTCTAATTCTGCAGATCCTGGTCCAGCTCCTTTAATATTACCAGAAAAAGCATCCACTAGTAAATCTTGGCCTGCACCATACAAATGTAATTTTTTTGCAACTTCTGTGCCATCTATAAAAGAATCCCAAGCAAACTCATGAACCTCTTTATTATCAGCTCCTTTATCATGAGACATTATCAAAAAAGCATCATCTCCACATGAATATACTTGACCATCTATTAATAGAGAATTTTTTATAGATTTTTCCATATTAGAGCGTAAAATATCCATTACCTCAGGATGCATTCCTGAATGTCCTACGAACCCGCCTATATCCGCTTTAATAACACTAAGTGTTCTTGTCATTTTCCCCCCTCGTTGGTTAAAAAAAATTATAACAAAAGATTTAAGATAAACGCTAATTGTTAGTAATCATTTTCCGTTTTTTATTATATCAGATAAAAAGGTATATGCTTGCTCTGCAATTGGCTTAGTATATCCCGTAATGTCCCATTCAATATCGCTATTAGAGCGCAAATAATTATTTAAAAGTATCATTTGCTTTTTTATATTAGTTATTTGATGATTTTGATCAATTGGCTTAAACCCTTGCAGTTTTCGTGAACCTTCTCTCCCGCCTTCAGGAATATACCAATTTCTAATAGCGTAACCACATCCTGCAAAATATAATAATCTTCCAATTGGTGTTGCATCAGGAGGCACTCCCACCAATAAAGAACGAGCAGTTAGCCTTCTAATTTCTGATTCATATTCAATCATCATGTGTCCACCTAATGGAATAATTGAACCTATTTTTTGAAATATTTCCAATTCAGCCTCTTCATTAAGAGTTAAAAGAGAATCGTCATTAAATCTTATTTCATTATTATATTGCAGAACTTCTATCCAATTATTACCAGGATATTTACCAAAATTACAAAGACCAAAAATAATTGGTATCTCAGAAATAATATCTTTTTTCTCAATGAATAATTTAAAATATTCAGCACCGATATTGTTTTTTGGTCCAATATCAATCTTAATAAAGAAATCATCGTGTATGAGTTCTTTCGTAATTGGAAGTAATTTATGTTCACTAGATAAATCTAGAGTGTGCCATTTTATTTTCATATTAAGTAATTTAATTTTATTTAATTTAATATTTTAGATTAAATATACTGATACATATACTAAAATTATAGAAAATAACTAATTTGATACATTTATTTTGAAAAGGCAGACTCTTGAAAAATAGTAAAATAACTAAAATTGAAAAAGATTACATTAATGTTATTAATAAATTAAGTAGTAGATCAAATTTTGAAAAAGATGGTCAAAAATTAAAAGATGAAAATTGGAAAATAACACATATAAGAGAATATTTAAATAAAAATGAAAATTTTGATAAAAGAAACACAATACATATTGCCGGTTCTAAAGGAAAAGGTTCAACTGCGCATTTTATAAATGGAATTCTTTTACAATCAAGAAAAAATATATATTTATTCACTTCCCCAGACATACATTCTGTCACTGAAAGAATTATCATTAATGGTCAACCAATATCAAAAAAATTATTTACTTATATAGCAAAAAAATATGTAGAAGATATTTTTTTTGATCAATGGTCATATTTTGAATTATTAACTTTAATTGGCTGGAAGGTCGCAGAAAAAACTAATTGTGACTGGCAAATCATAGAAACAGGATTAGGTGGCAGACTCGATGCAACCAATGCAATGACAAAAAAAATTATTAATGTTATAACTCCAATTGATTATGAACACACAGAAATACTTGGCAAAACAATAAATAAAATTGCAAAAGAAAAAACTGGAATAGTTAAATATAAAGAAGAGGTAATCATTGCCAAAATGCCAAAATCCAGAATAAAAATTATTGAAGAGCAGGCTAGTTTAATAGAGTCAAAAATTCATAAAATAATTACCGATTGTAAAATTACATATAAAAAACATTCAATTGACTATCAAATTGTAGATATAGACACCCCATTAGAAAAATACAAAAATATTCAATTAAATGCTATAGGCAAACATCAGGCAGAAAATGCTGCATCAGCAATTAGGGCCTGTGAAATTGCTTGGCAAAAGGTTTATAAAGAAAAATTACCTTATCAATATGTCAAAGAAGGATTGTCACAAGTAAAATTACCTGGAAGAATAGAAAAAATAAGAGAAAATCCTTTAATTCTTTTGGATGGCATGCATAGCCAACTTTCAGCAAAGAGACTAGAGGAAACACTTACGGATATCAAACTACCAAAAAAAAGAATAGTGATTTTTGGCAGTTTACAAAATAAAAAAATAGACTCAATAGCTAAGCAAATCTGTAACAACAAAACAGAAATTATAATTACTCAACCAAAATCTTCTAGAGCTATGTCAATTAATAAAATAAAAAGTATTTTTGCAAAATATAGCTCAAACATACACACAAATATTAATATCGATGATGCATTAAAAAACGCATTAGAAAAAATGAATGGCGATCAATACATTTTAATTACTGGCAGTATTTATTTAATCTCTGAAGCTAGAGAAAAATTACTTTCAATTGATGGAGATAGAAAGCTTAATTTAAGATAGGCCTAAAATATGAGCTAGATTGCCACCTAGAATAGCATTCTGCTCTCTCCTATCAAGATTAATATTAGAAAAAAATTCTAAATCTTTTGTTTGATCAATTAATGGATAATCAGAACCCCAAATAAACTTAGAATGCCCTAAGAATTTTACTGCATTTTCTAATGCAACATTATCATAAAGAAATTGAAAAGCTGATGTATCGAAATATATATTTTGGCTGTTTAATCTTTTTAAAACTTCAGGCATTGCGGAATACATTGGTAAGCCAGCCCCAAAATGAGAAGCAATGATATATAATTTTTGTAATCGAAAATCTGATAATATCGACCACATATCCCTTAAAGACAGTCCACCCAATTTACCTGGATACGCATGGCCTATTGGTTCTGTAGTATGAAAATTTATTAATAGGTTATATTTACTTACAGACCGGATTAGCTCAGGGAGAATCTCATTAATAAATGATTTGCTATTAATCTCTTTATTAATTCTAATCTCTCCAAACCCTCTAGCACCTGCAAGATGCATATCGCGAACTTTGCTACTAATATCATTAAATGAATTAATTGATAACGGAACAAAGGATATAAATTTTTCAGGAAATTTACTTTGCTGATCTAATAAATATTGTGCATGAATATCATATTGATTTTCTTGAGACCATTGAAATCCCATAATAATACTTAAGTCAACTTTAGATTTACTCATTGATGTTAATAAGTCATCCCCAGATGCTAGTAGAGCATTATCGTTAGAGTATATAGAACCAAAAGTGGTATCATTTTTAATCAAAAATTTTCTTGATTTTATCTGTTTCGGAGAAAAAATATGAGTGTGGGCATCAATTATCATTTACTTATTTCATAAATATATTCTGAATCATAATAAACATGTTAAGTTATATTGAATTATAATCGCAATAATATATAGTTACTTACTAATAATGAATTAAAATGAAACTATTATGAATAATACAAATAAATTAATAAATTTAAAAAAAATTACTGAAGCGCTTCTCTTTGTTCAAAATAAACCTCTTAAAATCTCTAATCTAGCAAAACTCGTAAATACTTCTATCAAACAAATGGAAAATATTATAAATGAAATTAGTGATTCATTAGATAATCATGGAATAAAAATACAATCAGGCCCTGAAGGAGTACAACTAATTACAATTCCTGAAGCTAATGAAACGATTAATAATGCAAACAATCTTGATTCAAGCAAGCCATTAACTAAGGCAACTCTAGAAACACTTGCAATCATTGCCTATAAACAGCCAATCACTAGAGCAGAAATTGAGTCAATAAGAGGTGTAAACTGTGATGGTCATATTACAAATTTACGAATTAAAGGCTTAATTGAAATATCTGGAAGAGCTGAAAAAATTGGCCGGCCACAATTATTTAGTACAACACAAAATTTTCTTTCCTACTTTGGCTTACAAAATGCAAATCAATTACCGGAATTCATGCAAGAAAATAACGAAAATATAAATAACTAATTACATAACAATGAGCGTCAATTTAATAACATAATTTCAAATAAAAAGAAAGTAAGCTGTTATTAACAAAATAAAAGCAAATAAAATAAAATAAACACTCTTTTCAATTGCTAAAAAATCTTCATAAAAATTTTCAATTTTAGTTTTTTCTAAATTAGGCAATGGCTCTAAATTATGTGGTCTGTTAATTTCTGATGGAAAAGAAGCTTCTACCGCTTGTAAATCAACTTCCAAAAAATTTGCGTAAAGTGTAAAAAAACTTTTTGCAAAAACATTGGCAGGAAAAATATCTAAATTTTCTGATTCCAAAGCATCTATATAAATAGTATTAATTTTTGTTTCCTCAGAAACTTGTGTCACAGACAATCCTCTAGCTTTTCTAGTTTCTCGAAAAATAGTGCCAAAACTAGTTTGAAAAATATCTTCTTTATCAGCACTCATCTTATTCCCAATATTATTAAGTAAAATCTATGATAGATTTTACTCCTTTTAAATTAAGTCTGTCTTCATAGGCAACAGGAACTTGATCTAATTTATAGACATTAGTGATCAAACTTTCTATATTATTTAAGTCACCAATTATTGCTAAAATATCTAAATAATTTTTTAAAGTAGCATTTTGGGTACCTAAAACAGTTAATTCTTTATAATGAATAGAATTAACATCTACAAAAGCATCTTTGCCAATTGGAAAACCAGCAAATAAATTAACATTTCCTTTTTTCTTAGATAAAGTTAACGCTAGATTTACAAGTTCAGTGATACCAACGGATAAAATAACTTTATCATAACCTTCAGGCTTATGATTTCTATTTAGAAAATCAACTACATCATTTTCCGGTTCTACTGCTTTATTTATTCCAATCATTTTTGCTAAATCACGTCTATTCTTTTCTGGTTCAATAATTGTAATATCAGATAGACCAAAATGCATAGCAAGAATTCCATGCATAAGCCCCATAGGGCCGCCACCAATAATAATTAATGAATCCTCTTTTTGTAAATTAATTGATTGAATTGAATTCATCACGCAAGCAAGTGGCTCAACCAAAGCTGCAATTTTCAAATTAGCATTAGATGAAAGCTTGAATAAGTGCTTAAGTTCAATTATTTCTTTTGGTATCAAAGCATATTCTGCAAAGCCACCATCTATATCATAGCCAAGAGTCTTTCTTTTTTCACACCTATTACGCATACCTGTAACACAAAAAGTACATGTCCCGCAAGATAATATTGGGCATAGGCTTACCTTGTCCCCAATATTAAAATCTTTTACTTGCTTTCCAACATCTTCTATAAGACCAGAAAATTCATGTCCAGGTATGACACCTGCGACTGCCTTTTTTTCACCTTTAAAAACTCTTATATCTGATGCACAAAGGCTAGCATAAGAAACTTTCACCAAAACATCACCAGCTTGACATTTTGGTGGTTCTTTATCAGTAATCGTAACTTTGTGAGCTGAATGAAAAATTGCTGATTTCATTATTTCCTAAAATAAAATTTACAAGAATTAATCTTCAGTTCGTTTTTGATATTTATCAATTCGAGCTTTTGTTCTAGATGCCTTATTTTTATGAATGATATTTTTCTTTGCTGCACGATCTATATATGACTGAGCAGACCTAACAATATTGTTAGCATTATCATCTTTATTATCAATTGCATCAAATGCTGATTTAATCAATGTTGATAATCGACTTTTAATAGAGCGATTTTGTTCCTCAACCTTAATATTTTGTCTTACTCGTTTTTTTGCTTGATTTGAGTGAGCCATAGTATATAACCTTTAATATAATAATAAACGGATAAAAACAATTATAACTATATCTTTATTGAAAGCTAGAGGTTTTAGACATAAGTATGGGTTTAAGCAATAAATTCGCAAAACTGAATAAATATTTACCTGCTGTCTCAATAGTGAGTCTGGGGTTTATTTTTGCAAGGTTGACTGGAATTATAAAAACAATTGTTATAGCTGATCAATTTGGAACATCTCCAGAAATTGCTGCCTATTGGGTTGCATTTAGAATACCAGATCTATTATTCAATTTATTATCTGGAGCGACACTTTCAGCAGCATTCATCCCAATATTTAGCAGTGTGCTAACCAATGATGGAGATGATGAAGGCTGGAGACTAGCATCATCAATAATAAATATTTTAACAACTTTAACTTTGCTTTTTTGCATTATTTGTATGTTATTTACAGATCATTTAATAACTTTAATTGCTCCTGGACTAAGCTTAACTGTAAAATCTTTAGCAATTGATCTTACAAGGATTATGCTTATATCGCCAATATTCTTTTGTATTTCAGGCATGGCAACTGGCATCTTAAATAGTAAAAATCATTTTCTTGCTCCTGCAATTGCTCCTACAATATACAATCTATCTATCATCATTGGTGCCTTAACTTTAACAATAAATTACGGAGTAAAAGGTTTAGCCTTTGCAGTAGTAATAGGAAGTATTGGCCATCTTCTTGTTCAATTAATAATGTTAAAGATAATGAAAATGAAGTGGCATCCTCAATTTAATATTCAATCAAATAATGTCAGAAAAATAATTCAACTTGCCTTACCAAGAACAATTGGCCTCGCAGCAAATCAAATCAATTTAATTATATTTATAATCTTCGCTTCGACTATTTCTGAGCAAACCATTAATGCATTCAATTACGCTCATATGTTCATCATGCTTCCAGTCGCATTGATTGGCATGTCCATTTCAATAGCTATGTTCCCGCAAATATCAAAACTATTTGTTGCTAAAAAATCTGAAGAATTCAAACAATTAGTAGAGTTTGCAATTTTCTTAATTATTTTCCTATCTATTCCAGCACTTACAGGCATTATCTTTTTAATGGGTCCTATAGTTAAAATTATTTTTGAACATGGTGCGTTTGATTCTCAATCGACTGTACTTGTTCAAGACATAGTTCTGTATTTTTCACCCATTATTATAGCATTCTCTTTAACAGAGATTATGAGCAGAGTTTATTACGCTACAATGGATACAAAGACTCCAGTCATAGCAACTATAGTATCAGTAATAGCGAACATACTAATTTGTGCATTTTTTGTAGATGATTTTGGATATAAAGCAATTGCAATAGCTGGTAGCATAGCTTCAATTATTGAATTAATCATTTTAATATACTTTCTAAAATTTAGATCAATAGATCTTAATTACAGAAAGCTAATAGTTGAAACAATTCAAGTGTTATTTATTTCAATGCTAATGTACATATCTTTGGATATTTGCAGTACTTATCTATTTAAAAAATATATAAGTAGCGAGTACTTGCAACTTATCTTTACAATAACTCTAGGTGTAGCGTTCTATTTTATTATTTATAGAATTTTCTTAAAGGAAAAAACTGATAGCATTATTCATTTTCTCAAACAAGAAAATTGATATAGTTAACGCTACAATATTCTAAAAATTAGTTATAGAGGTTGTTATGTCATTTTCCGATAAAGAAATTATTTGTGAAGAATGCAGTCAAGCATTTATATTTACAGCTGGTGAGCAAGAATTTTATTCTAGTAAAGGCCTACAAAATGTACCTAGGAGATGTAATGTTTGCAGGCAAAGAAGGAAGCAGTCTGGTGATTCTGGTAATGAAGAATCATTCAATTATGGAAGAGCAGTTTCATATTCTGGTAAAACACCAAGAAGATTACATGTAGCACCATGTTCAGGATCGAAAAACTTAAGTCCAGATTGCCAAAAATATACAGAAGTTCCTTTTTTACCAAGAGGTGAAAGACCAATATATTGTTCAAGTTGCTATAACATGATGAAAAATGCTGAATCTGAAGATCAAGAAAAAGATGAATCTGAAAATGATACATCTAGTAAAAAATCTAGTAATAAAGAAAGTATTCTATAATAAGTGACGAAAAAAAATACCTTTGATACTGTTAATAATGATTTTATACTTCCAAATATTGAAGAGCAAGTATTAGAGATATGGTCGAAAAATGATATATTTCAAAAAACTATCGATGTAAAAAACAAGTCAAAAAATTTTACATTTTATGAAGGTCCTCCAACTGCAAATGGTGTGCCTGGCATACATCATGTCTTAGCGCGTGTAATTAAAGATTTGATCCTAAGATATAAAACAATGCAAGGTTTTAGAGTAGAAAGAAAAGGCGGATGGGATACACATGGCCTACCTGTTGAATTGGAAGTGGAAAAACAATTAGGATTAACGAATAAAAATGATATTGAAAAATTTGGTATTGAAGAATTCAACAAAAAGTGCAAAGACTCAGTTTTTAAATATGTAAAAGAGTGGGAAAAGCTTACAAATAGAATTGGTTATTGGGTGGATATGGATGATCCATACATTACTTATCAAAATAACTATATAGAATCAGGGTGGTGGATTTTCAAACAACTATGGGATAATCAACTGATTTTTAAAGACTTTAGGGTTACTCCTCAATGCGGAAGATGTGAAACTAGTCTATCATCACATGAAATCGCATTAGGCTATAAAGACAATACTATTGACCCAAGCGTATATGTAAAATTCAAAATTGATATGCAAGGCAAGCATCAACTAATAGATAAATTAAAAAAATTTGCTGAACAAATTTCTATTATGGCATGGACTACTACACCCTGGACATTACCAGCTAATACTGCTCTAGCTATAGACCCTAAATCAAAATATACGCTAGTTTCTTCATTGGAAGATGGAACAGAAAGCTTCTTCATTATTGCAGAAAATTTAGTTGATGTAATCAGTAAAATTACTAATAAAGAATTAACAGTTATGCACACTCTAGAAGCAAAAGAACTTGTAGGCTTAGAGTATGAGCCACTTTTTGCCATAGAATCATGGGAAAATAACACTATTTTTCAAATAAATAAAAAAAATTTAGACAACGAAATTGTTATTAAAAGAACAGTGTTAGATGCGAATTTTGTTGGCACCGAAGAAGGAACAGGTATTGTTCATATTGCGCCGGCATTTGGTGATGAGGACTATAAACTTGGACAAAAAAATGATTTATTTTTCATTCAACATATTGATAGTAAAGGCAACTTCACTGGAGGGCCATATAAAGATATATTTATGAAAAAAGCCGATCACAAAATTATTCAATATCTAGATAAAGAAAAGCTCCTTTTCTTTCAAAATACAATTAAACATACATATCCTTTTTGCTGGCGTTGCGATGATCCAATCATATATTATGCAAAACCTTCTTGGTATATTAAAACAACTGCTGTTAAAGAGCTACTCATAAAAGGCAATCAAGATTTTATAAATTGGGTTCCAGAGCACATTAAAGCTGGAAGATTTGGTGAATGGTTAGAAGGCAATATTGATTGGGCATTTTCCAGAGAAAGATACTGGGGCACTCCATTACCTTTTTGGGAATGTGGGAATTGCTCTGAGATAATTTGCATAGGTTCTTTTGAAGAACTACAACAATTTTCTGGAATGGAAAAAATTATTGAAGATCCTCATAGACCATTTATAGATAAAATCACTATTAAGTGCACAAAATGCAAAGGAAATATGAATCGAGTTCCTGAAGTAGCAGATGCGTGGTTTGATTCTGGTGCTATGCCATATGCCCAGTGGCATTATCCATTTGAAAACATTGATCTATTTAATAACAACTTTCCTGCTGATTTTATCACCGAAGGAATGGACCAAACTAGAGGGTGGTTTTATACGCTACATGTACTTGCAACTTTATTGTATAGCACAAAAGCATTACCAGAACAAATTGCATTCAAGAACTGCATTTCTCATGGAATCATATTGGATGGAAAAGGTCAAAAAATGTCTAAGAGCAAGGGTAATGTTGTTGAGCCATTTGAAGTAATTAATAAACATGGAGCTGATGCAATAAGATGGTATATGTACACTTCTTCCCCACCAGGGAATACTAAAAGGTTTTCTAGTGAATTAGTAGAAGATTCTTCTCGTAAAACTTTTTCTACTTTATGGAACACTTACAGTTTCTTTATCACTTATGCAAATATCGCCTCTTTTTCAGTTGATAAAAAATTGCTAATTTCTAATCAAAGAACTGAATTAGATCTATGGATTCAATCTGAGCTAAATGAAACAATTAAAAAAGTTAGTGAAGGTCTTGAAAAATATGAACCTAGTGAAGCAGCTCGTCCAATCAATCAATTTATTGAACAATTATCTAATTGGTATGTAAGAAGAAATAGGAGAAGATTTTGGAAAACTGACAATTCAGTAGATACATTAATTGCTATGAATATTCTTTATGAATCCCTACTAAAAATCACACAAATTGCTGCACCATTTATCCCATTTCTTTCTGAAAAAATATACCAAAATCTCAGCAAAGTATTAAATGAAGAAAGTCAAGAATCTATCCATTTAACTGAATGGCCAACATACAATATAAGACAAATTGATGAGGCATTAGGCGTAAAAATAAAAATGATTCAGAAAATGGTTTCTCTTGGAAGAAGAATTAGACAACAATCAGAAATTAAAGTTCGTCAGCCACTTGAAAAGATTATTTTTATTACAAAAAACCAAGAAGAGGGTGCATTCTTAGTAGATGCTCAAAAAGAAATTAAAGAAGAATTAAATGTGAAGAATATTGAAATCCATGATTTTAATTCGCAATTAGTAAAGTATGAAATTAACGTTAATAAGGCCATTATGGGACCAAAAATTGGTAAAGAGGTTAACACCTTAGAAAAAGAAATTAGAAATATTGAGCCACTTGAAATTCTTAAGGACCTTAATCAAAAAGGACAATTTAAACTTAATGATTACTCACTCGAATTTAAAGACCTTAACATACGTGTTGCTGCAGAAGGTGGCTATGCTGCTGCTGAAGAATCTGGATACATAGCCGTACTAGATACAACAATTACTGAAAGCTTATCTTTAGAGGGTGCTGCAAGAGAAATTATTAGGCATATTCAAAATCAAAGACAGAAACTCAACTTTGATGTTGCTGATAGAATTATAATTAGTTATAAAAATAATGTTTTATTAAAGAAAGTTTTAGATTCACATAAAAAATTTATAACAGACGAAACATTGGCAATAGAAATTGTCGAAACAAATGATGTTCAAGAAGTTTTTAACTTCGTTGTTAACGGCGAAGCAATAGAGTTGTCAGTAAGAAAAAATGAGAATTAATAAAAATAAAATTAATAAAATAGTAATAAAAGTAGGCACAAATCTACTTACAACCGATGATAGCCAATTTCATGCAGAAAAAGTGGAGTTAATTTGTTCGCAAATAATTGAATTACAAAAAAATAATAAACAAATTGTTTTAATAAGTTCTGGAGCCATTGCACTAGGTAAGAGAAAGGTAAATATAACAGAAAAAATAATGGGCATTGAATTAAAGCAAGCAACTGCTGCAATAGGTCAAACATTATTAATAAGTGAATGGAATAAAGTATTTAATAAATCAAAAGTTATTACTGCTCAAGCGTTACTCTCAAGGAATGACTTCATAAATAGCACAAGTAGTAAAAATGCAAAAAATGCACTATTGAAATTATTAGAACTCAACATTATTACTATAATCAACGAAAATGATGTTGTTTCAACTGAGGAAATAGAAAATTCCATTATTGGTGATAATGATAATTTATCAGCTTTAGTTGCAAAATTAATAGATGCAGATTTGCTAATAATTTTGACCGATCAAGATGGATTATATGATAAAAATCCCAATAAATCTGATGATTCAAAACTACTAACAGAAATTAGAGATATTAATAACGAAATACTTAATGCCGCTGAGTCAACTACAAATAAACATGGGACAGGAGGAATGGCTACAAAAATTCAAGCTGCTAATTTGGCAATAGAGGCAGGTATTCATGTAGTCATTGCCAATGGTAATGAAAAAAACATAGTTCATAAAATTATTAATAATGAAAAAATTGGTACACACTTTTTACCTAAAGATAATTAGAATTTTTATAATAATCAATATTGGAGTTAAGTCATGAACAGAAAAAATAGCAATGAAGTCTTAAGAAAAGCAAAGGCAGCTAAAGAAGCAAGTTCCGTATTAACCAATTTAGATACAAGGCAAAAAAATGCTGCTTTATCTAAAGTTGCTAAAAATATTATCCGTAATACTGACAATATAATTCAAGTGAACAAATTAGATATCAAAAAAGCTAAAAGAAAAAATATTTCAATTTCTTTTATTGATAGGATGCTCCTTGATAAAAAAAGGATCTCTCAAATTGCAAATTCGATCAATGAAGTCATCCAACTTGATGATCCTATAGGAACAATGGAGGATGTAAAGCTTAGACCAAATGGTATTCAAGTAGGTAAAAGAAGAGTTCCTCTAGGAGTTATAGGTGCAATCTTTGAATCCAGACCAAATGTTGCGATTGAAATTGCTTCATTGTGTTTGAAATCAGGCAATGCAGTGATTATGCGTTCAGGTAGTGATGCACATGCTAGCGCTAAAATTTTAACTGAAATATTTATTGAAAGTTTAGATCAATCTGGTATCCCACATGAGGTTATAGGCTTCATAAACAATAAAGAGAGAAAATTAGTTGAAGAAATGCTTAAACTATCTCAATATATTGATCTAGTGATTCCTCGTGGTGGTGCCGGTTTAATCAATTTAGTCAAAGAAAAATCAAGAATACCTGTAGTAGCAGGAGGTATTGGTGTATGTCACACATACGTTGATAAATTAGCAGATCTAAAAATTGCTACTGATATTATAGTGAATGCAAAAATTAGAAGACCATCAGTATGCAACACTCTCGATACTATACTGATACATAAAGGTATTGCTGAACCTATTCTCAAATCAATAAAAACTGAATTAACAAAAAATAATGTAACTATGCACGTAGATAAAAAAGCAAAGAAGTTACTAGGAAATGCAAAAAATATCACTGACGTTAAGAAAGCAGATTATTCACGTGAATGGCTCTCTCTAGATTGTTCAATAAAAATAGTAGAGTCCATAGACGAAGCAATAGAGCATATTAATTTTATAGGTAGTGGTCATTCTGAAGCAATTGCAAGCACTTCATATAATGCAATTCGGAAATTTGAAGATGAAGTTGATGCATCATCTGTATTTGTAAATGTCTCAACAGGCTTTGCTGATGGTGGCGAATATGGACTTGGAAATGAATTTGGGATTTCAACCCAAAAGCTCCATGCAAGAGGACCTATGGGTCTAAAAGAATTGACTTCATACAAATGGATAATAACCGGTAATGGTCAAACAAGAAAATAAATTATGACTAAAGATTTAATCAATATTAAAGGTATACTATTAGATTTAGATGATACGATTACTGACTCAAGAAGCTCATGGAAAAATGGTTTTAAAAAAACAATTCTGTCAGTGGATTCAAAACAACAAATCAATAATATAGATCTAGAGTCGATTTATTTAGAATATACAAAGTTAGTTGCACAGAAACATAAAGATTCAGCTTCCAATGAATGGAACGATAGTCTTGCTAAAGATGGTCTTGAGGAAATAATAAAAAAATACCTATCTATAGAAATAGATCCTGTAATTACATGGAATTATTTTAGTCAATCCTGGAAAGACACAATCCAACTATTTCCCGAAAGTCTTGAAGCACTCATAAAATTATCCAAACACTGCAAACTAGGTATGGTGACTAATGGTCTGTCTGAACATCAAAGATTTAAGATAAAAAAATTTCAATTAGAAAAATATTTTGAATTTGTATTAATTTCTGAAGAATTAGGTGTACAGAAACCAGATAAAATAATTTTTCAAATAGCCATTCAAAAAATGAACATACCGGCAGAAAAATTAATTCATGTTGGCGACAATCCAAATCATGATGTTATTGGTGCTAATAATGCAAAAATTTTTTCATGTTGGTTAAAAAGAAAGAATAACTGGTATCAAGAAGTTAAAGATATTAAACCTAATTATATTAATAGCAATTTGTTAGAATTAAAAAGTATTATGAATTAAAAGTAGGAACAAAGAAATGATAAAATTATTTTTACTTATAATCTTAATAGTAATTTTTTTTTGGAGATATAAGTATAAAAACTTAGCTAAAGTAAGAAAAAAAATAGAAACTGTTCTCTACGCCTACGTTCTTGCTATTTTAATATCTAGCATTGTTAGAATAATTTTAAAATAAATCCTATGAAGATCAAAAAAATAATTCTTGTTTCAATTACCTGGTTCATAATAGTAGCTATTTTTTTCAATATAGAAAATGATCAAAAACTTAATCAAGAAATAGATTTTGTATCAAGTGAAAACACAGAACATATTAATTCCACAGAAAATCGAAATTACTACATGGGATTTAATGTAGATACAAGTAATAATTTAGAAGAACATAGAAATAATCTAATCAATGCTCTAGAACTTGGAGACATAGTTATGACTATTCATTATCCAAGCTGGGAAAAATTTATCAACAAAAATAGTAGTTTCTATAATTCAAAAAATATTAATAAAATCATCCTGGAGCATGAAATAATACAGCAATCTAAGAAAAAAAGTCTTTTAGTATTTAATATTTTTGATAGAGAAAACAAAAATAAATTAGCAAATTATCCATACAACAATAAAGATTTATCAAAGAATCCTAATGAGAAAACTATAGAAGGTGAAACATACAATGCTTTAATAGAAGAGATTATTTTTTTAACATCAGTATATAAACCAGATTACTTTGCTTTAGGCTTGGAAATAAACATTACTTATGAAAAAAATCCAGCAATATTTCAAGAATATCTAGATTTATACTTTGAAGCATACGATAAAATCAAAAAAATGAACAATCAAATCAAGATTTTCCCAATTTTTCAATATGAAAGATTATTGGGTTTCTCTGCTTCGCAGCCTTCACAAATTCCTAGATGGGAAATTGTAGATATGTTTAATAATAAAATGGACTATTTTGCTATATCATCAACTCCATCAAAATTTACTCTCACAGGTAGAAATTTACCTGATAACTATTACAGGCAACTCTCTTCGATAACTAATATTCCAATCATATTTACTGGAATAGGATTTGAAGGGTCTGCAAAAAGTGAATCAAGCGCTCCAACGATTGAAGAGCAATATAATTTTATTAATAAACTATTCCAGGACTCCGATATCATAAAATATGAAGCAATTTTATGGATGCAATTAAAAGATTTCTTTGATAAAAAAAACAAAACCATATACGAATATGGACTTTATGAACAAGATAAGTCAAAGAAAAAAACTTTTCATTTATGGCTAAAAAATTTAAACAATAAAAAAAAATAAGAAATTAGTTTACACTTCCTTTACAGAAGCAAAGTTTGGCAGTATCATAATCATTCTGTTCAATAGAGTTTCTTCCATTGAACGATTGTCTTTATAGTAACTTAGGAGTAAAAATTGTTCGCTTTTTAATTGCGAACTTTTTTTCTTTTCTACTGTTATTAAGAAAGGAATCCAAGTGACAATAAACAAATATAATGCACCAAAATTAATTAAGGATTTTGGTTCGTCTGAGCATGTCATAGATATGCCAAATTTAATTGATATTGTAACAAAATCTTACGAATCTTTCCTAGAATCTGATCTTAGGGAATTATTTGATGAAATTTCACCAATTTCAGATTTTACAGGTAACCATATGGATCTTACCTTTAAGGATTACAGACTTGAGCCATCAAAATATACTGAAGATGAGGCACGCATTCATGATGCTACTTATGCGTACAGAATTTTTGTTAATTTAGAATTACTTATAAAACAAACTGGAGAAATTAAAGAACAAGAAATTTTCGTTGGTGAAATACCAATGATGACAGAGCAAGGAACATTTATTGTAAATGGTGCCGAACGTGTGGTCGTCTCACAATTAGTGAGGTCTCCTGGCGTATACTTTACATCTAACGTTGATCAGGTAAGTGGCAAAAGACTTGCCTCTGGAAAATTAATTCCGAACCGAGGAGCTTGGCTAGAATTTGAAACTTCAACAAGAGACTGGATATCAGTAAAGATTGATAGAAAAAGAAAAATACCTATTACAATTTTCTTAAAAGCTTTAGACTACGACCCAAATCTTCAACCAGAAGAATTAGGAACTGCAGAAAGAATTAGAGAAATTTTCAAACAACCAGAAAATGAAGAAATTATTGATTATATTGACTTAACATTAGCTCGAGATGGTACAGAAAATAGAGAAGAAGCTCTGATTGAATTTTATAAAAGAATGCGCCCAGGCGATCCACCATCAGTAGAAAATGCAATTCAATTAATAGAAACATCTTTCTTTAGTGAGCGTAGATATGATCTAGGCAGAGTCGGAAGATACAAGTTAAATCAAAAGTTGGGTTTTTCTGATGATCAAGATTCAAGAACATTAAGCCATAAAGACATAATTGAAATTATAAAAACTGTAATTGAAATTAATCTGGGTAACAGACAACCAGATGACATCGATCACTTAAGTAATAGAAGGGTCCGTTCAGTTGGGGAGCTTTTAAGAAATCAGATACGAATTGGTCTGCTTAGATTAGAAAGAGTCATCAAAGAAAGAATGACTATAACTGATGTTGATGAGGCAACTCCTTCTTCATTAATTAATATAAGGCCAGTAGTCGCTTCAATAAAAGAATTTTTTGGTAGCTCGCAGCTTTCTCAATTTATGGATCAAGTAAACCCTTTAGCTGAAATTGCACATAAAAGAAGGCTGTCAGCGCTAGGTCCAGGTGGACTATCTAGGGACCGTGCTGGCTTTGATGTAAGAGATGTACACCACAGTCATTATGGAAGAATTTGTCCAATAGAAACACCAGAAGGACCAAATATTGGCCTAATTGGAAATTTGGCTACATACGGAATGGTCAATGATTTTGGTTTTATTGAAACACCATATAGACCAGTTAAGACAAAAATTAAGGCAAACAGCAAAGAATTAATTGGAAGAATCGTAGTAGAAGATATTAAAAAGAATAGTAAGATACTAGTAAAGAAAACTCAAAAGATTGATGCTGATATTGCAAAGAATATTAAAAATGAACTAGGTAATGCAGAAATTAAAGTCATGCCTTTCGCATCTGTTGAATCAATGTTGATGGATGCTCATGAAGAAGATGAGTATTCTATAGCTCCTGCTAATACAAAACTTGATCCAAATGGAAACATCATGGAAGATAAAGTAGAAGTGAGGCATGGCGCAGACCTTCTGCTAATTGACCCAATAGAAATTGACTTTATCGATGTTTCTCCAAAACAGATCGTTTCTGTGGCTGCAGCATTAATTCCATTCTTAGAACACGATGATGCTAACAGAGCACTAATGGGTGCAAATATGCAACGTCAAGCAGTCCCATTAATTAGAGCTGAGCCTCCTTTAGTTGGAACAGGCATGGAAACACAAGCAGCTAGGGACTCTGGGCAAGTTATTGTTGCTAAAGAGTCTGGAAAAGTTTTATCTGCTAGTTCTAATATCATTAAAGTTCAATATGAATCTGGGGAAGAAGAGCAGTTTGCTTTAATGAAGTTTGTAAGGACTAATCAAGGTACGTGTATTAATCAAAGACCAGTTATTTCAAAAGGGCAAGAATTTTTCAAAGGAGATCTACTTGCTGATTCAAGTTCAACTCGCGATGGTGAGTTAGCTTTAGGGCAATCTGCATTAGTAGCATTTATGTCGTGGGAAGGGTACAACTATGAAGATGCTATCATTCTATCTGAAAGTATTATTCGTGAAGATAAATTCTCATCCATTCATATAGAAAAATATGAAATTGAAGCTCGTGATACAAAGCTTGGCCCTGAGGAGATTACGAGAGATATTCCTAATATTGGAGAAGATGCCCTTTCTAATTTAGATGAAACAGGAGTCATAAGAATTGGAGCAGCAGTAACAGAAAATGACATTTTAGTTGGTAAAATTACTCCAAAAGGTGAAACTGAATTAACCCCCGAAGAAAAATTATTAAGAGCGATTTTCGGAGAAAAAGCAAGGGAAGTTAAAGATACCTCACTGAGAGTGCCTCATGGTGAAAAAGGAACAGTTACTGATGTAAAAATCTTCAATAGAAAAGAAACTGACGATCTGCCAAGTGATGTCAATGAAATGATTAAAGTTTCAGTTGCTCACAAAAGGAAAATTACAGCTGGTGACAAAATGGCAGGAAGGCATGGTAATAAAGGTGTAGTTTCTAAAATCGTATCTTTAGAGGATATGCCATATCAAGAAGATGGAGCACCAGTAGAGATTATACTAAATCCAATAGGCGTTCCTTCAAGAATGAATATTGGGCAAATTTATGAAACACATTTAGGTTTAGCTGCTAATACTTTAGGTTATCGAGCAATCACGCCAGTATTTGATGGAGCTAAGGATTTAGACATTCAAGATCAATTAGGTTTAACATGGCTAGTTATTCAAAGTGAAGCAATAACTCCAAACAAAAATATGAATGAAGATATTGGCGGCAACATTGATAAAGAAAAATTCAAAGAATACCTTTCTGAACTCAATTATAAACCTTCTGAAATTATTGGTAATTATACAAAAGGTATCTATAAAAGAATTGCACAACAGGTATGGTTAGAACAAAGAGGAAAGAAAAATGTCAGAGATCTAGATGACGAAGCGTTAAATATAAAAACCATTGAAATATCAAAAGAATTAAATGAAGCTGCACCTGTTATGGGCAAAGTAAAATTATTTAATGGTAAATCAGGTGAACCATTTGATCAACCAGTAACTGTTGGATACATCTATATGATGAAATTAATCCATTTAGTCGATGATAAAATACATGCTCGTTCAACAGGACCTTATTCATTAATTACACAACAACCTCTAGGAGGTAAAGCGCAATTCGGTGGACAAAGATTTGGTGAAATGGAAGTTTGGGCCCTTGAGGCATATGGTGCTGCAAACGTATTGCAGGAAATGCTCACGGTTAAATCAGATGATATTGTTGGAAGAGTCAAAACCTATGAATCTATTGTTAAAGGCAACAGCATCATAGAGCCAGGCGTCCCGGAATCATTCAAAGTATTAGTTAAAGAGTTGCAGTCATTAGGGCTTTCAGTAGAAGTATTAAATGAGGCACAAGAAAAATATGAATTTGATGAAAATTATATCGAAGCAATTCCGAAGCTTGGTATTAACCTTTCTGGAAGAGAATTAGGAGATAACAATAATGGATGAAGCAGGTAAGTTTACAGCAATTAGACTAGCTCTAGCATCAACTGAGCAAGTCAAATCATGGTCTCACGGAGAAGTTGTAAGACCAGAAACTATCAATTACAGAACTCTCAGGCCAGAAAAAGATGGACTTTTTTGTGAAAAAATATTTGGGCCTGTTAAAGACTTTGATTGTGGCTGCGGAAAATATAAAGGAGTCAGATATAAAGGTATAAAATGTGATAAATGTGGCGTAGAAGTTACAAGAAGTAAGGTACGTAGAGAAAGAATGGGCCATTTAGAGCTTGCAGCACCCGTTGCACATATATGGTTTTCTAAAGGAGTTCCTAGCAGATTAAGTCTAATTCTTGATATTCCACCTAAAAGCTTGGACAAGATTTTATATTTCTCTCATTATGTAGTAACTGAAATTAATGAAGAAGCAAAGAAGCAGGCTATTACATTACTAAATCAAGATATTGAAAAAGAACTTAAAGTTTATTCCTCTAGTGATTTGCAACTAATGGACATCAGGGAGAAAGCTCTTGAAGATGAGATATCAATAGAAAAAAATAATCTTTCTCTAAGTATAGATGAATTAGAAAAACAAAAAAATGAGCAAGTTAATGAACTGATTGCTAATGCGCAAGAACAAGAAGAATATTTAAAAAATAATATTGATGGTAAACTTAAAAAACAATTAAAAGTTGGAAAAACTGTTCTTGGTAAAAGAGGTGATATTATTGTTTTAAAGTTAATAGAAAAGTTAACAAAAGCCACTGAGAAAAATGTAGAAATCACTGAAAAAAATATCAACAAGAGTATTCTTAAGCTGCAAAAAGCTTCTGAAAAAGCACATTTAAAATTAACTAATACAGCAAATAAAGAGCTGCTTCCGATCAAAAAAAGAGTTGAGAAATCAAGAGATCAGCTATCAGAAGAATACTCTAGGTATCAAAAATGGCTGGAAGATCTTGAAGATCCAGTTATTGCCGACAAGCTTATGATATTAAGTGAAGCTGAATATAGAGAATATGAAGAAAAATTTGGTCTAGTCTTTAAGGCTGAAATGGGCGCAGAGGCAGTTAAATCAATTCTTGCAAGAATCAATCTTGACGAACTAAGCCTAAAACTTGCTAGCCATATTAGTCATGATTCATTTCAAAAACAACAAAAATCAGCAAAAAGACTACGATTGATAGAGTCAATGCGTAAGTCAAACAATAAGCCAGAATGGATGGTAATGGATGTATTGCCTATTCTTCCACCGGACTTAAGACCAATGGTTCAATTGGATGGTGGTAGATTTGCAACTTCTGATTTAAACGATCTATATAGAAGAGTAATTAATAGAAATAATAGATTAAAAAGACTAATTAATCTGGGTGCTCCAGAAATCATAATTAGAAATGAAAAAAGAATGCTCCAAGAATCCGTAGATTCACTAATTGACAATGGCAGAAGAGGAAAACCGATTTCAGGTACAGGGAATCATAAATTAAAATCACTGTCAGATCTAATCAAAGGAAAACAAGGAAGATTCAGGCAAAATCTATTAGGTAAACGAGTAGACTATTCTGGAAGATCTGTAATTATTGTTGGCCCTAATTTAAGACTTGAGCAGTGCGGAATTCCAAAAAAAATGGCTCTTGAATTATTTAAACCATTCGTTATGCATAATTTATTCAAACTAGGGTTTGCTCAAAATATTAAGAGTGCGAAGAGAATTGTTGAACGTGGTGATAAAGAAGTTTGGGATGTCTTAGAAGAAGTGATTAAGACTAGACCAGTGCTACTTAACAGAGCACCGACTTTACACAGACTTGGTATTCAAGCTTTTGAACCAACTCTAGTAGAAGGAAACGCTATTCAGCTACATCCACTAGTATGTTTTGCATATAATGCTGATTTTGATGGTGACCAAATGGCAGTACATGTGCCACTATCATATCCAGCTGTAGCTGAAGCAAGACAAATAATGCTTTCAACTAAAAACTTACTTGCACCATCAGATGGTGGCCCAGTTGTCGCACCAACTCTTGATATGGTATTAGGATGCTATTACATGACTTATATTGGCAAAGATAAAGAAAAACAGGCAGACGTAAACAAGCTCCCAATATTTAGTAAATTAGAAGATGTTATAACATTTTATGAACTTGAACATCTGAAATTACATGACTTGGTTAAAATTAGATTCAATTCTGAATTTATAGTTACAACTGTCGGAAGAGTAATTTTTAATGATATCGTTCCAGAAGGTATAGAATTTCAAAATCAAGCGATGGATAAAAAAGCTCTAAGAGATCTTGTTTTTGAAGCTTACACAAAATTTGGCAACGAACCAACTGCTAAACTAGTTGATGACATCAAAGATATTGGCTTTAAGTATGCAACTAAATCAGGGACAACTATTTCAAGCTCTGATATTAACGTACCGCATGGTAAAATTGACTTAATGTCAGAAGCTGATAAAAAAGTTGAGGAAATGGAAGAGCAATATCAACTTGGACTAGTTACAGATGATGAAAAATATGCTTCAGCAATCGAAATTTGGTCAAAGGTCTCTGATGATATGGGTGAAATGTTAAATGAATCATTAGATCCAGAAGGCCCACTTGCTATGATGTCACACTCTGGGGCCAAAGGTAACATTGCTCAAATTCGTCAAATGGCTGGTTTACGTGGTTTAATGTCAGATCCAACAGGAAAAATTATTGACTTACCTATTCGATCTTCTTTTAAAGAAGGCTTGTCAGTATTAGAGTATTTTATTTCAACTCATGGTGCAAGAAAAGGTCTTGCTGATACAGCATTAAGAACTGCAGACTCAGGATACTTAACTAGAAGAATGATTGATGTAGCACAGGATATAATTATTACTTCCGAAGACTGCTATTTAGAAAATGATAATAAGCTACCTGGTATTATTAAATTTGACACATCAGAAAATGAAGATGGGTTAGGTGCTCCATTAAAAGAAAAAATTGTGGGTCGATTTGCTGCAGAGACACTCATATCTGAAGATGGAAAAGAAGCTATTTTAGAAGAAAATGCCGAAATAACTGTAGAAGTAGCAGTTCTGCTTGAATCATTAAAAATCACACAAATAAAAGTTAGATCTCCTTTAACTTGCAGAACAAGAAAAGGTTTATGTCAAAAATGTTACGGTATTTCTTTGGCAACAGGCAAGCTGGTCGAATTGGGTGTAGCAGTGGGTATTATTTCTGCGCAATCAATTGGTGAACCAGGCACTCAATTAACAATGAGAACTTTCCATACTGGCGGTGTTGCTGGTGGTTTTGATATAACATCTGGCTTACCAAGAGTTGAAGAAATTTTCGAAGCAAGAAAACCTAAAGGTCTTGCTATTCTTGCCGGCATAGATGGCAAAATGGAATTAACTAAAGAAGATAATCAAAGAGGCATTAAGATTGTAAATACAGATGAATTTACATATGAATATGAACTTTCATCAGATTACGAACTTAAAATTTCAAATAATGAAGAATTAGTATCTGGTCAAATTATTGCTGAATTAAGTGATATGAAATCAAGTATTACCGATTCATCAAAAATAGCTACAAAATTATCAAATAATATAGAAGCAAAATATCCTGGCAAAGTAAAAATTGTTAAAGAAGAGAATGGCATACAAAAAATTGTTGTTTTCACAAATAAAACAATTGAAGATGAGTATAAAATTCCATCAAATGCACGTGTGTTATTTGACTCTGGGAGTTTTGTACAAGCTGGCTCTAAGCTTACAGAGGGCGCAATAGATCCTCAAGAAATTTTAAGTATTCGAGGGCCTGAAGCTGTACAAATGTACTTAGTCGATGAAGTTCAAAGTGTTTACAAATCACAGGGTGTAAATATTAATGATATACATATTGAAGTCATTGTTAGACAAATGATGCGTAAAGTGAAAATACAAGACCCTGGCGATAGTAATTTATTACCTAATGAACTAGCTGACAAATGGAGCTTTGAAAGGATGAATACTGATATTGCTGTAGCTGGAGGAAAGCCAGCCACTGCAGTTCCAGTTTTAATGGGAGTTACAAAAGCATCATTATCCACTGAATCTTTCTTAGCAGCAGCCTCATTCCAAGAAACTACTAGAGTCCTAACCGAAGCAGCAATTTCAGGAGCAGTCGATCCACTCTATGGACTAAAAGAAAATGTAATAATTGGAAAATTAATACCTGCTAAGGCAGAGGTTACTGTTGAAGTCCCTGAACAGGTACCAGAAATGCAACTACCAGAATCAATCGTTCTTCCATTTATGTTTGAATTCGAAAGAGAAATTCTAAATCAAGCCAATAATGAAGAAGAAGAAGAGAGACAAAAAGAACCAGTAGCTTCTGTACCTGAGAGGTTTGTAGCGAAACCAGAAGAATAAATATCAGGAGGAAAATTGAAATCTTCCAAAAGCTTGATAGCTATTATCCTTGGAGCAGGTCAATCCAAAAGAATGCAAGGCATTGATAAAATTCTGCATGAGTTTCAAAATCAGCCTCTTATTTTATATTCTGTAAAACAATTCCTATCGATTAAAAAAATAAAGAAAATAGTTATTGTGACTAATAAAGTTAATTTTCAGACAATCAATGATATCGTCAACAAAAATATTAATAATAAATTATTAAAAAATATAAAAATAATAGAGGGTGGATTACGAAGACAAGACTCAGTAAAGAACGCGCTTAACTGTTTACCGGAGGCAGATCAGTACCTTATCCATGATGGGGCAAGG
This sequence comes from Dehalococcoidia bacterium, assembly GCA_029246995.1. Taxonomy (GTDB): domain Bacteria; phylum Chloroflexota; class Dehalococcoidia; order UBA2979; family UBA2979. The sequence goes on along the minus strand of JAQWMB010000004.1, from coordinate 7,864 downwards.
CCTTTTGTTTCAAAAAAACTAATTGAAAATATCATCAATTCACTATGTAAATATGATGCAGTTGTCCCAATAATAAACATATCAGACTCATTAAAAAAAATTAAATCAGGAGAAATAATAGAGAACCTTGATAAAGATACTCATGCATTGGCACAAACACCTCAAGGATTTAGCGGAGAGTCGATTCGTAATGCATTTTATAATCACAATGACAAAAACTATTCAGATTGTTCATCTATGGTGTTTGCAGCGGGATATAAAATTCATACCATACAAGGTGAATCTAAGAATATCAAGATCACTACTCAAGATGACCTAAGTAAAAATACTAAGCTAGGATAACAGTATGCCCATAGGAATTGGCTACGATATTCATAAAATAAGCTCTTTTGGAACAATGACTCTTGGTGGCATAACTATTGAATCATTACCAGCATTTGAAGCTGAAAGTGATGGCGATGTTATCATACATGCTGTTATTGATGCTCTTTTAGGAGCAACTAATAACATATTAGAAAACAATAAAGATATTAGTGACTTCTTCAATTCAGATAAAACAAAAACAGAAAAGGACAGTAGAAAAATACTAGTTAAAGTTTTAGAAACTATAACTCAAAAAAAAATCTTATTAATAGTCAATATTGATATTGTAGTAATAGCAGCAAGGCCAAAAATTAAAGACTATAAAGAAGAAATAATTACAAATTTAACAAATATTCTTAATTTAGATAAAAAACAGATTACAATAAAAGGTAAGTCAAATAATGGAATTGGTGAAACAGGAAGTGGTAAAGCTGTTTCATGCATGGCTATTATAGAAACAAAAAATTGATAATCGAGATAATATTGGAGTAAAGATGTTAGATCTAATTGTAATATTTACAAGTATAATACTGCTTTTTCCAATACTTATTATAATTACACTATTCGTCCTAAAAACATCTCTGTTTATTGTCTTGCTAATAGCAATATTTTTTATGCAAGACACTAAAGAGCTGATCCAAGCTGCTAAAAATCATGACCCGGCAGCAAAGCGATCGTTTGAAATACTGATTACATATCAGGGAATTCATGCAATTATTTTACACAGACTAGCGTATAGACTATCAAAGCATCTGAGCTTAATTTCCAGAATGATATCAAATTATAATAGATGGATAACAGGAATTGAAATTCATCCAAATGCAAAAATAGGGGGAGGAATTTTCATTGATCATGGAATGGGCATAGTAATTGGTGAGACTGCTATAATTGGTGAAAATTGCCATCTATATCAAGGTGTTACTTTAGGAGGCACTTCTACCAAAAGAGAAAAAAGACATCCGACCTTAAAAAATAATGTAACCGTTGGTGCTGGAGCAAAATTAATAGGAAATATTACAATAGGTGAAAATGCAAAAGTTGGAGCTGGAGCAGTAGTCATCTCAAACGTCCCAAACAATGCTACTGTTGTTGGAGTGCCTGCGCATATTGTAGCCTTTTTTCAAGATGATAATGAAACAATTGAAAAGTTACCAGATCCTGGTTGGGACAGGATAAATGAATTAGAAAAACAAATCAAAGAAATTCAAGAAAAAATTAATCAATAAAAATGAATATCTATAATACGCTTTCAAATAAATTAGAAAAAATAAATGATAAAAACATCACTATCTATGTTTGTGGGGTAACTCCTTATACTGAATGTCACTTAGGCCATGCAATGTCTGCAATGGTATATGACACTTTGATTCGTTTCTTGAAATGGAAAGGCCATAATGTAAAATATGTCTCAAATTATACTGACATAGACGATAAAATAATTGAAGCAGCAAAAAAATCAACGAGCGATCCTATTGAAATGGCAAAAAAAAATATAGCTTTATGGGAAAATCAACAGAATCAATTGGGACTAAATATGCCTGATATCCGACCAAAAGTGACTGATGAAATTGATACTATTATTAATTCTATTAAAAAAATTATTGATAACGAATATGGATATGTAACACAAGACGGTGCTGTCTATTACAGAGTGCAAAAAAATAAAAATTATGGAAAATTATCTAAGAGAAAATTAGAAGATCTGCTTCAAGAAGAAGATACAAATGAAGATAAAGAATCTCCTATTGATTTCGTTCTGTGGAAACCAAAAAAACATGGTGAGCCAGGATGGCAATCACCATGGGGAGAAGGCAGGCCTGGCTGGCACATAGAATGCTCTGCAATGGCTGAAAAATATCTTGGAGAAGACTTTACAATCCATGGAGGAGGAACAGACCTAATTTTTCCTCATCATGAAAATGAAATTGCTCAGGCTTTTGGGGCTGGGGGTAAAGGTTTTGCTAAAATATGGATGCATAATGGAATGCTACTAGTTGAGGGTAAAAAAATGTCTAAGTCAGTTGGCAATTATATTTCTGTAGAAAAAGCATTAAACAAGTGGAGTCCGGCAGCATTAAGATTTTTTATACTATCTGCAGGTTATAGGCAACCAACAAATTTTTCTAATGAAGCAATGAATAATGCAACAAATGCTATACAAAAGATTGAACAAGTAATTAGAGATAATCAAAATATTTACAAAAATTTCAAAAATGAAGTGAAAAGTAAATAGAAGGGAAAGTATACAAAAGATTTCACTCTTGTGATTGAAGATGATTTTAATACACCAAAAGCATTAGCAATAATTTTTGAAATGGTAAAAAAAATTAATACTGAACAGGAAGAGAATCAAAAAAATGCCTTACTTTATGAATTATTTAATATGTTGAAATGTTTAGGTTTAGACGAATATGAAAAGATATATTTGGACGAATTGACTTTACAACAAAGTAACGACCTAGTCATTTTAGCAAAAGAATTCAAATTAACAAATCTTAGTGATACCAAAAAAATTATGGATGAATTATTAAAATTAAGAAATTTTGAAAGAGAAGCAAAAAACTTTGAATTATCGGATAAAATAAGAGATGATTTGAAAAAAATTGGTATTAACATAAATGATAATGAGTCATTAACAACATGGAGTATACAGAGAAAATTGTAATTTTATATCAAATATGAGTAGACTAAGAGTATAAGGAACAATATACTCAGACTGATTTTTTTGTTTTTATAATGCCGAAGTGGCGCAATGGTAGCGCAATCGATTTGTAATCGATAGGTTAGGAGTTCGAATCTCCTCTTCGGCTCCATAAACATATTCTTGCAGGGGTGGGAGAGTGGTTAAATCCAGCGGTCTGTAAAATCGCCGACTTCGGTCTACGCAGGTTCGAATCCTGCCCCCTGCACCATATAATTTATATAAAGTACAATAAAATAAGTTTTATTAGGGTAAAAATAGGATATTTAGATTGCCCTCATAGCTCAGGTGGTAGAGCGCATTCTTGGTAAGAATGAGGTCAGCAGTTCAACTCTGCTTGAGGGCTCCATAAAAAAAAGAAATACTGTCTTGCTTTTAACATGGAAAAAGTTATCCTAATATCTCTAAACAAATATTTTTAGGAGGATAGATTATGTCTAAAGAAAAATTTGATAGATCTAAGCCACATGCCAACGTAGGTACTATTGGTCACGTAGATCATGGAAAAACTACGTTAACAGCAGCAATTACGAAAGCTTTGTCCTTAAAGGGGATGGCTGATTTTAGTGCTTTTGAAGCAATTGATAATGCTCCAGAGGAAAAAGAGCGAGGTATCACAATTGCTATTTCGCATGTTGAATACCAAACAGAAAATCGACACTATGCGCACGTAGACTGTCCAGGCCATGCTGACTACATAAAAAATATGATAACAGGAGCAGCGCAAATGGATGGTGCAATTCTTGTTGTAGCAGCTCCAGACGGACCAATGCCACAGACAAGAGAACATTTACTTTTAGCTCGACAAGTAGAAGTTCCTAATATTGTTGTTTTCTTAAACAAATGTGATGTAATGGAAGACGAGGAGTTACTAGAACTAGTTGAAATGGAACTCCGTGAACTTTTAGCACAGTATGAATTTGATGGTGATAATGTAACTATTATTAGAGGTTCTGCATTAAAGGCGCTAGAGGCTCCAGATGATCCAAACGATCCTGCATATGCACCAATTTATGAATTAATGGAGGCTGTAGACAAGGACATACCACAGCCAACTAGACCAATTGATCAACCTTTCTTAATGCCTATAGAAGATGTTTTTAGTATTGAAGGTAGAGGAACAGTTGTTACTGGAAGAATCGAAAGAGGTGTTGTAAAAACTGGTGAAACAATTGAAATTGTTGGAATTAGAGACACTAGAGATACCACAGTTACAGGTGTTGAAATGTTTAGGAAGCTATTAGACTCTGGTGAAGCTGGTGATAATGTTGGTTGCCTGCTTAGAGGACTAGATAGAGATGATGTACAAAGAGGTCAAGTCCTTGCAGTTCCAGGCTCAATAACACCTCATACTAAATTTAAAGGTGAAGTATATGTGCTTTCAAAAGAAGAGGGTGGAAGACACACTCCTTTTATGAATGGATATCGTCCTCAATTTTATGTTAGAACCACCGATGTAACTGGTATTATTAATCTTCCATCAGGTACAGAAATGATGTTACCTGGTGACAGCCAAACTGTAGAAGTTGAATTAATAACACCAATTGCAGTTGAGCAAGGCTTAAAATTTGCAATAAGAGAAGGTGGTAGAACTGTTGGAGCTGGAGTAGTAACTGAAATTATTGAATAATTTCAGTTACTAGATTAATATTTAAAGGGGTTTAATGTGGCAAAAGACGATCGTCAACACATAACTTTAGCTTGTGAGCACTGTGAAGATCGTTCTTATCATACTCAAAAGAATAAACGTAACACAACTGACAGATTAGAGCTTCGCAAATATTGTCCAAGATGTAAATCACACCAATTATATCGTGAGACACGTTAATCTAAGATATAATTGATAATAAATTAGGTAGATAGTTTTTTTAGGAATCTAAAATTGAGTAGAGAATTGCGAAGAGCACAAGAAAGAGCTGATAAAAAGCAAAAAAAAGCTTCTCCAGATCAAGCTTCTCAAAGTTCTGTAATTCCTAAAACTAATGCTTCAAGACAATCTACACAAGAAGTAAAAAGAAAAAGTTCATTTTTCAAACCAAGATGGATTATAGATACGTGGAATGAATTAAGGAAAGTAACTTGGCCATCCAGAAAAGATATAGGCCATTTAACATATGTAGTAGTTTTAGTTTCTTTAGTTTTTGGAATAATCTTAGGATTAGCAGATTTATTTTTTAACTGGTTTGTCGAAAAAATAATACTTTAGGATAAAATATGAATGAAGATACATCACTGAAAAATGAGCCAAATAATATTGAGCAAATAGACGAAGAACCTGTCGCACAACTGACAGAAAATCAACCTGATTGGTATATTGTTCAAACATATTCAGGACATGAAAAAAAAGTACAGGCGAATCTTGAACAAAGAATTAAATCAATGGACATGTCAAATAAAATATTCCAAGTGGTAATTCCTACTCAAAATGAAATTGAGATACGAGATGGACAGAAAAAGACTATCACAAAAAATTTATTTCCTGGATATGTGCTAGTTAATATGGAACTTGATGACAGTTCTTGGTATGTAGTGCGCAATACTCCAGCAGTAACTGGTTTTGCTGGAGAAAATTTAGAAGAAAAAGCAAAACCATCACCACTAGAACATGATGAGATTGAAAAAATATTAAACCAAATGGAACACAAACCTACCCAAATCAAAGTCGGTTTTGAAATTGGTGATGCTGTCAGGGTAACAAGTGGACCGTTTAGTGATTTTATTGGTAATGTTGAGGCGATAAATACTGATAAAGGATTAGTAAGAGTTATGCTCTCAATGTTTGGAAGAGAAACTCCAGTAGAATTAGATTTTTTACAAGTTGAAAAGCAATAAATCGGAGTATAGATTATGGCAGAAATACTAGCAAAATTAAGTTTACAAATACAGGCTGGAACCGCAAATCCTGCACCGCCAATAGGTACAGCATTAGGGCCACATGGAATCAATATAGTTGATTTTTGTAAAGAATATAATGAAAAAACCTCAGATAAAAAAGGTCAAATTATTCCAGCAGAAATCACTATTTATCAAGATAGAACATTTTCATTTATTTTAAAAACACCGCCGGTTTCTGATTTAATAAAAAAAGCAGCTAATGTAAAAAAGGGTTCTGCTGATCCAAAGAGAGAGTTTGTTGGTTCAATAAATGCGAATCAAATTAAAGAAATTGCAGAAATAAAGTTACCAGATTTAAATTCTTATACAATTGAACAAGCAATAGAAGTTGTAAAGGGAACAGCAAGATCAATGGGAATTGAGGTTAAGTAATATGAAAAAAACAAGTAAGAGATACACTGAAATAGCTGCAAAAGTAGATCAAGATAGACAATATTCACCTGCAAAAGCAATTGAGCTTGTTAAAGATAACTCTACTACAAAGTTTGATGAAACTATCGAGGTTCATTTAAATACAAGCTTAGATGGTCGTCATGCAGATCAGCAATTAAGAACATCTGTTGCTCTTCCTAATGGGCTAGGAAAAGATGTAAAAATTGCTGTAGTAGTTGAAGGTGAAGCTGCTGCTAGTGCCAAGGAGGCAGGAGCTGATATAGTAGGTGGTGAAGAACTAATTAAAGAACTAGAAAAAACTGCCAGCGAATATGATGTAATAATTTCGGAAAGAAGCATGATGGGTAAATTGGCACAAATAGGAAAGATACTTGGGCCTAAAGGTTTAATGCCAAATCCAAAAAATAATACTGTTTTAGCTGAAAATGATATTGCAAAAGGTATCTTAGAAGCTAAATCTGGCAGAGTAGAAATTAGGTTAGACAAAGCAAATATCATACATTGCGTTGTAGGAAAGGCATCTTTTACGGAAAATCAACTTTTGGAAAATTTATCAAGTATTATAGAAACAATCAAAAAAAATAAACCATCTGGTACAAAAGGTAATTTTATTAAGACAACTACAGTTTGTTCAAGTATGGGTCCAGGAATTAAAATAGATTATAACAAATTTGCTTAACAACTAGATATTAAGCAATGAAAGAGATAAATTAATTACGCCGGAGACTGTAGGAATCTTTAAAGATTTAAATTTCCTACATAGGTTAATGACTCAAAATGTTAGTTCATTATTGTATATAGTCATCTACCTCAATTCTCTAGCTAGTGAAAGTATTAGAGAATTATGACGACAGAAAAAAAGAAAAATCAAGTTACCAAGTTTATAAATTTAATCGACGGTATTGAATCTGCTATTTCTATTAACTACAATGGCTTAACAGTCACGCAACAACAAGAACTAAGAGACAATTTACGCCAATCAGGTGCTAAGTTCAATGTAGTAAAAAATACTCTATTTAAAATTGCGACTAAAGAATCTAAATTAGAAGAATTAAATGATTTATTAAATGGTCCTACTGCTTTAATAGTTGCAAAAGAAGATGTTGTAACACCTGCTACAATTTTATATAAATTTCTAAAGGAAAACGAAAGCTCCTTAACTGTAAATAACGGATACTACTTCGGTAACATTGTAGACCAAGAATACATTCAAGATATAGCATCAATTCCACCTAGAGAAATTTTATTGGGTAAAATAAACTTTCAATTAGTAAGCCCAATAATTAATTTTATAAATTTAAGTAAAAATCCATTAACAAAATTTCAATTACTTATCAATTCTCTTATTGAGAATAAAAATACTACTGAAGATGCAGTGGCTGAAGAAGCTCCTGCTGAAGATGCAGTGGCTGAAGAAGCTCCTGCTGAAGATGCAGTGGCTGAAGAAGCTCCTGCTGAAGATGCAGTGGCTGAAGAAGCTCCTGCTGAAGATGCAGTGGCTGAAGAAGCTCC
>JAQWMB010000025.1 GCA_029246995.1 Dehalococcoidia bacterium | reverse complement strand
ATAATATTCTTATTTTTAATGTTTTTTTCTTTAATCAATTGATAATAACTATGGCCACTGACATTTAAAAATTCTTGAGATTGCATGCAGAATACTTTTTGCTTATTTAATTTAAAATCTGCTAGTAAAATATTTTTCCATTTTTTATATACTTGGTTGTTATTTTTAATAAATTTATTAACTGATATTTGTCCACAATTATGTCTTGTAGGCATATATTTTTTACCAGGGTTCCCAAGGCCGATGACTGCAAAATTTTCTTTAATATTTTTATCCATGATTATTGATTATAGATTAATTATGCTAATAGATAATCTATAATATGAAAAACCTTTTTATGGATAAATAGATATAATTTATATGAATTAATTGCTATGATTAGTATTGCTGAATTTAAGGAAGATAAATTGAATAAAATAATTAAAGATGCCCTAAAAGAAAATCGTTATTTACTAAATGAAGTCGAGTCAAAATCTCTTATTAAATCTTTCGATATTCCTGTAGTAAACACAAAATTGGCTCAAAACGTTTCACAAGCAAAATCAATAGCATCAAAGTTATCTTTTCCTTTGGCTATGAAAATTGTATCCAATGATATATCTCATAAATCTGATGTAGGTGGTGTTCAATTAGATATTGCCAATATAAAAGAAGTTGAGTCAACATATAAAGCAATGATTAAAAGAGTTAAAAAAGTAAATAGTAAAGCTGTGATTATTGGTATATCAATACAACCAATGGTTGAAGATGGAATCGAGTTAGTTGCTGGTGTCACAACAGATAAACAGTTTGGTCCTGTATTAATGTTTGGCTTGGGTGGTGTTTTTATTGAATTCATGAAAGATGTTTCATTTAAGTTGCTTCCACTAAGAAAAATAGATGCAAAAAATATTATTAATGAGATTCAATCAAAGCAATTATTAATGGGTGCGCGTGGTTTACCCAAAGTAGATTTAGATAAGTTACAAAAAATTCTACTTAGTTTATCAAGTTTTGTTGTTATGAATCCAGAAGTTGAAGAAATCGATTTAAATCCTATAATTGCTAATGAAAAAAAGATTATTGCTGTTGATGCGAGGATTGTTTTAAAAAAATAAGGTTTATCATGGCAATTAATTATAAAAAACTACATAAAATGCTGAATCCAAAAACAGTAGTAGTTGTTGGTGAAAAAGGACCAAATTATCAGTTTTTAAAGGCTCAGTCTGATTTTACAGGTAATTTATATTCAGTACAGATTGATAAAAAAGAAATTCCAGGCATAAAAAAACTAGGTATTAAAAATTACAGTTCTTTAGAAGAGGTGCCTGGAGCAATTGACTTGTTGATTATTGCTGTACCTAGACAAGTTGCACCTTTTATAGCGGTCGAAGCAATTAAGCGCAAAGTAAATGGAGTTCATTTTTTTACAGCTGGATTTGAAGAAACAAAGGAAAAAATTGGATATGAATTACAAGATAAATTAGTAGAGCTTTTTAAAGATACTGACATTCCTGTTATTGGTCCAAATTGTATGGGAATTTATAATAAGAAATCTTCATTGAGATTCCATCAAGCACAAAATATTGCAAGTGCTATGCCTGCATTAAAAAAAATGAACTTATCTTTTTTATCACAGAGTGGTACGCATGGAGTAAACGTTACTGTTGGAGCGCAGCGTAGTGGTATTAATGTTAGTCGATCGATTTCTTTTGGTAATGCTTTATTTGTTAATGAATGCGATCTATTAGAATACTTAATTAATGATAAATCAACTGACATTATTGCCTTTTATTTAGAGGGTGTTAAAGATGGGCCTCGGTTTCTTCAGCTTCTTAATAAATCAAAAAAGCCAGTTCTTATATGGAAAGGTGGTAGAAATAATGCAGGTGCTCGTGCAGTAGCTTCTCATACAGCATCAATGGCATCCAATTATACTGTATGGAGCAAGTTAATTATCGATGCAGGTGGTATCAATGTTAATTCGTTGGACGAATTAATTAATGTTGCTAAACTAATTAATTTTCAAGAATATGAAATTGGCAATACTCTCGCCCTGATTACTATGACAGGGGGCCAGTCTGTTGCAATTACTGATACTTTTGAAGATCATGATTTTGTAATACCTCAACTTTCAAATACTTCTTATAATGAACTCTCTCAATTTTTTAATGTTATTGGTGGCTCTTATCGCAATCCCTTTGATGCAGGTTCAACTATTGGTAATGAAGTAGTAAATCTTAATAAAATTTTAAATATTATTGGTGAAGATAAAAATATTCGTGGTGCCCTTGTTATAGATATGAATACAAGAACTTATACTGACTCAAAGCAAAATTTTTATGAATTTTTGAATGCTTTGCGTAAATTTAAACATACCTATAAAATGCCTGTTGTGCTTATTATTCATACGTTAACGAGCACAATAATGATGACAGATCAAGATGCCACGTCTAGAGAATCCATAGCCTCTGAAGTCACTCAATTAGCAATAGCTAATGGCTTACCAGTATTTCAAAGTTTTCATGATGCTGCAAAAGCTATGCGCTTGGTTGCAAAATAGTCAGTTCTTAAATCTATTTTCAATTAATAAAATAATTGTTATATTGTATATACAATTGACTTTCTCATAAAAGTCTTTACATATATCCTACTTATAGTTAATAACAAGTCAGAATGGTGATTTATGGCAGAGCAAGCTTTTGATGACTATCTAGATTTAGTCCAGGCATCTAGGGAAATTGGCATACATCCTCAAAGTTTACGTAGGCTAATTAAACAAGATAGAATTCCAGCAACTATGTTTGCGGGTAAATATTTAATTAAACGAGATAAATTAGCAATTTTTAAATCTAATTATGATCCCAGGCCTGGTAGAAAACATTTAGGTACACTTTTATAATTATTGACTAATTTTATTATTTTTCATTTAAATATTGATTTATTCTAATAAATTCGTTTTCAGTAATCTTTTTTGTTTCTTTTAAATACACACTTAGTGTCTCTAAATTAATTATTGAGTGCATAGAAATTCCGTTCTTTGCAAGCATTTTACTAGATCCTTCTGCTCTATCAATTAGACTTATAGCATTTTTTACATAAAGTCCATTATTTCGTAATATATCTACGCAATTTTGTATCGAATGTCCCCCTGTTGTAAGATCGTCAATAACTAAAACAGTTTGACCTGGCAAGTAACTTCCCTCAATTTGCTGATGATCATTAAATTGATTTTTTTTATCATCTCTGACATAAATTGTTGATTGGCCAGTTTCTAAACCAAGGGCAGTTGCTAATAATAATCCACCAACTGGTACTCCTGCAATAATATCAAAAGATTGCAATGAGCTATCCCTTCTTGATTTTACAAGTTCAATTTCTTGTTTTAATAACCCAACTATTCTATTTAGTGGTCCAGGTCTTAATAGTGCAATTTTTGTATTAATATATATAGGAGAATCTTTTGCAGTATGCCCTAGGTTATAATTACCTAATTCAATCGCTCCTAGATCCCAAAGTAAATCAACTAACCATAATTTTCCTGAGTTTATTTTATTATTAATAGCTATACTCCTGTATCTATTCTATACGATTGCATTTGGACAGTAATTTTTGGTTTTATATAATATTAAATTATCGATGGCCATTGAAGCCATTTTGTATCTTGTTGCTTGCGTTGCACTACCAAGATGAGGGGAAATAAAAATCTTTTGCATCTTTAAAAGCGGTGAATCAGAACCTATAGGTTCTGGATCTGTGACATCTAGGGCAGCACCTCCAATGTCATTGCTATTTATTGCTTGCAATAGATGGTTTTGATTAATGATTTTTCCTCTAGATGTATTGATTAAGATTGCATCTTTTTTCATTTTTTTGAAATGACTTGAATTAAGAAAATGATGTGTTTCTTGATTCAAGGATAAATGTATTGAAAGATAATCTGATGTTGCTAGCAATTGATCAAGCTTCATATAAGTGCCTGGGAAATTAACTTTTGGTTTTCTCCCATAATAATTAATTTTCATAGAAAAACTTTTTGCTATTTTCGCAACAGCGGTAGCTATTTTACCAGGGCCAATAATGCCAAGGTTTGCATTTTTTAAATCTTTTCCAAGCATCCAGTTAGGGTGCCAGGGGCCCCATTGATCTTTAAATACTGCAGTGTTCGCTTCTGGTAATCGTTTAGCCATTAATAATAATAAAGCAAAAGTTAGTTCTGCTGTTGATTCTGTTAGTACATCAGGAGTATTAGTAATCATTATTTTTTGTTTTTTTGCTGCGGCAATGTCTATATTATCAAAACCAACTGCCATATTTGCTATAATTTTTAGTTCTTGATTTTTCTTTATGAAATCTTTGTCAATCTTTTCTGTTAGCATGGTAAGCATCCCCCAGCAATTTTTACTTTTAATAAGCAATTCTTCAGGATTAGGAGGCAATGATTTTTCCCAAACTTCAACTTTAAAATGTTCTTTTAATTTTTCTATTAATTCAGGATCAGGTAACATCCTGGTTATAAAGATTTTATCCATTTCCTATCCTTCTTAAAGAATTTTTTATATTATCTTTACTTTTTATTCTCATTTAAATATCCTAGAATTTCAACAAATTAACATATTATGAGGTGATTATTATGGATTCTCAAAAAGAAATTGCATTTAAAGAGATTGATATACATGAAGCTAAGACTATGATTGAAAATGAAGATGTTCAAGTTATAGATAGCAGAGAAGAGGACGAACATCAATCTGGACATGTTCCAGGTGCTATTAATATTCCACATATGGAAACTTTTTCTAGAATTTCAGAGATTGATACGACAAAGCCTATTTTATTTATTTGTAAATCTGGTCAACGGTCTGCTGTAGCTGCAGAATTTGCATTTGCTGCTGGTCTAAAGAATGATTTATATAATGTTAGTGGCGGGCATGATGCTTGGATAGATTCTAAATACGAGATTGAATAGCTTTAATTCAAGTGAATTGATTCAGCTTTTAGTTTTCTAATTTTTTCTTTAGCTTCAGATTCAGCAAATTGTGATAAAGCATTCATAATTGGTTTAACGTCCTCTAGTCTACTTTCTTCGTCTAAATTTTCTAAAATTAGTTGTAATTTTTTTTTATCCCAAAATGCAATACTTTTTGCTGCAATGCGGTCAGCTAATTCTCCGGATTGCTTAGGGATTGTTCTATTAAAAGCATAGCTGCCACTAGCAATTTCACTGTTTTGAAGAAATTTTTCAAATGATTTTTGCATTTCATTCAATAAAATAACATTTGATGATTCTATTTCATTCAATGGTTTTACTTGTGCAGTTAAATATGGTTTATCATTTATTATTTCTAATATCTGGAATCTTTGAACGCCTAATGCTTCAAGTAAAATAACGCCATTTTTATCGAAGATTGTTTTATTAATTTTTGCAGTTGTACCAACCATATGAATTTCTGGGGATGGGTCACCGACTTCATTGCCAGATTTTATTGATACGACTCCAAATGGAGTAGCATCTTCAATACAATTTGCGATTAATATTTTATATCTTTCCTCAAAGACTTGTAAAGGAAGGATCATATTTGGGAATAAAATTGTTCCAAGCGGGAATAGCCGTAATGTAGTCATTAATTCCTTAATATTGCCTTCCTTGTATGAGTTGTTAAGTTTTGATTTCAACGAAATTATTTTTATTTTTAGATTGATTAAGAAATTCAAGTATTTGCCCATTTTGAAAATATTGTGGTATAAAAATAGTTCCTGGTGCAATACGATCAGAAATATCTACATTAATTGCTAATACTTTATCATTATTAGAAATAATGATTTTTGAATCAGTCAAATCATTTAATCCAAGTTCTTTTGCATCTATAGGATTGATGACTCCTTTTTGTTCCCGACCCATTAAGTCTGCATTTGGGGCTCCAATCGAAGTAAGTTCACGAGATGTAAATAGTGTTTTACCTGCAAGCACGCTGATGCCTTTTATTTTTGACAGTGCATTATTTTTACCCGTTTTTACAGGCATTAAGCTATATTTACTATTATTTTCATCAATTGATCTGTAGCTTCCTGACATAAAATTTGGATATTTTCTATAATTTTTATTTAAGTTAATAATAAATTTTTCATTTGAATAATCAACTGTTTTCTTATCTGTAGAAATTAATTTAGCAATATCATTAAAAATAATGTGTAAGTGATTAACTTTATTAATAGTTGTAAATAATTCTGCCTGATTATAATTATGTTTAAAAATGTAACTACTTGAATTGGTTGTTGTTCCTGATTTTAAATAGAATGGTAAATCAGGAAAAATAAAATGAGCATAATCGCTTAAGGTTGATAATGTTGAATCGATTAAAATTAATTTATCAAGCTTATTAAGTGCATTTTTTACTAAAACTTGATCCGCAGCTCGAATTAGTGGGTTATCTGCATGAATAATTAAACATTTTATTTTTCCATTCATAATAGAATTCAACATTTGATAGAAATTTTTTCCATTATCAATCGGTTTTATGTGCATATCATCAAGCCCTACTACATTGGCTTCATTTGGTAGATAATAAATGACTTCGCTGGCTTGCTCCTTTACAAGCACTGTTGCAAGCTTTGCTACACTGCTTGCTTGGTTAATAAGTATGTTTTTTGTATCATCAATATAATAATTTGGATGCGCATAAATAATTGCAATTTGATTGAAAATTTCTGGTTTTTTATCAATTGCATGTTGGAAATTACTACTACTACTAATTATATTTTTAATATCATTATTGTTGAGATAAGTTAATTGGCTTGTAAAATCTTCTTGATTATTCTTTTCAATATGGGCACTAATTTCTTCTAGGATGATTGCTTCATCACCAGGCTTTGTCTGAATCCAGTTTTTTGCAAATGGCACAAGTTCATTCCACTTCGGGGATACAACTATGAGTTCTGCATTATTATTTGTTACGGCGTCTTTGATTCTCAAAGCTGCTATTTGATGAGAATCTTCAAGGTCAGGACCAATTGCAAATATTAATTTTGCATTTTTAATATTTTGTGTATCTGAAGGAAGTTTTCTATATCCAGATATAGATTCCCATGTTTCAATTACAGCTCTATAATTTTCTCCATCAATATAGTCTAAATTATTTGTTTGAATAATATCTTTTGCAAAATAATGCAAAAATGCAGCATCTTCATTCGTTGAAAAAGGTGAAGCAATAATACCTATAGATTGGGAGCCATTTTCTGAAATAACATTTTTAAGATAATTTGCAACTTTTAATTTTGCATCTTCAATATTTATTGATCGCAAATTTCCATTAATTTTTTCTAATGGGGCATGTAATCTATCTTTAAGATTAACTTCCGAATATCCAAACCTGCCTCTAACACAAATTTGTTCTTGGCTAGTTTTATTTATAGCAACTGGTCTGACAATTACCGGTTCACCTTTATTTGCGATACCATAGGAAATCGTACAGTTCATTGAGCATCCATTACAAACAGAATTTGTCCAATCCGAAGCAAGACCATTCCATTTATTTGGTTTTTCCATTAGTGTAGCAGTCGGGCATACATCTATGCATGCACCACAAAAATCACAATTAGATTCTTGAACTGGGCCGCCAGCACCAAATGATATTTTCGTATCAAAGCCTTTACCAGATAGCGAAATTGCACCTGTGTGCCTTATATCAGCACACGCTCTAACACATCTTGTGCATAGAATGCACATTTGTGGATCAAATTCAAGAAATGGATTTGCTCGGTCTGGCTTTGGTGGAACAGCTTCATAGTATGATCTTTCTTCACCAACCCATGGTTCTTGCCAATCACCTAAATCAACCAATTCAGTAGCAGTTTGTAATTCACAACGATAATTTTTAGCACACGTTAGACATCTATGAGTGACAACATCGTCTCTAAGGCATATTTCTCCAGGTTGACAATGGACTCTTCTGTGACATGTCAGACATCTATCTGGGTGATTAGTAGTAATAAAAGACATGACAGATTGCCTAATCTCTTTTGCTTGGTTAGACTCTGTGTTGACAACCATGCCTTCACTAATAACTGTCGTACAAGATAATTGTAAAGGGGTGGGTTTTGCCCCCTCAATTTCAACTACGCAGGTTCTGCAACCAGCATATGGATCAAGGTCATCTAGGTAGCATAAATTTGTAATTGGGAATCCATTTTCTTTTAAAACCTCGACAAGTGGCTTCCCATTTGATCCACTAATATTTTTACCATTGACAATTATGTTGACCAATGCGATTTTCCTTAATCTATAAGTTTTTTTTTGTTGGCAGATGATGAGGGCCAATAGGGCCATCTTGTCCTGCTGGCTTCATTCTCGAACGAGCAGTAGGAATTGTCGTAATATCTGGCTCTATTTCTTCTTGCGTTTGACCATTTGGATATCTGCCATCAGTTTCTTTTAAGTATTGCTTAGACTCTGCAGCGAGAGATACTTTATTCCTGTACATTTCTTCAAATGTATAAACTGCATCATTATATCTTCCGCCTGACTGTATTGCTTGATATGGACAGGCTTCTGTGCAAAGACCACAATACATACATATCCTAAAGTCTATTTCATATCTTTCAATATTTAAAGTCCCATCTTCTCTAGGTGATGTTTCTACTAAAATGCAACCATCAGGACAGGCTTGCGCGCAAGTTGAACAACCAGTACATCTTTCTTCAAACCAAAGTAGATTTGTTCTAGCCCTGATTGGCACACTTCTATTTTTTTCTGGGAATTCAACAGTAATTGGTTTTCTAAAAACATGCTTTAAGGTGACTAGCATTGAGCGTAATATGCCTATGCCATATATCATGAACTTTCCAATCTTTCAGAAGAAATTCTAGCACATATTTATCTTTAAATTTTTAATATTTACATAAAATTTTCATCTTTTAGTCCTTGAGTATCTTTTGAGCATTCTGATAATCTTGTTTTGTATTTATATTAAGTGCCAGTAATGGAGAATTTATTGCGATTGTTGTTCTTTTTAAATCTTGAATAACTTCCTTAAGCCCTAATTTGTAATCCTCTACTCGAAGTAAATTTTTAAAAACACTTTTATGTATAACTACTGGATGAGTAATTTTTTCTTTATAAATTGGCTGCAGCACTTCTATTTTATTTTTTAAATTATTTTCTTTTATAAATAAATTTAGCTGTATAATAACTTCATTGTTAAGTGGTTGATCAACATTCTGAATTAGTAAATGCGATATTTTTTTAAGTTCTGTAACTTTTATGATTTCGATCATAGCTTTTGCAATAGAGCTTGAACGACCTGTAATCCAGTTTTCATTTATAATGACATTGACATCTAAGTTAGCAATTAATTTAATAATGTTTTTGGCATTATATCCAAGTACTACAAAAATATCTGAAATGCCTGCTGACTTTAAACACTTTATTTCCCATTCAATAATAGTGCTGTTAGCCCATGGTAATAAAGCCTTATGTTTATGCATTCTTGATGATTGACCAGCAGCAAGAATTAATCCTGCAGTATTCATGATGAACTCCACTTATCTATAGCTTGATGAATTACCTGTATCATTAATGTTGATGCATGAAATTTGTTTTCTGGCAATCCCTCAATATCTTTAATTAAATCATCTTTTGATATTGCTAAAGCATCTTTAGTTGTTTGACCAGAAATTTTTTCGCTAGCAAGTGATGCAATTGCCAAAGTTGCAGCACATCCGTTACTTAAGTAACTTACATTTTTAATAGTATCCAATTTATCAATTTCTAAAAAGAGTTCAATGTTATCACCGCATATTGGGTTCATTGCTGATGCACTAGTAGAAATATTTTTTAATTTTCCTCTATTAGTTGTTTGATTAAAATATTCATAAAATTTATCACTGTAATATTTAGTCATAGTTATTCCGTAATAAAGTTCATTTTTTCTAAAAATGAAAAAACAGCTGTAAAGTCATTAATATTGTCGGGTTGATAAAAAGGATTTAAATAAATTACTTCACATAATTGATTTAATATAATTACACTTCTATTTGTTTTTTGTAAATCATTGTCAAATATCCCAATTTTTTTAGCTAATGATCCATTAACGTCAGTAGCAATTTCAAAAGGCAATCCATTTAATTTTTTTTCAAATAAAATTAAATCAGTGAATTTATCTACTGAAACTGCTAATACCTGCATAGGATATTGTTTTAAAGTTTTAATTTCTTCTTTGAATGATAGTAATTGCTTTGTGCAGGAAGGTGTATTTTGTTCAGTAAAATATAACAGGATTAAAAATTTTTCTTTGCATAATGAACTTAAAAGCTCCATTCCATTTCTAGTTTGTAATTTTTGATTTTTCATTTTATGCACTTATAAAATAACTTAATTCTTCTAATGGGCACCCTTTTGCAGCAACTTGAACTTTAATTTTTCCTAAAAGTTCTGGTTCTGTTAGTCTTTCAACAGCTTTTTTATTTTTTAAATAAGTTGATGAGTTGTTTAAATTGACTTCTGGGATTTCAGCAAGCATATTAAATATACCTAAATTACTTAGGCATTGCCATTGAGTTATTATTGGATTTACTGCCATATTATTTTCTTCAAGCCCTTTTTGTAAAATGCTAAAATTTACATCCGCCGTTATATCAATCTCACCTGGATTATTTATTGGATCATCTAACATGTTTCTTGTTATTCCTTTATATGTACCATCTTTCCTCCATGCTTGGAGTAAATTGCTTGTTGAATCGCCATAATCAATATTAATGATATATCCTTTATTTATCATTGATGCAATTTTAGTTATTACTTCATATGTTTTTAAAGGAATTTCTACAATGCAATCATTAAATAATTGTAAATTCATTTTATTAATAAAATTAGATATGTTTTTATTTGTGAGCGATTGCTCCGAATAGAAAAGGCGATTTTCTTTAGAATTTGATATTCTGATTTCGTTTAAATTGGATTGAGTTTTTTTAATTAAATGAAAAGGGAGGCAATCATAGAATTCATTACTAATTAATATACCTTCAAATGTATTTTGTTTATTTAAAAAATCATCTATTAACATTATTTGAGGATGAACATCATACATTTGTAAGAGCTTCTGTTGTTGCTCCAATCTTTTTTCACTAACATCTACGATGATAAAATTAATTATATGAAAAAAATTTGGATGTTCTTTTTTAAGCCAACTTGCAATACTTGACATAAATATACCTGAGCCACCACCAACTTCAATAATTGTTATTTTTTTTGGTTGATTCATTTTTATCCAACATTCATGAATTTGCTTTGCCCATAAGAATCCAAAAATTGGATGCACTTCTGGTGAAGTTTGATAGTCGCCTAGATGATTCCAAGATAGTTCTTTTGTCGAGTAGTAACCAAAATGCTCATTTGTAAGACATGTATCCATAAAATCATAAAAAGAAATACTACCATTCTGTTCTTGAATAGTTTTTTTAATCAAAATTTCTGTTGGTGTTTCAAACATATAAAATACATTCTATATTAAATTAATCTCGGTTAACTCGTTTATTTTTTTGATGATAAAGAGAAAATCCTTCAAAAAAGAGAACCTTTAGTACAATACTTGCTACTATAAGACTACTTCCAACAACTAGCATATTTGTTTCATTTAAATAAAATCCCATAATAGGGACTAATATTACTGCTATATTTCCACCAAGCCGCCTCGATTTAACAACGATACCAACAATTAATCCAGTCACACAAGCAATACTAGATGCTAAGGGCATTAAAGCTAATACGGCACCGCCTCCAGTAGCTGTACCATTGCCTCCTTTAAATTTTAAAAAAGGTGTAAAATCATGACCTGCTATAGCAGTTAAGCCAGCTAATACAGCTATTGGTTCGTTGGCAATGTATAATTTTGCTATTGTTACAGCAAGTATTCCTTTTAGGATATCTACTGTTCCAACAACATATGCATATCTGATTCCAAAATTATCTAGTACATTCATCATGCCTGGATTTCCACTACCGATTTCTCGTATATCTTTTTGGAATACTTTTTTTACTAATAAGTATGCTGTTGGGAAAGAACCCAGTAGATAGGAAATAATCAAAATTAAGAACAAATCCATTTTACAACCTTTTTGAGATATTTTTATTGTAGCATCTTAGTAGTTATAAGGATTATTATGACTACTATATTAAAAAAATCAAAAGAATAATTAATGAATAAGTTGAGTAGCATTTTCAGTTTTTATGGATGGGTTGTGGTAGCTGCATGCACAACGGCTGCCTATTCGGCAGTGGTTTTTTATAATCCAATTCTTGGTGTATTTGCTAATATTTTTCAAGATCAGTTTCAATGGAAGATGTCTGAAATAGCATTGGCTATTACTTTTGGTAGCATTGGTGCTGCTGCCTTGGCTCCTTTGACAGGAGTTGCATTAGATAAATGGGGAGGAAGGTGGGTAATAGCAGGTTCTTCAATTATTATGTTCTTTTGTTTAATTGCTTTAGCATTTTTAAATCATATTTGGCAGCTTTATATATTTTATTCAATTGGTCGGTCTTTAACTTTTGGTATGACCTCAGGTGCCTACATTGCTGTAAATAATTGGTTTATACAAAAACGCGGACTTACTGTTGGCATTGTTGCAGCAGGCACAAGGGTAGCAATGGGAACCATACCTATACTGTTAGCATTGATTATTAGTTTGACTGGTTCATGGAGGTTAGGATGGGGTAGCTTGGCTATTTTAGTTGCGTTACTAGGTATTTTACCTGCACTTTTTTTTATTCGCAAGAGACCTGAAGACATGGGACTATTACCAGATGGTTTAAGCAAACAAAATGATTCTAGTGATGCAAACAATGAATTTGCTCTAGAGAACGACTATTCCGTCAGCCAGGCTATACGTACTAGAGCTTTTTGGTTTATAGGTCTAGGTGTAGGACTCGGCCTATTTGGTCAAGGTTCAGTTAACTTTTTACAAATACCACATTTAATCGATCAAGGCCTTTCACTGACTCAATCTACTGTGGTTGTAAGTGTTTTTTCTATTACTGCTTCTGTAGGAGGAATTTTGGCAGGAATTATGAGTGTAAAAATAAGAATGAGGTGGGTGCAAGCATTCTCAATGCTAGGTATGAGTTTTGGAATATTTTTATTGATTCATGCAGACAGTTTTTTTGATGGCATTATTTATGGCTTGGTCTATGGAACATTTTTTGGCTCCAATTTTACTATGCTTCAGTCTATTTATGCAGATTATTTTGGGAGAAGGCAAGTAGGTACCATTCAAGGAATTAGTAGACCTGTTCAATTATCAATGAATGCAGTGGGCCCCTTTTTGGGAGGACTTTGGTATGATCAGACTGCCTCTTTTACTAACCCTTTTACTTTATATGCATTTTTATTTATTATTGCAGCACTTTCTTTTGCTTTAGCTAAGTATCCTGAGTTAAAAAAAACCACTTTAGAATAAATTGTCTTTCTATTTAATTATATTTAAATATTTAATAAATGCTTAAATGTATTGACACTTTAGCATTTATTTGATTATATTCCCAAATAAGAAACTTTTATCTGATTGGACAATTAGTGAAGAAATACATTTACGACTCTGAATCACTCGCTGAATTTTTAGGTGCTTTTACTTTGTTATTTGTTGGTGCTGGTTTTGTGGTTGTATCAGGTGGTACAAATATTGTTGGAGTCGCATTAGCTCATGGCCTTGCTATTGCTACAATGGTTGCAGCTTTTGGCTATATTTCTGGAGCAGTATTTAATCCTGCGCTAACGATTGCATTATGGTCCATAGGAAAAATTGATGGATTAAAGGCAATTAAATATATTGTTTCACAATTAAGTGGTGCAATTGTTGGTTTTTTGGCAGTGAAAATGTTGCTTTTAAGAGAGGCTTCCATGGCAAACTTAGCAGTCCCTGCACTTAATGATGCTCTTTCTATGGCTGAAGGAGTATTTATCGAGGCAATTTTAACTTTCTTTCTAATGATTGTGATTCTTTCTGTTATTGATGAGAATGGGCCATCTCAGATTGCAGGCTTAATTATTGGCCTTGTCATCGCAATGGATATTTTTGCTGGTGGTGCATTAACTGGAGCTGCAATGAATCCAGCTCGTGCTTTCGGCCCAGCTTTATTGCAAGGAAATTGGGATAATCATATTGTTTATTGGACTGGCCCAATCCTAGGAGCAGTTGTTGCTGCTTTAGCACATAAATATGTGTTTGATAAGAAATAACCGGGGGTACATTTATAAACTAATGTCTGCTGCATTTGAAACCCCCGCCGCATGGTAGATATTAGTTAGAGAGGATGACCTAGGTCATCCTCTCGTTATTTTTTACCAGTTGAACCATGTCCTTTTTTTCCTCTATTTGTATTATCAAGTGAATTAACTTGATTCCATTTAAATGCTACTGACTGAGAAAAAACTAATTGTGCAATGCGTTCGTTATTTTGAATTTTGTATTGCTTTAAAAATGGTATGCAGTATAAAGTAACAAATAGCTCTCCTCTATAATCAGCGTCAATTGTTCCATATCCAGACATTAAGCCTTTTGCAGTTAAGCCTGATCTTGGTCTTATTTGTACATCAAAACCCTTAGGAATTGATAAGGCGATACCTGTCGGCACTAGTTCTGGCATCATGCCTATTGTCATTGAATTATTGTCTAGGCAAGCATACAAGTCATAGCCAGTAGCAAATTCAGATTGCTTACTTGGCAAAATTGCGGATGGGCGTAATTTTAGGACATTAATTTTTTTTATCATTATATTTTATTAATAATTTTTATGTTCTGTTTATTCTAATATATAGTTTGCATTGACCTAATATTAAGATGATGTTTTTTCTAGACCTTTGCCACTCTTAGGAGTTAAAACTTCTATAGGGTAAATATCTCTTTTTAGCATTTCTCTTGGAGGATCAATGTATATAGCACCCCATCCACATACTTGCTCACACAACCTACACCCTACACATTTTTTAGCTTCGACTTCCGCAATACCAAAGTAATCTTTATTATTATTTGGAGCATCGGTTAGTGTAAGTGCTTCAAAGGGACAAATGTTCATACATAATTCACAACCTGAGCCAATGCAATTATCTGAAATAACATGAGCAAGCGGGAGCTCTTTTCTCGGAAAGGTCCTTGCAAGATCACCGAATTCATCTAAAATTGCTTCAGGTGGACACACAGCACCACATGCACCACAATCTATGCAAAGTTCAGGATCAATAATATGAACTTCGTTACGTAGGCCAGTAATTGCCTCAACAGGACATTTTTTTGTACATGCAGTACATCCAATGCAATTCTCAACAATTGTATAAGCCATTATTTTCTCACATCTAAAAAATTAATAATTTTTATTAATTTTTTTAACAGATATAATTATAATAAGTTTTATAATTATTAATCTGTATAATTATAAATTAATATTGATTGTTAAATAAAGTTAGAATTTTTCTTTTTATATATTTTTTTGGAGTTTTCATTGACTAAAGGACCATATATAGGAGCCCATGTATCTGCTAGTGGTGGATTAAGTAATGCAATTTTAAATGCTATCAAAATTGATGCTGAATCAATTCAAATTTTTCCAGGTGCTCCGCAAGTCTGGAAGCCAGCTAATCACACTCATGAGGAAATCGAAAAATTTAAAAGTCTACGTGAACATAATAAGATTCATGAAGTATGGCTTCATAATATTTATTTAGCTAATATGGCAGCTGACAATTCAGAACAACTAGATAAGTCTATTAATTCAGTCGTACATGCATTAAATCTATCCTCTAAGATCAATGGAGCAGGGGTTGTTTTACATACAGGTTCTCATAAAGGCAAAGGGTTTAATAAAGTTCAAAGAAAAGTCATAAGCTCGTTAAAGAAAATTCTTAGCTTAGCCCCCGGAGACGTCAAACTTGCTTTAGAGAATTCTGCAGGTCAAGGTGGCGCTATTGGTGGTGATTTTTCAGAATTATATTATTTAATTGATCGAGTTAATGATCAGCGCTTAGGTGTATGCCTAGATACTTGCCATGCTTTTGCCGCAGGTTATGATTTAAGAAAAAAAGATGAGATAGATAAAATTATTCAGGGTTTTCAGGATTCAATTTCAGTAGATAAACTTTTTGTTGTTCACGCTAATGACTCCTTAATGGACATTGGTAGTAATAAAGATAGGCATGAAAATATCAATGAAGGATATATTGGTAATGTAGGTTTTAAAAATTTATTACATAATAAATTTTTTAGAGAACTCAGTTTTATACTTGAAGTACCAGGTTTTCAAAATAAATCAAGGAAGTCAAAAGGACCTGATATTGAAAATGTAGAGAGATTAAAATCGCTTTTAAAATGAGCACGATCTATTTGTGTGCCTATTAGTTGTGTATTTCTCTAGGATTTCCTGAAAGACTTAAACATTCATCTTCCCAATGCAATAGTTCTTCTAATATTTCTCTTGAAAGACCAGTTTTTTCAACAGGGACACCTTCATCTATTAGGGCATTATATAAAAACTGAGACATAACTTTATGGCTCATCATTTGATCATTTTTATCACTACGAATCTTAGGTTCTAATTCAAACATCAAATCTAATAATTCTGCTGGGATAAAGCCACCTAATTGATCGCTAGCTTGTTCAGCAATCCAATTTGCACATTCTTCATAAATTTTTTTATCCACTGGCTTTACCTGTAATTAGTATAAAACTTGCTCTGCAACTAGATCTGCAATATTTTCAGGCTGCAGGTTTAAAATCGATGTACATATTTCAAAAGTATGTTCACCTAATAAAGGCGCAGCGCTATCCATCCCAATAGGTGTTTTTGTCATCTTCCATCCAGTTCCATCATAAAGTCTTTGACCTGCTTCAGCGTGATCTAATTTGACAAAATAACCTCTTTCTATCATATGTTCATCTTCTACAACTTCCTGAGCATTTTGAACAATACCAGCGGGAATCATTAAAGATTGTAACTTGGCTTGTAATTCTTCGGCGGTATGTTTTGCAGTCCAAGCAGAAATAGTTTGGTCAATAAATTGCTCATTCTCTTTTCTATGATCTAAAGTTAGATATTCTTTTGTGGCTAGTGATTTATCATCAATAATTTTAACGATATTATTCCATTGATCTTCATTGATACAAGTTATGGCTATCCATCTTTCAGAACCATTATGATCATCTTTACATTTATAGACACCATGAGGGGCAGCAAAATCTATACTATTGCCATTTCTTTTATAGTCAATATTTGCATTATCGAATGCAAATATTGGTAGAGCCATTGCAGCAATTGAAGATTCATTTTGGGACAACTCAATTTTTTGACCCAGATCAGTTTTTTTAGCTATACGAACTGCACTTAAAATTGCAATGTAGGCATGCATTGGATTTATAACATAATCTGGATAATTTGTTCCAACGCCTACTGGTCTATTTTTCTCAAAACCTGCTAGATAGTTCATACCACAAATTGCAGTCAACATAGCACCAAAGCCTTGAAAGTCTTTATAAGGACCAGACATACCCATCATAGGCATATATGCTGCAACTAATTTTGGATTTACTTTAGATACTGTCTCCCAGTCCATTTTTATTTGATTAGTTGCTCTATTTGTCATATTAGTCAACATAACATCTGCCCATTTAATCAGCTCTAAACCAAGTTGGTATCCTTTTTCAGTTGTTAAATCTATAGTAATTGATTTTTTATCAGAATTGTAATTATTAAAATAGCCTGATAAGTTATAGCCTCTTCCTCCTTTTGGTCGTGGAGCCATTGCTCTCAAGCCATCGATTCTTTTTTCAGTTTCTAATTTAATTACATTTGCTCCAGCATTTGCTAGTGCACGCCCAGCAATAGGTCCAGCACCAAACCATGACATATCAAGAACATTTAAGCCTTTTAGAGGTCTGTTATTCATTTAATTACTCCTTGCATTTGGAGTTTTACAAACTCTTCTTTTAAGATACCCACTTCAGCAAGAATTTTTTCTGAATGTTCACCTAGTAAAGGTGCAGCTGACCTTAATGAAGGAGGATTTGCACTTAATTTGTAAGGAAATCCAGGATATCTTAACTTTACATTACGTCCTTTATCATTAATTTCTTGAAACCATTGTCGCTCTTTTAAATGATTATCGTTAGATATATCTGATGGCGTACTAATTATTCCAACTAGAACTCTATTTGATTGGCCATATTCATAGATGTATGTTGCAGAAAAAGATTGCATAAATTTTGTTACTAGTTCTTCAAGATGGTCTAAGAATATCCTAGTTTCTTTTTTTGTAGCATCGTCAGTTAATAAGTTTCTTAAATTAGCACCATTCATTTGAGTTTGAATAAAATCCCAGTTAGTGCCTTCTTTTAAATCACCTGCCATTTGATGCTCATCCATCATTTCAACTAATCCTGCAAATCCTGCTCCAGCTGTTCCAGTTGTCATGATATAGACCATGCCTTCTTTGCATTCATATAGTCCAAAACCTGGTAAATTCATTGGGTTAACTTGGCTACTTTCTCCAGTTCTTTGAGGAATAAATTCTCTTATATCCCAATTTTGCATTGAGATTTCTTGCGCAATAGATAAAGATTCTTGCATTGATACTTCAATTAATTGTCCTGCTGAATCTTGTAAATCTTGACTTAATAGAGCTGTTAATACTCCAGCAGCAGCGTGAATAGATGCACAGTGATATCCTTGTTGGTCAGGTAGATTTTCAGGTGGACCATCTAAAAAGCCAGCTAAATTCATTACTCCAGACATTGCAATTCCTATGATATCTGCATATGCCCAATTAGCTTTTGGACCTGTTAGGCCCCATCCAGTAATTGATGCTTGGATTAAATTTGGATTAATATCTATCAATGCGTCATGATTAATTTTTAGTTCTTCTTTTTCTTCTAATGTCCAGGATTCAAGTAAAATATCTGTTTCAGCTACTAGTTTTTTGAAAATTGCATGACCATCTGGATGAGCGATATCAATACATAAGCTTTCTTTATTTGCATTTAATAATAAAAATTGTAGACTATTTTCAAGTTTTTCTACTTTAGGCAGATAGGGAGGATATGTTCTGGATTCGTCTCCAATAATTGGCTCAATCTTATAAACCTTAGCACCTAAGTCTGCAAGTAATTTACCAGCATAATGACCAATAGCATTGGATGCATCTAAAACTTTTATACCTGCAAGAGCAGAATTATTTTCCATCTAAGAGCTCCTTAAGTTCATTCCACTCTCTCTTTGAGATATTAAGTTCCTCATGAGTCGGTAATTTTCCATTTACTAAAGATTTTATTGCACCCCAAGCAGTTGATGATAGTTTTACACCATTTAATTGATATTCAACAAAAGCATTATATGTTTCTGGTACCCATTTTTCTACAACATTTAAAATCACATCAGCATATTCTCGAATTTCAAGTTGTGCATGGGTATCAGCTCGTAATCTGAGAAAATGTAATAAGTTATGCAAATCTATCTTCCAATACCATTGGGTATAATAATTTAATGAAAGATTCATTCTTGCTAATTCTCTTGCAAGCCCAATCTTCTCTGAATTTAGAGCATTGCCTTCTTTGTCGATGTTCATCATTTTTTCATAGTTTTCATATGCTTGCGATGCATCATTTTTTAATATTTCTAGCACATCTGTTGCTTCTTGTCCAGAAAGTACTGCATCTCTGCCTTGACGGTTATTAGATGATTGAGCACCTAGATTATTTTCATTAGGTATATAAAATTCTTTATCAAGAATAGAATATCTAGCAGAATACTCATTAATATTAGCTGTTCTATGTCGAACCCATTGCCTTGCTATAAAAATTGGTAATTTGACATGCAGTTTAATTTCACACATCTCAAACGGAGTAGAATGGGAGTGACGCATGAGATATTTAATTAATCCAGCATCCTCTGATACTTTTTTTGTTCCTTTACCATATGATACTCGAGCGGCTTGAACGATTGCTGAATCATTACCCATATAATCTACTACCCTAACAAAGCCATGATCTAATACTTTCATTGGTTTATACAAAATTTCTTCAACTTCGGGAGATGTGGCGCGTAATGTTGTATAAGAATTTTTTCTTAATTCATTGATTTCAGCTAATTGTTCTTGGTCAATGTTGTTTTCTTTTTTCATTTTTTATCTAACTACTGAATTTTTTTAAAACTAAACATGCATTTTGACCACCTAATCCGAATGAATTAGAAATTGCGATATTAATTCCATGATCACGTCCAGTAACTGGCACAACATCTAGATCACAATCTGGATCTGGGTGTTCGTAGTTTATTGTCGGTGGAATAAAGTTATTTTGCATAGATAGGATTGTTGCAATAATTTCTACACTTCCGGCAGCAGCAGCTAGATGTCCAATCATTGATTTTGTAGAAGAGATAGGTGTTTGATAGGCATTTTTTTCTCCTAATGCTAATTTAATTGCTTTTGTTTCAGTTTTATCATTAAATTGAGTACTGGTACCATGAGCATTAATATAGTCTACTTGCTCCGCACCGATATTAGAATGTTGCAGGGCTCTGCTTATAGCTAAAGATTGTCCATCAGGATCAGGAGCTGTATCATCAGTTGCATCAAAGGACCAACCCATCCCTAAAAGTTCTGCATACACTTTTGCTTTTCTCTTTTTTGCTGATGATTCAGATTCTAAAATGACAACTCCTGCACCTTCCCCCAGGATAAATCCATCGCGTGACATATCAAATGGACGTGAAGCAGTAGTAGGGTTTTGATAGTTTTTTGACAAGGCTCCAAGTCGGCCCATAGATGCTAAAGAAAGTCGGGAAATCATTGATTCAGCGCCACCAACCACTAATGCATCAGCTTGACCATTTTGTATAATGTTTAGCGCATGCCCAAAAACATCTGTGCCTGATGCACAAGCAGTATTAATTGTAGTATTAGGGCCTCTTATACCAAACTCTCTACCAATTCTTGCTGCCGCCATATGTTGACTCATCCTAGTGATTATAAATGGGTCGACTCTATTTGCACCATGTTGGGTAAGCTTGTCCCATTCAGTACCCATATTGAATGCATCTCCAGAAGTTGCGATTATGACACCAATGTTATCGCGAGTACTATTATTTATTATATATCCGCTATCTTCAATTGCTTGAGCAGCAGCAGCAAAGCCTAACTGTGCAAATCTTCCAGTTCTTCTAGCTACCTTTTTTTCAAGGTAATTTTCTGGCTTAAATTCTTTCACTTCACCAGCAATACGCACAGGTAGATCATCAACATTAAACACGCTTACTAAATCAATGCCATTTATACCTTGAGATAAATTATCCCAAAAATCTATTGGATTTTCACCAATTGGATTTACAGTACCTATGCCTGTAATGAAAACTTTTTCACGAATATTATTTTGATTTGGCATCCTACAACCTAAAAAACATTATTGGATAAATTCTGTAAAAATTCTCTAATATTTAAAGCAAGTTGACCAGGTTGATCTGTTGGTACAGCATGACCTGCTTCTTCAATTAATGAAATTCTAGAACCAGGTATTCTTCTATGCATTCGCTCCATTGCTTCTGGTGTAACAAGATCTGAATGTGTACCTCTAACGATCATCGTAGGACATTGAATACGGTCAATAAGTTCCCATAAATCAGGTACTCTTTTTTGAGTTGTATTGTTAATAGCTGGACGAGCAGTTGGATCTTTAAAAATAGGATCAAAATCCCAATAAAAAAATTGATCTTTATCACCAACTTTTAGGATTGATTGTACTCGCCTTCTTAATTGATCGTTATTTGCATACGGGAAGTATTCTTTAAATAAAGCCATTGCACTTTCAATAGATGCAAATTTGTTTCCTATAGCAACTAGTTTTCTAATATTTTCTATACCATTACGTAATACATCTGGAGATGATTCAATAATAACCATGGCTGTTACGATTTCTGGATTATCAGCAGTGTATGCAATTGCATTTGCAGCGCCCATATCATGACCTATCATTGAAATACTTGTTAGCTTTTTTTCTTCAATAATTTTTCTTAAGTCTTCAACTTGTATAGTTCTTCCGTATTCTAAATCTTTAGAATAGCCACTACCACCATAACCTCTTTGGTCGATTGCTATAACATGGTAATCCCTAGAAAGATCTTGTGCTGAATCATCCCAAATTCTTGAGGTTTCTGCATAACCATGTAGCATAATAATTGCTGATTTTGATTTACGATTTCCCCAACTTCTTACATTAATACTTAAGCCATTTACATCAATGAGTTCTTCTTTTGCTTTATCAGAAACCACCATAGTTTTCCCTCTTTCATATTTAGTCAGTACTTCTCATAAATAAGTATACTGATTATGCTAGCATTTCAAAATTGATTTGTCTAAGACCAATATTAAATCTACTTGACGTTTTGTCTAAAAGCAAACTGCCATAGACAGTATATTGGAATTTAATTCTTTAATCTGTAGCCATTCTTTTCCTTGATTATGAGTTGCCCATATTTTTTTATCTGATGCTAAAAAAGCACTATCTTGGCTATAAGGTAGTTTTACTAAACAAGAATAGGCATCAAGCTTAGTAATTTTTTTTAAATTTATTTCTAACATTGACTCATTGGTTTTGTTTATAAAGAAAAGTCCATTTGCTTGACTGTTCTCTTTTTTAGCTAGTATTAATAATTCTGTATTGAATTGTTGTGAAAATATAATGATATCTTTAATATACATTTTATCTTCAGTGAGAGTGATTTTTTCCCAATTTAATGCAAAGTCATGAGTAATAAATAATTCATCATCAGTGATAGCATAAAGTGACTCTGGATTAGATTGATTTTCAATAATTTTTTTGATATTCATTTCTATTCCATCAGAACTTCTAATCCAACTACTTCCAAGATTATGGGAAATGAGAATTCCAACCTCTTCAATTGCAATCATAATACTTCCTGCAACTGAATTAATTGAATTAATTCTTTTTACATTTTTCTTATTCGAAAGGCTTTCAATTGCACTTATGTTAATATACGAATGTATCCCTTTAGATTCTCTCCATGTCTTGCCTCTGTCAGAAGAAATTATTAGACCAGTTGGAAATATGCCAACGATAATTTCATCTTTTTCAGTTACTTCTATTGCAGTTGCTTGCCCGCTCCATTTTTTTTCCCAATTATTTTCATGATTTCTAATAAAAATGCCTTCATCTTTAATATTTGCTACTGCTAGGCCACTATGGTTGGTTTTGATGAGTTCGATTTTTTTGTTTGCAATCTCGCAAGTTGTTGATTTTTCTGGCTCTATGAGAAAGATACCTTCTATTGTGCCAGCAAATAATCCATTCATATCTTTCCATTAGTCTTTTTTATAATTAGAATACATATTCTAAACATGTTTAAAGATAAAGGCCAGAGTATAATTTAATCTCTAGTAAATAGGTAAAATATGAGAAATAGTAAAAATCTTTTAAAAATGAATTCAAGATTAATATTTATATTAATCTTGATATTGATAATGGTAATTTATGCAGTATTCTTTTCAAGTTCATCAAATAAAAATTCTTTAGAAACTCAAGGTTACCTAATTGATAAAACAGGCATTGCATTTCATGATTTTAATTTGATGAGATTAGAAACAGGGACACTCTTTAAAAAAGATAAAAAATTTCTATCTTCAGTAGATTTGGATAGTAGGCCTTATTTGCTTAATTTTTGGGCCACATGGTGTGGTCCATGTAGAGCAGAATTTGATGAATTAGAAGAATTATGGCAAGAATCCTCTGCTTTAAATGGATTAGCAATAATCGGTGTTAATGTTGCCGAAGATGAAAAAAAAGCGAAAAGTTTTGTAGAATCGAAAAGTTCAACATTTGAAATACTACTTGATTTAGATTCAGAACTTTCAAAGGATTACAAGGTAACAGGAATTCCTGCTACCTTTTTGATCTATAATAGTGAAGTATATGACCGATGGTCAGGTCCAATAAGTCCAAGTCGGGTTAAGGCTTCATTAAAGAGGTTACAAGAAGATGGAATTTTAGATAAATAGTAAAGGAGAATTTGATGAATAATGATGGTCCGTTGGCAGGAATTAAAATTCTTGATTTAAGCTGGATATTGTCAGGTCCATTTGCAACAATGACTTTATCAGATCTAGGTGCATCCGTTGTAAAAATTGAAAGACCTCCGTTTGGTGATTTAGGACGAACAACAAGACCTATTATTGATGGTGAATCGGGATATTTCTTTTCTGTGAATCGTGGGAAGAAATCTATTTCTATTGATTTGAAAACTGAAAAAGGTAAAGCGTTATTTCTAGAACTTGCTAAGGAATATGATGTTATTGTTGAAAACTTTACTCCAGGAGTCATGGAAAAAATTGGCTTATCATTTGATGTTATTCAATCAGTAAATAAAAAAATTATTTATGCTGCTATATCTGGTTATGGTCAAACCGGTCCTTGGAAAGACAGGCCTGCGCTTGATGTTATTGCACAGGGTTCTGGTGGTATTTTGTCAGTTACTGGTGAAAAAGATGGACCGCCTATTCGACCCGGAACTTCACTGGGTGATATTGGTGCAGGAATATATTGCGTAATTGGAATTCTTTCATCTATCATCGAACGCAACAAATCTGGAGAAGGACAATTTATTGATATTTCTATGATGGATTGTCAAATTGCTATTCAAGAGAATGCATTTATGCGATGGCACTTAACGGGCAAAGAGCCACAAAAACTTGGCACGAGACATCCTACAGCTGTGCCCTTCCAAGCTTTTCCAACTGCAGATGGATGGATTGTTGTTGCGCTTTCTTGGGGAGTACCTGAACAATGGAATTTACTTTGCGCTGTGCTTGGACTTGATTTATTAGTTGACGATAAAAGGTTTAAAACAGCTGAGAATCGCACAGATAACCATTCTGAATTAGAACCAATCTTAAATGATGCTTTTAAAAAGAAGAATACAAATGTCTGGATTGATATGTTGTTGCCGATGCATATTCCTTGTGGTCCTGTTAACTCAATACCGCAGGTTAGCCAATCTGAACAAGCTGAAGCACGAGAAATGTTCGTAAATGTTAAACATAAAACTTTTGGTGAAGTTAAATTAATTAATAGTCCTATTAAATTATCCAGAACTCCTGCTAAAATACAAGGTACTGCACCAGACATGGGTCAACATACAAAAGAAATTTTAAAAAATAACTTAGGTATGAGTGATTCATTAATTGATTCATTAATTGATCAAAAAATAATTTGGGATCAAAGGGCAGAGCCTGAGTTAGAATAATATAGAATGTAATATTTTATTTTTTTTTCTAGCTTGCAAGATAATCAATGTTAATTGATACTAATAAGACACTTTGTGTACTAAATACACAAACTTTGTGAATTCAGTACTGCTATATGTGGAAGGATGATAGTTCATTGAATAAGTATGCTTCAATAGAAGATATACAAGAAGGCAAATATCTTTATCATGTTCAACAAGAACATGATGCATGTGGCATGGGCTTTGTGGCTTCCATTAACGGCGATAAAACACATAAAATTGTGCAATTAGCTGTAGAAGGTGTTGTTAATTTGACTCATAGAGGTGCTGTTTCTGCTGATGCAAAATCTGGTGATGGAGCTGGAATTACAATTCAAATACCACGAGTATTATTAGAAAGCGAACTTCCATCTTTAAAAGCAATTCCAGAAAATGATATTGGCCTTGCAATGTGTTTTATGCCTAAAGAAGAAAAAGAATTTAATGATGCAAAAAAACTTTTAGAAGAAGCAATCAAAATAACAGGCATTGAAATATTTGCATGGCGAGATGTTCCAATTGACAACACAGTACTTGGCGGAACAGCAATAAATTCGTTGCCATCAATTACTCAGGCCATTATAAGTAGGCCAAAAACTATAAGTGCAGGAGCTGCTTTTGATCGATCGTTATATTTAGCAAGAAAACGTGCTGAGAGTTTATTTCGTAAAAATAAATTGGATGCATATATTGTATCAATGTCGGCAAGAACTGTGATTTATAAAGGATTAATGGTTGCTGATCAATTAGCAGAATTTTATTTAGATTTAAAAAATAAGAATACACTTTCATCTACAGCATTGTTACATCAAAGGTTTGCCACAAATACTATGCCTAATTGGAAACTAGCTCAACCTTTTAGAGTAGTTGCTCATAATGGAGAATTTAATACTTTGCTTGGTAATCGCAATTGGATGAATGCAAGAGAGCCTGCGCTTTCTTCTGCAGTCTGGGAAGAAGATATTAAAGATCTTTTTCCGATCATTTGGCCAATTGGCTCTGACACAGCTTCGTTTGACGAAGCTTTTGAATTACTTGCATACTCAGGAAGAAGTTTGCTTCATTCACTTATGATGTTAATGCCTGAGGCCTGGGAAAATATGCCAAATCTAGATTCAGCACTACATGCTTTTTATGAATATCATGCTTGTTTAACTGAATCATGGGATGGACCTGCAGCAGTTGTAGCAACTAATGGCACAACTACGGCTGCTATTATGGATAGAAATGGTTTAAGGCCAGCAA
The DNA here is from genome assembly GCA_029246995.1 of Dehalococcoidia bacterium. Classification (GTDB taxonomy): domain Bacteria; phylum Chloroflexota; class Dehalococcoidia; order UBA2979; family UBA2979. Next base: position 6,170 of record JAQWMB010000025.1, on the reverse strand, counting down.
GGTATCAAGTTACTGATGATGGCATTGTTGTTGTTGCTTCTGAGGTCGGTTTAGTTAATATTGATTTAGAAAAAGTTGTTGAATCAGGAAGACTGGGGCCTGGGCAAATGATAGCAGTAGATAATGCAAGAAAGAAGTTTCTTCATAATGATGAAATTAAATTAGAAATTGCTACTCGTAAGCCATATAAAAATTGGATCGATAAGCATCTTGTCCATTTATCTGATATTACTCAAGAATCATCAATTCAGACACTACATAGCAAGCGAGATCTATCCCTTGAACAAATGAAAATTTTATATGGATATTCTCATGAAGAAATAGAATATATTATTAAACCAATGGCTACCTCAGCTAAAGAAGCAGTAGGCTCAATGGGAGATGATACTCCTTTATCAACCTTACAAGATGATCCTAGGCTTTTGTATTCATACTTTAAACAGAAATTTGCTCAAGTTACAAATCCAGCAATTGATTCAATTCGTGAAGAAATTGTTATGTCTTTAGATACTTATCTTGGACCACGTCGATCATTATTAGAGTCTAATCCAGAAGCAGCAAAGTTAATACATCTAACTAGTCCATTACTTACTAATGATGAAATTAATAAATTAGAAACTATGAATCAAGAGGGGGTTAGGATTGTTAGGTTAGATGCTGTGCTTGAAGGAATAATTACTGGTAAAAATTTACAAAGTAGAATTAAGATTTTATGCAATAATGCTTATGAAGCTGTACAAAAAGGCGCCTCAATTTTAATAATTAGTGATCGTATTAATAAAAAAGATCAAGCTCCAATTCCTATGATTCTTGCTGTTTCAGCTGTCCATAATTTTTTAATTAATAAGCAGATTAGAATGGATGTAAGTATTATTGCTGAAGCCGGAGATGCAAGAGACGTCCATCATTTTAGTGCATTAATTGGTTTTGGAGCTAGTGCCGTTAATCCATATCTCGCGTTCGAGATCCTAAAAGATCTATCTGCTAATAATGAATTTGAATCTCTTGTGCTAAATGACATCACAAGAAATTACAATCAAGCAGTTGATACAGGTATCTTAAAAATAATGTCTAAAATGGGTATTTCCACTGTTTCATCATATCATGGCGCTCAGATTTTTGAAATTATTGGTATTAATGACGAGGTTACAAAAACTTTTTTTGGTACATCTTCCATTTCAAATATTTCTGGTATTGGATTTGATGAAATAGCCAATGACATGCATCTTAAATTTATTAGTGCATTTAATGATGAAGCTAAGTTGAAGCATGGTGGATGGTATAAATATCGTAGAGACGGTGATTATCATGCGTATAATCCAAAAGTTTGGCGTGCGTTACAAAGAGCTGCTCAAAATAATTATGAAGAATATAAGGAATTTACTGATCTTGCATATTCTCGACCACCTACAAAATTAAGAGATCTATTGTCATTTGAATCTGATAGAAAGGCAATCGATATTTCTAATGTTGAGCCAATTACTGAAATTGTTCAAAGATTTCAAACAGGTGCTATGTCTTTAGGTGCATTAAGCCCAGAGACTCATGAAGATTTAGCACGTGGAATGAATATTTTAGGAGGAAGATCAAATACAGGTGAAGGGGGTGAAGATCCGGAAAGATACTTGCCTAATGGTAAAAAACAAGATGCGAATTCACAAGTCAAGCAAGTAGCATCTGGAAGATTTGGTGTCACGCCTTCTTATTTAGTTGCAGCAAATGAAATTGAAATAAAAATATCTCAAGGTTCAAAACCAGGTGAAGGTGGCCAATTGCCTGGCCATAAAGTAAATGAATATATAGCTGAATTACGACATGTTATGCCCGGCACGCCATTAATTTCTCCTCCACCTCATCATGATATTTATTCCATCGAAGATATAGCACAATTAATTTATGATTTAAAAATGATTAATCCCGATGCAAAAGTGTGCGTCAAGCTAGTTTCTGCAGAAGGAGTTGGTACGATTGCTGCAGGAGTTGCAAAAGGATACGCAGATGTTATTCAAATTTCAGGGGCTGACGGTGGTACTGGTGCATCGCCGCTATCATCAATAAAATATGCTGGGAGCTCATTTGAATTAGGTCTGGCTGAGACTCAACAAGTGCTTGTAATGAATGATCTTCGTGGACGAGTGACCCTCAGGACAGATGGCGGTATGCATACTGGAAAAGATATCGTTGTTGCTGCAATGCTGGGAGCTGATCAATATGGTTTTGGTACTTCTGCTCTTATTGCATTAGGATGTAAAATGGCACGTCAATGTCACTTAAATACATGTCCAGTTGGCATAGCCACTCAACGTGAAGACTTGCGTGCAAAATATGTTGGTACTCCACAAATGCTTGTTAATTATCTAAATTATGTTGCTACCGAGGTTAGAGAAATCCTAGCATCGCTTGGCTACAATTCTATTGATGAGATTATAGGTAGAGCAGATTTATTATCACAGGTTCAAAACTATGAATCTGATAGATATCGTAATATTGATCTTTCAAAAGTAATTGCTGCAGTAGATCCCGAAAATACTAGAGCTCATTTTGTACAGGTAGCTAGGAATGAGCGGCCTCCTCATAAAATTTTGGATGACGAGATACTTTCTAGTATTGATGAAAATATTGATGGCTCTGAAAAATTTGAAGCTACATACAAAATTAAAAATACAGATAGGACAACTGGCGCACGCATCTCTGGTTTCATAGCTAAAAAATTTGGTGATGATGGATTACCGTATGGAACCATAGACTTAACATTTAAAGGATCTGCTGGTCAATCGTTTGGTGCTTTTGCTTCTATAGGGATGCGATTAACTTTAATTGGTGAAGCAAATGATTATGTTGGTAAAGGAATGCGTGGAGGTGAAATTGTTATTTATCCTATGAATGAGAATCAAACGAAGATAATTCCTGTCTTAGCTGGTAACACTATCTTATATGGTGCCACAGGTGGCAATTTATTTGTACGAGGTCAAGTAGGCGAGCGATTCGCTGTTAGGAACTCTGGTGCTCGCGCAGTAGTTGAAGGAATCGGAGATCATGGCTGCGAATATATGACTGACGGTGTTATTGTTATTTTAGGAGAAACTGGCAGAAACTTTGGAGCTGGCATGTCTAATGGCATGGCATTTGTCCTTGATGAAAAAGGTGATTTTAGAACAAGGATTAATGAAGAGTTAGTAGGTTTAGAACAAATTAGCAACCAGGAAGATATTGAACTACTACAAGAACTTATTCAACGTCATGCAGAATTTACGCATTCTACAATTGCAAATAATATTTTATCTGATTGGGAATTATATTTACCAAAATTTTGGAAAGTAGCACCAAAATTTGCTGCCTCAGAAGAAGGCGCTCAAATAGTTGCTAGGAAACATTTAAAAAAATTACATAGAATGCAGCTGTAAGCTACTCATACCTTAACGCTTCAGCAACAGCAACCTTAGAGGCTTTTCTTGCTGGTATTAAGGTCATGAGCATTGCAGCTATGTATGCTAGAGTTAAGAACCAAAATACACGAAACCAAGGTACATAAAATGAAAACTCATTTCCTCCACCCCCGAGGGCATCTGGAGAGGAGAGTAAATTGTAAGAAAGACCAATACCTAATACTATTCCTAAGCCAATACCGATAAATGCAATAAATGAAGCCTCAACAAAAAATGCAATTGCTGTCATCCTCCTTGTAAAACCGATTGCACGAAGCATGCCTATTTGTTGTCTACGTTCTACTACAGCCCTAAAGGAAATAACACCCAAAGCAGCTATACCGACAAAAAGACCAAGTCCCATAAATGCTTCAAATAAAATTTGAAAACTTTGAGATTGTCTTGTTTGATCAGCTTGTACTTTTGCAATTGAAGTTGCTTGTACGCCTGTGCCAAATAACGTTGACTCTATGTCGCTAGCCACAACTAATGCATTTTGATCAGAGGCATCTTTTAGTTGTAAATAGTGTGTTGATTTCATAAAAAATTGTTCTCCTTCATCAAATCTTTTATCAAATATTTGATTAAGAGTGCGATTGCTGACAATCATATTTCCAAAATCTGCAATAAAACTTTCACTTGCAGCATCTATTATACCTATAACTGTGATCTGTGTTTTCTCTACTTGTTCGGGCCACGTTTCTTCTAATCCGGATCTTTCTGATGGGTTTGAGGATTCTAGATAATCAGGCCGTTTTGGTTCTACAATCATTGTGAATGGTTTCCATCCACTTGTGTTTCTTAATTCTTCATATGCAGGCAATGCTATATTGTTAGCACTAGGATCACCAAATGGACCTCTTGGCTCAATGACTCTTTCACCAATAACTGCATAGTTTTTATTTATTGTTAGAGCAGTGAATATATCTTCAGCTGTGTTATATCCTTCCGCCATCCCTTTGATGTTTAATGCATTAGATTCTAAAAATGATGAATTTGCACCTGAGATATTGAGTTTTCCTTCAACTATCCCATCAACTTGTTCTATGTCAGGATGATCTTGTGCTTCAGCATTTATTCCCCATGTGTCTAGTCGACTAAACTTAGTTATGCTAGCAATATCTACTGCACCCGATGCTTGTAACGTAGAAGCAAGATTTTTGATTGGCTTGACACCAGGAGGAGTCTCAACAAGGATTTGATATCCACCAGTTGATGTTTCTCCTCCTAAAAATAATCTTGTGAAGTTTGCATTTAAGATTGTTGTAACAACGATACCAAATACAACAAGTGTAAACATTGCAATTGTCATGCCTGTTCTAAATTTAGATGCAAGTGGAAAGGAGACAGCAATTTTTAATGCAGGCACTAGCTCTTTAAACCATCTGCCACCTAATCCAATAACACCAACAATTCTATCCGCGTTAAAGATGATAAACATCGTACTTGCTGCTGTCATGAAAATGCCACTGACAAAAAACATTTCTATGCTTCCGTCGAGCTGCTCATGCCCAAGACCAAATAAATTAAAAAAAGCATTAATAGGATCATTCCATGTATTTGCTTCTTCAAAAAAAATATTAAATGGTAAAGGCAACAACCAGAACCATAGCAAGATTATACTGCTTATCGTATACAATCTTGCAGGGCTTTGACCAAAGTATACGCCAATAATTGGTAATGCAAGCAAGACTATGGATGCTCCTGATGTATAGGCAAATAATTGATTATTACTCCAACCTCCCCAATAAATGAGATATAAGCCAAAAAGAATTCCTAGCATAGCCCATCCAACTGAACTACTATACTTTTTTCGAAATCCATTCAGTCTGAGAAATTTCACTACAAGGAAACCAATAATTGGAGGAATAAAACGTAAAATACTAATGATGCTTGCCACTGTTGCAAAGAGAATATTTTTCCATGAACTTGCAGATTCACTAAATAGTTGCGGTTCGGGAATATTACGAATTGCACGCACGATATTCAGATTTGCTGCACGCCAAGAAGCAAAAACTACAGTTATGAATGTTAATACCGCTCCACCAGTATAGGCAATAATTAAACTTTGTGGCTGCATATTAAATGATAATACTACGCCAAAACCTGAAAAAGATTGAGATAAAACTTGAATTAAACCATATGAAACTCCAAGTCCTAAAAATGCTCCAATAAGCGCAGAGCCTAGATTGTATCCAATACCTTCGGCAATGAAGGTTTCAGTTAAATTAATTCGTTTCATGCCTATCGCACGAGCCATACCCATTTCCGAGTTTCTTTCAGCAGCAAGCATGACAAACGTTAAGAAAATAAGCATTAATCCCGCACCTATAGAAAATAAACCAAAAGCTAGGAAAAAAGTTACAAATATAGAGCCAACTGTTTCGGCGATTTCTATTACTTCAGATTTTAAAAATAAGACGGACACATCTTTTTCTTCAAGTTGTTTGCCAACATCCTTTATATCATCAAGGTTATTTTTTACCCCTCCATCGACTGATATAATACCAAATGTACCTAGTTGAAACTGCTTTGCATCTTTAGGATCAAATAAGGCATAACTGCTATCGCTTAATATAATACCTCCACCTACCTGGATTACTCTTCCTTGGAGATATTGAGAATCATCTCCCTCTGTTTGAGAAGAGGCTAAGACGCTTTCTGTCGTTATGTGGGCAATAGTAATATCGTAGATATTTTCATTAAAGGTAAATGTTAATTTGTCGCCGATATTAGCATCTAATG
>JAQWMB010000022.1 GCA_029246995.1 Dehalococcoidia bacterium | reverse complement strand
TAAATTACAAAAATTAAAAAATAAATTAGCATATGTTGTATCTCCTTTTTTTTTAGTCCTTTTTTTAATAAGCTGCAGTACCTCTAATTCAGAAACTATTGTTAGTCAAAATACTTCAGCAGTAATTATGGAAAAAAGTCCAGCAACAAGTCCAGCAACAAGTCCAGAAACAAGTCCAGAAACAAGTCCAAGTAAAGTAATGAAAAATATGCTTAAGGTTCCTGAGTATGCTCAACATTCTATTGCGGGGTCTTTAATTAATGTCTGGCAATGTACAGCAGGCCATGAGGTTTTAGTACAAGATCTCGAAACCGATTATATAGATAATATAAAATGCTCAGTAATAATTGATTTCAATAGTGATAAATTAGTAGTTAAAACCTCAGGAATACCAAATCATGATTTAGAATCTGGAATAGGTTGCTGTGCATCGGAACAATCTAGAGAGTGGTCGTTACCACTTAATCCTATTCCGGTAGAGAATGATAACTACACCATGGCGCCTGAAAGAGGTCCAGTTGCCGTAGCAATTAATGGAGCTGCTATATATGGCCCAGAGGAAGGACCAGGAGGAGATGCAGTTGCGCTGCATTACGGTAAATTTGAAGAAGATCGCCAACCAATCGAACTTGGAATTTGTGGAGGCCATTCTGGTCCAGGAGGAGAGTATCACTATCACTATGATGCAAATTGTATACATTGGCATCCAGATACAAGTAGTGGAGAAGATTTTAAAGATTACAACATAGATAAATTAGATAAATCAGATCATTCTCCTGTGATTGGTTTTGCTTTTGACGGATATCCAATTTACGGATTTTTTGGATTTGATAATAATGGAGATATACGTGAAATGACAAGTAGTTACAAGCTCAATGCTGGTGCGAATGGATATAATGGGAGTGATGATTACACTTACGTGGAAGGACTTGGTGATTTAGATAAATGTAACGGTCATTTTGGTGTAACTCCAGATTTTCCAAATGGAGAATATCATTATCACTCAACTATCAAGAGTGGTTCGGCAGATATGGGATTTCCATATTTTATTCATTGCTATCATGGAGTGCCAGATGAATCTAATTTTTCTGCAGGACAGGGAATGGGACCAGGTGGCAGACCTCCAGGTGGCAGACCTCCTCCAAGAAGGTAGTCCTTTATTTTTATGGTGCACCCACCAGGATTCGAACCTGGGGCCTCAGCCTCCGCAGGGCTGCGCTCTATCCACTGAGCTACGGGTGCAGTGAAGTAATTATAACAGCTCTTTGATTACGATCTAATAAATTGATTTGTATTCGTTACTTTATGAGAAAAAATTATTTTGGTTCATCATATGGTATTGTATTAATGATAAAAATTAAGCTATCATAAAAATTCGAAATTCAAATCAAAAGGTTTTATTATGAATATTAAAGAACAAGTCCAAATGAATCTTGCCTATGATGGCAAGGAATATAAATATTATAATATTAAAGAATTAGCATCTATTTTAGGTAAAGATTTATCAATTTTGCCTTATTCAATTCGTAATTTATTAGAAAATCTCATCAGAAATTATGATGATAAATTAATCAAGAAGGCAGATATTCTTGCTATCTTTGATTGGCCTAATGTCGCACAACAAAATTATTCTATTTTTTTTCGCCCTTCTAGAGTTTTATTGCAAGATTTTACTGGGGTGCCATGTGTTGTTGATTTAGCAGCAATGCGTGATGCAGTGCATTCAATGGGTGGTGATCCAGGCATTATCAATCCAATACAACCTGTAGATCTTGTTATCGATCATTCTGTACAAGTTGATGAGTACGGTCATGAGAAAGCATATGAAAATAATGTTAAGCTAGAGTTTAAGAGAAATAAAGAACGTTATAAATTTATGAAATGGGGACAAGAATCTCTAGAAAAATTTAGGGTTGTTCCTCCTGGTACAGGAATTATACACCAAGTCAATTTGGAATATCTATCGAATGCAATTGCTTTTTCAGATAATGAAATTTATCCAGACTCTTTAGTCGGCACTGACTCCCATACAACTATGATTAATGGGTTAGGTGTTGTTGGATGGGGAGTTGGAGGGATAGAGGCTGAAGCAGCAATGTTAGGGCAGCCTATTTCTATGTTAGTACCTGAAGTGATAGGCGTTAAGCTAACTGGGCAGTTGAAACCTGGAGTAACTGCAACAGATTTAGTATTAACAGTTACAGAAGTTCTAAGAGAGAAAAAAGTTGTCGGTAAGTTTATTGAATATTTTGGTGATGGTCTGTTTGCATTACCGCTAGCTGCTCGCGCAACATTAGCTAACATGTCACCTGAATATGGAGCAACGGTAGGTTTTTCACCGATCGATCAAACTACTTTAGATTATTTATCTTTAACTGGCAAAAGTGATGAGTTAGTAGCGTTGGTTCAACAATATACATCTGAGCAGGGCTTATTGTTCAATGACTCTCACAATGATCCAACTTACTCTGATCTTGTTGAAATTAATTTAAGAGATGTGGAACCTAGTATTGCTGGACCAAAAAGACCACAAGATAGAATTGCATTAAGTGCTGGCAAACAGTCATTTCAAAATGTACTTAATGAATTTGCACAAAGTAATCAAGAACTTAAAAAAAGTAACATCACTATTGATGGAAATGAATTTAATTTAAATAATGGTGCAATTGCTATCGCATCAATTACAAGTTGTACCAATACTTCAAATCCAGAAGTGATGGTAGCAGCAGGCCTACTTGCAAAAAAAGCTATTGATTTAGGTTTAGAAAAAAAAGCATGGGTCAAAACGAGTTTGGCTCCTGGTTCTACAGTTGTGACTGGATATTTAGATTCATCTAAATTATTAGATCCATTGGAGAAGTTAGGTTTTAATCTTGTTGGTTATGGCTGGACACCTTGTATTGGTAATTCAGGTCCTTTAATACCAGAGATTTCTAGCATGGCATCTGAAGAAGATCTTTTATTAACTTCAGTGTTGTCGGGAAATCGAAACTTTGAAGCAAGAATACATAATGCAATACAAGCTAATTACCTTGCGTCTCCACCATTAGTTGTGGCTTATGCAATTGCAGGGACAATGGATTTAGATTTATCTACTGAGCCGCTTGGTACTTCAAAATTGGGTGAGGATGTTTTCTTAAAAGATATCTGGCCATCTAAAGAAGAAGTAAATGCAATTATAGAGAAAGAACTTAACATTAGTCTTTTTCAAGAAAAATACTCTACAGTTTTTAGTGGTGATGATAATTGGCGTTCTTTGCAGCAATCAAACAGTGAACTATTTGATTGGGACAATGACTCAACTTATATCAGGCAACCATCATTTTTTGATAATTTATCAAATAATACTAATAACCTTAAGAATATAAACAATAGTAGAATTTTAGCTATTCTTGGTGATTCTGTAACTACTGATCATATTTCTCCTGCAGGCGCAATTGCGTTAGAAAGTCCTGCTGGTCAATATCTCACAGATAATAAAATTGATTATGCTGATTTTAATACTTATGGTTCGCGCCGAGGTAATCACGAGGTAATGATGCGGGGTACTTTTGGTAATATCCGTCTTAATAACGCTCTTGTAGAGCGTGAAGGCGGCTGGACTATCCATTTTCCTTCAAAAACAGAGATGACTATTTTTGATGCAGCAGAGGAGTATGCTTTACATTCAACTCCGTTAGTAATTTTAGCAGGTAGCGAGTATGGTTCAGGCAGTTCAAGAGATTGGGCTGCGAAAGGCCCTTTTTTATTAGGGGTAAAAGCTGTAATTGCCAAGAGTTATGAAAGAATTCATAGAAGTAACCTTGTAGGTATGGGCGTACTGCCATTGGAATTTTTAAATGGCAATGACGCTAGTAGCCTTGAACTTGATGGCTCTGAAACTATATCTATTCTAGGCATTGATGATAACTTACAGACAAAACAAGAAGTTACTGTTATTGCTACTAGGGAAGACGGGACAGAAGTTTCTTTTGCTGTTTTAGTTAGAATAGATACACCAATCGAAATTGAATATTATAAAAGTGGTGGCATTTTAAATTATGTTGTCTTAGAACTGATGCGAAAACAGAATTAACTAGTTAGATTAATTTTTATATACGTGTATCATTCCAAAAATTGTGAGGATGCTAAAGCTATACCATGTAAAAGCATATCCAAGATGAAAAATGTCATTATTGACTAGGATATTTTGATTCACAGGAAATTCTTTAGGTAATATTGAATATCTGGTATATTCATCTCCAATCTTTATTTTTGCATTTTCAATAATCATCCAATTAGACATATTGTAACCAACTGATTGCGAAATAGATTCTATTGAAAAACCTAACCATTCATTATTATTTAACGCTCTAACTTGTTTTTTGGGTGGGATATATATTCTTCCTTCAACTGTGTTAGTCTTTTTCATCTTTAAATTTAATACAGCATTTGGTATAAGTTGTACTGGAGCCCATCCTCGATTAACTAGAATATTCATATCATTAACAACATTGAATGGGACAAGAATATCTTTTCCTAAAACGCCATACCTGACTATATTTGTACTGAATTGAATATTCTCATAATCCCAATATCCTTGTAATGTAATTTCTCTATAGAGATGTTGGTAAAGGTTTCTTTCTACATCTTTTATTTTGACTTGGGGTTTATTGTTAATACTTATTAGTAAGTCTTTATTTGTTTTTTGATTTGAGTATTTATCAATTTGCCAAGTACCAAGAATAATAAAAAAAAGGAATGCAAGTATTAGTAGTATTGTAGTATATATTTTTTTTCTTAATTTAATTTTTGTTTGCATTTGGATATCTTAACTTTAAATCATGTTTAATTTAATTTAATTTATTTTTTAAATCAAATAAATTAAATTAAGAAACTTTACATTTTTTTATTTCAATATGCTATAAATAAATGTCATTGATAAATGTTTTTGTGGCTTTTGTTTTGATAGGAGATTAATATGATTGGTCCAGTCATGGCAAAAAGGGTGTTTCAGTCAGCAATTGTTTTATTCCTTTTAGTAACTATATTATTTTTTATTTCTAGAATGTCTGGTGATCCAGTCCTCATGTTAACTGAGGGAGCGATTGAACCAGAAGAGATTGAAAAACTTCGTGTAGCATATGGGTTTGATAGACCTCTTATTGTTCAGTTTTTCTCTTTTATAGGTGAAATTTTTAGAGGTGATTTTGGAAATTCTGTCAGGACTTTTGAGCCTGCTACAGACATGGTAAAATCGAGAGTCGGGATTTCCATTAAAATGGTTGTACCAGCATTTTTAGTTTATATTTTCTTATCAATACCTATTGGCTGTTTGGCAGCTGTTAAGAGGGGTGCAATTGGCGCATTTGCTATGGTTGTTTCGCTCGTTGGTCAATCAGTACCATCATTCTTTTTGGGTATTTTATATATATACTTTTTTGCAGTGACACTAAGATGGTTGCCTGTTTTCGGTAGCGGTGATTGGACTCACTACGTGCTTCCAGTAGCAACTTTATGTGGTTATCCTTTAGCAAAATATACAAGATTAGTCAGAGCTCAAGTATCTGAAACCCTTACAATGGAGTTTGTTAGAACGGCACGCGCAAAAGGTTTACACGAAGTAAATGTAATTAGAAGGCACGTATTAAGAAACGCTTTATTGCCTGTTATCACTACAATGGGTGTAGATGTCGGGACATTAATTGGTAGCGCTCTTATTGTAGAAGCTATTTTTGCATGGCCTGGCTTTGGTACATTAGTTGTAGAAGCAGCAAAAACTCGAGACTATCCTATAATTCAAACATGCGGCTTACTTATTGGTTTCCTTGTCTTAACTGGTAGTATTATCGCTGACTTTGCTTATGGTCTAATTGACCCAAGAATCAGAAGAGGGGAATAACTTATGTCAGATAATGATAACGATAATATAGAAGATAATAAAAAATCTGCAGCATCAACTGAGTTTGGTGTATCTGAAATGGCAATTATTGCCGCTCAACGTTCAATGCGAGAAAAAATATGGAATCACAGAATGGTGTTAGGATTTGTAAGATATCCACCAGCATTTGTTGCATTAATTATTGCAAGTTTCTTTTTGTTCTTTGCTTTTACTGCACCACTAATTGTTTCATGGGATCCTAATAAGCCAGTTCTTTCTGATACACTGCAACCACCAGTATGGTCTTTTGCCTTTAATTCAGTCCATTCTTTAGGTACTGATACTGTAGGTAGAGATATATTCGTTAGAATACTTATGGGTGGTAGAGTGTCTATTTTATTAGGAGTAACTGGAGCAACAGGAGCTGCAACCATCGGAGTAGTTTTAGGATTAATTGCTGGATGGAAACGTGGAGTTGTAGGTGCAACTATTATGCGATGGGCTGACTTACAAATTGCTTTACCTCTTTTGCTTATGGCATTGACTGTTGCAGCAGTTTTTGGTCCTGGATTACATATATTGTTAATCTTATTTTCTTTATGGTTTTGGGGACCTTATGCAAGAATTTCTGAAGGACTCACCCTTTCATTAAAAAATAGGGAATTTGTTGAAGCTGCTCGTTCAATAGGAGCTACACCAAGAAGGATTGTGTTCAGACATGTTTTACCTCATTTGTTTTCACCACTTTTAGTTTTGTGGTCTTTCTCATGTGCTATTTTGATTATTATTGAGGCATCTTTAAGTTTCTTGGGAGTAGGGATTCCTCCTCCAACAGCTTCTTGGGGTTCAATGTTAGCTGAAGGCAGGCAGTATCTTCATAGAGCTTATTGGCTTGCTATGATGCCTGGAGCTGCAATCTCAATGATGGTTTGGTCAATTAATACTCTCGGAGATAGATTGAGGGATGTTATAGACCAGCGTCAATATTTGTAGTTGACAGCTAATTTTATTTACTATCAATCTAACTTTGGTATGTATTTGAAGTAATTACCCAGCGCTTAGTTAAAATATTAATAGTTAAAGTTTTTACTTGGACTATTTTAAGGAATATATTATGAGTAATTTTGAAAAAAAATCCTATGAATCTAATGAATCATATCAAGCAATTTCAGTATCTATAGAAGATAAAATTGCTACAGTCACACTGAATAGGCCTGAGAATGGGAATGCTTTAAATGCACAGATGCATGCTGAACTGGCAGATTTTTGGCAGGGTGCTCGTAAAGATGATGCTGTATGGGCTGTTATTTTAACTGGTGCCGGCGACAGGCATTTTTGTACTGGGGCTGATATGCGCGAGGCAGCAAGTGGATCGGAAGGTCGGTTAGGTCAACGCAGAATATTTGGATTGCCTTGGCAATATAAATTCTTCAAGCCAATCATATTAGCGCTCAATGGACTTACCGCTGGTGGAGGTCTGATTTTTATGTGGGAATCACATATTGTAATTGCTGCAGAGCATGTTAAGTTTCTTGAACCACACTTATCTGTAGGACAAGTACCTGCAAGTGAAATTTATGGCCTTGCGAATGGTGGGTTGCCATGGAATGTAGGTTTAAGAATGGCATTGTTAGGTACTACTGGTGAAAGATTAGATGCTGAAAGAATGCATCAATTAGGTGTTGTTTCAGAAATTGTTCCTAAAGACGATTTGCAAACACGTGCAAAGGAACTTGCAAAACAAGTTTTACAAGTTTCTCCTTTAGCTACACGAGCATTTTTAGAAGGAGCTTGGAATTTACGTGAACATGGTATTGGCATCTCAGAGGGTAGTAATTTTGGACATGATTTGGGGCATGCTTTGAGTGATACTGAAGATTATAAAGAAGGACCAAGATCATTTGTTGAAAAAAGAAAACCAGAATGGAAAGCGAGATGACAGTAAGTAGCCCTTATCTGGTTATAGAGTTAGGTCACTCAGTTGCATCTGCTCAAGCAAGTCTTTTATTGCAACGAATGGGCGCTAGAGTCTTAAAAGTGAATTCTACTGAGTTAGAAGAAGTACCTTGGGAAAGATTAGATGAATTAAAAAATTGCTTAGCATATGGTAAAGATTCATTGAACGTATCAACAGTGGATAAGAAGTTGATTGATGAATTAATATCTATAGCTGATTTAATTATTGATGATCATTTACCTTCATTTTGGCTGAAAAAAGGAATTGATTTACGTTCGCAATATAAGATTAAAGGCAATAAAGCACATTGGTGTAGCATTACTCCTTATGGAATTTATGGCTCTCATGCAGATGTGCCTAGTAGTGAATTAACTTCACAAGCTAGTGGTCCATTCATGATAAGAATTGGAGAAAAAGGCAAGACACCTCTTCCAATGAAAGGTCCGCAGGCATATGTATCTGCAGCATGGCATGCAGCACTTGCTAGCTCGGCATATCTCTTTCAAAATCAAGTGCATAATTTGGAATCTGGAGTATTGATTGATATCTCAATACAAGAATCTTTATATATGCATTCTGAATTAGGTGCTTCTAATTGGCATTTTAATCAAGTAGAAATAATGCAAACACTTAATGCAACATCAACAGCACAGTCATCTGGTTTTCAGACAGCAGATGGCAAAAGTGTAAATATGTTATTTCATGATAGAGAATGGCCTAGAGTTGCAAGAATGATTGGTAGAGAAGACTTAGAAAGAGATGAAAGATTTATGGCTCGCTTTAATAGAGCGCAAAATATGGAAGATCTTGAAGCCTTGCTTGTTCCATGGTTTTTTTCTAGAACTGCTATGGAAATTGTGGAGCTTGGTCAAGAATCAGGAATGCCAATTTCTACAACACGGCTACCTAGTGAAGTGTTAGCTGACCCACAACTAGATTCACGTAATGCTTTTGAAGAAATAACTATTAACTCAAAAACAGTTAAGTATCCTGTTGGGGTAGGGAGATTTTCAGGACATGAGTCTATTCCAATTCAAAGGACTCATGCTGGCGTAAAGTATTCTGCTATAGGAGCATATATATTAGAAAATAAATTAAAAGTTAATAAAAATCCTGCAATGATTGATCATTCTATATTTGACATAACTAAGCCATTAAAAGGCATTAGAGTTTTAGATTTAACAAATACGTGGGCTGCTCCAAAAGGTGCAACTTTACTTGGAGATCTTGGTGCTGAAATTATTAAAATTGAGGGGATCGAATGGATGGATATGCTGAGAGGATGGACTACTCCTCCAGAAAACAGTTCTTCATACCCCGATAATGATCCTGGAGACAAGCCATGGGATAGGTATATTATGTGGTTAGGTCTTGCAAGAAATAAATTATCTGCAGGTATTGAATTAAGTACTGAAGAAGGCATGTCAATAATGATAGATCTTGTTAAAAAAAGTGATATCGTGCTCACAAATATGTCCTATGACACAAGAAAAAAATATGATTTAAACATAAAAGCCCTTCAAGTAATTAATCCAAAAATTATTTTTGCAACTTTATCTGGATATGGCGAGAATGGACCAAGGAGTAGTTGGAGATTATTTGGAGATGGACAGGCTGCATTCGCAGGTCTTTTTGTTGGGACAGGTTATGAAAACGAGGACTCTATTCCATTGAGTGCATATGGCGATCCAGTGAATGGGACTGCTACAGCGTTTCATGTGATTCAAGGATTATTATTGAACAAAATAAGTGATGAAAAGACAAGCATGCATGTAGATATTTCATGTGTAGAAACTTGTATTACTTATTCTCAAGAAATCCTTGTAGAATCACAATTGAACGAATCAGAAATCAAAGGTGCAGGCGTTGACTGTATGAATAAAGATGATTTTTATCCTTATAATATTTATGACACAAATGAAAGAGATGGCTGGATTAGTATTACTTGTACGAATGATGAACAAAGAAATAGATTGCTAGATGGCATTGCCATATTAAAATCAGGAATGGAAATAGCTAATTACAGTGGTACATTGACTAGCATGCAACCAGTTGATTTAGATAGAGATATAATTTCAGATCCAGATAAAATTGAAGAAGAATTAGTAGCAATATGTAAGTCAACAGCACCAAGAACTATAGAAAAAGTTCTTCAATCTAAAGGAGTCCCTTGTCAAAGAATTCTTAGAGGAAGAGATTTTGATTCTGAAGGTTCTTTGTCTTCTAGGCAATTTATCTCTTGGCAATTTAGAGATGATCTGGGTACTTATCCAGTATATAATGCTCCATGGACAGTAAATGGTCGTAGGCCAGAAATTGAACAACAGCCTGCTAGATTTGGAGAACACAATGATTATGTATTTCATGAAGTTCTAGAAATGGATCATGAAAAGATAGATTCATATAAGAAAGATGGCATAGTTGGAGATGCTCCTATGACTGGCGCAGAGCTGGGATTTAGGCCAAGTAAATAAATTTAAACTTATATTATTTGATATCTAATAGACTATTGTTATTTTTTAATATGAATATGTTAGGATGTGAAATAGGTAAAGGAGTTAATAATGAAATATGGTATAACTCTAGCAGGAGTTCCGGGCGCAGAATTAAAAGGTGTTTATGCGAAAAAAGCACAAGATGAGGGTTACAATTCAGCTTGGACAGATGATAATCCCGGAAGTGATGGTTCTATACACATGGCTTCTATGGCTAAGTCTGCTCCAGATATTAGGGTAGGCTCAGGTATCTTAAGAGCATTTTTGCGCAATCCTGTTACAATTGCATCTGCTTTTATGACTATGAATGCATTATCAAATACAAATGTCATTTTGGGTTTTGGAACTGGTACAAAAAGACAAAATCTTTATCAATATGGCATTGAGATTAATAAGCCTATCTCTCAATTAAGATCAGTAATTGGAATAGTAAGAAGTTTTTGGTCTGCAGCAAATACAGGTGAATTGTTTACATGGGATGATGAATTTTATAAAATTAAAGGAATAAGGCCAGTACGAGCGCAGCATATTCAAAATCCTAATGGTAACAAAGATAAGGAATCAAATATACCAATATGGGTTGCGGCAGTTAATGTAAAAATGCAACAGTTTGCGGGTGAGGTAGCAGACGGAATGTGCGGTCATCCAGTATTTGGTGCTGACTATATGAGAGATGTTGTCAAACCTAATATAGAAATAGGTAGAAGCAATGGAGAGCTTAAAACTCCTTTTGAGCTTGCATGTTGGGCTACAACTGTAGTTCATAAAGATAAGAATGAAGCAAGAAGACTGGCAGGTCAAACAATTGCAAACTATCTATCTACTAAAAGCTATCAAGGTATTTTACAGTACTATGGTATTGGCGATCGTTACGAAGATATTCGTCAAGCATGCCTTGTTGATAGAGATATGGATCGCGCATCTGCATTAATTGGTAATGAGGTGATTGATAGGATAGCTGTAACTGGTCCTATAGATGAAGTAGCTGAAGAATTGAAGAAAAGATATGAAGGAATAGTAGATCATGTTGTTGTTGCATCTGCTGGTATTACTGGCTATGAAGAGCGTATGCAAACGATAGACTCAATTATATCTTGTAAAATTGCTCAATAAATATGTATAATGTACTTCGCGGCTTTTTTTTCCGTGATATAGACTTTTAAAGAAGGAGTATAGTATGGGCTCATATAATAGTAATGCGACCTATGGGGTCGATTTAAATAATTTAGAATCAGCAATTTTTGAAATTCGGGATGGCGTAGCAATAGTTACATTGAATCGCCCAGAAGCATTGAATTCGCTGAACACTGCAATCCACAGAGATGTTGGGGCATGTTGGGAAGAAATCAACAATAATGACGATATTAAAGCAGCAGTTGTTGTTGGTTCAGGTAGATTCTTTTGTGCAGGACGAGATATCAAAGAATTTGTTGGCACATATGGTGAAGGTGAAGCTGCAGAGCTTCGTAAAATAGACGATCCAGATGGCGAAATGTTTGGAAGACTCGCAAATCACTGGCATGTTAAAAAGCCTTTAATTGGTGCTTTGCAAGGTTCTGCCGTTGGTGGTGGCTTAGAAGTTGCAATAATGTGTGACATGATAGTTATGGCAGAAGATGCTTATATTGCAGATCTTCATGCAAAAATTAATGTTGGTGGAATGGTTTCCATGAATACATTTCTGCCTCCAAATATTGCAAGAGAATTAACAATGACTGATCGTCGATTAACTGCAGAAGAATGTTTTAGGTATGGTTTTGCAAATTACGTGCTTTCAAAAGATCAAGTTCTTGAA
The DNA here is from genome assembly GCA_029246995.1 of Dehalococcoidia bacterium. Taxonomy (GTDB): domain Bacteria; phylum Chloroflexota; class Dehalococcoidia; order UBA2979; family UBA2979. Next base: position 20,626 of record JAQWMB010000022.1, on the reverse strand, counting down.
AAGGCAATAGAAGTTGCTCAAGCAACTGCACTTATGGGACCAGATTCTATTCAAAGATTAAAGCAGGGATCAATTGATTTACAGCTTGCTAGCGGCAATCTGCATGGTGAAGAATTCTATGAAGAAAGACGTAAAATTGTACGTGCGCAAATGGCTGAAACTGCTGGAGATCATGACAGAATGGAAGGCATGAAGGCATTTGTTGAAAAAAGAGATTCTGCCTATGAAAGGCCAGTAACATCTAACGATTCAGACAATCGCGAGGGTTAATTTCTTTTTAGTCATTTGAATCTTAAGGGGGTTTGTATGCAATTTGGTAAAGATATAACAAAAGAATTAAATTTAGATTTAAATAATCTTGAAGCTGCGACTTTTGAGATTGTTGATGATGTAGCTGTGATTACGATGAATAGACCTGAAGCAGCTAATTCACTAAATACTGCTATGCATAGAGATGTCGTTGCTTGCTTTGATGAGGTACATAACAATGACAACATTAAAGCAGCAGTTATTACTGCAAGTGGTAGATTTTTTTGTGCAGGACGAGATATCAAAGAATTTGTTGGTACGTATGCAGAAAAAAACTCAGATGCATTGAGGCCAATTGATGATCCAAATCATGTAATGTTTGCTACACAATGTAATCATTATGATGTTTGGAAGCCACTTATTGGAGCGGTGAATGGAGCAGCTGTTGGAGGTGGTCTTGAAATTGCAATAATGTGTGACATGATAGTAATGTCTGATGATACTTATATTGCTGACTTGCATGCAAAAATTAATGTAGGAGGCATGAATTCTATGAATACTTTTCTCCCTGCAATGATAGCGAGAGAATTAACTATGACTGACAGACGCTTAACTGCACAAGAATGTCTAAGTTATGGTTTTGCTAACTACGTTTTACCAAAAGATCAAATTTTAGAAAAAGCTATTGATTTAGCAAAAGCTACTGCACTTATGGGACCAGATTCTATCCAAAGACTAAAACAAGGCTCTATAGATTTGCAAAGAAAAAGTGGTAATTTACGATATGAAAATTATTATGAAACAAGAAAAGCAAATCAAATGAAGATGATTGAAAAGGTAAAATCTGATGACGATTTGCTTGAAGGCATGGAAGCTTTTGTTGAGAAAAGAAAATCAGATTATAAGAAAGCTGTAAAAACTGATGAAGATTTTAAGCCTTATTAGTTTTTGCTACATCGTTTAATTTTTGAAATTTTTAGGAGTTCAAATGACAAAAATAATTGATATTCATAGACATTTATGGGGTTATGACTGGTTTCCTCCTAGTCATTTACCTAAGTTTTCTGCAGAACCAATTGCAAAGAAAACTGGGCGAACTGTAGATGAGGTACTTGAGCGAATTAAGCAATCTCCAACAATGGATGCAACTGGTAAAGTAGCTATTGATGAAATGGATCACTATGGCATTGATGTATCAATTATTCAAGTGCTTGATTGGGGTTTAGCGTATGGTCCTGGCGAAGATAATCAATTACCTGCTGAAGAATTTAATAGACTTGCTCAAGAAGTTTGCAAGAAATACCCAGGCAAATTGTATGCAATGGCAAGCTATGATCCACGTAGACCAAAGGCAGTTGCTCTATTTGAGCAAGCTGTAACTGAATGGGGTGCTGTAGGTTTAAAGATGTATCCTCCTAATGGTTATCAAGCAAATGATGAAAGATGTTTGCCAATGTATGCCAAAGCAGCAGAGCTTAACGTTCCAGTTTTAATACACACTGGAGGTAATATTTGGGCTTGGCCAGAATGGGTAGAACTTGTAGCACGACAATTTCCTGACTTGAGAATAATTATGGGGCACACTAATTTGCAAGCTCCTTTTGAAACAGAGGCATATTGGCAAGGTTTGCAAGCTGGTGCTAGGCATAATAATATTTGGCTGGACCTATGTGATTGGCAAGCTCTTGGTGCTGTTAAAGAAGAAAATATTCCAGAATTATTAAAAGTTTTAAGAATATTTCTAAACACAAAAGGCCCAGAAAGAATTGTTTGGGGTACGGATTTACCTCAAGCAGGAGTAGGTAGTCGTGCTCGTGCGCAGACTGAAACTTGGACAGATATTTTTAAAAACTTACCAGAATGGGGTAAGAAATACAACATTGATTTTACTGAAGAAGAGCGAGATGGCATGTGTTATAAAGCTGCTGAGGCTGCTTTTAGTAATATCAAATTTTAGGTTATAATTTAGTTCAATTTATTAGTTAGGATTTAAAAATGGTTAAGTTAATTGATGTACATAGACACCTTTGGGGATTTGAATGGTTTCCACCAAGTCATTTAAGAAATAATGCTGAAGCTTTGGCTAAGAAAACTGGACGTACAACTGAGCAAGTTCTTGATCGTATTAAACAATCTCCAACAATGGATGAAACTGGACAAATTGCTATAGATGAAATGGATCATTATGGCATAGATCATTCTGTCATTCTTGCTTTAGACTGGGGAATGGCTTATGGGCCTGAGGAAGACAATCAACTTGAATATGAAGAATTTGATCGTTTAACTGGTGAAGTATCTGATAAGACAGATAAATTGTCATGGTTTTGTGGAGTTGACCCTCGTCGACCTAAAGCAACTGCTATCTTTGAACGAGCTGTTAAAGAGCGTGGAGCAGTAGGATTAAAAGTTTATCCACCAAATGGATATCAAGCTAATGATGAGCGATGCTTTCCAATGTACAGAAAAGCTATTGAGTTAGACGTACCAGTCTTAATACATACTGGCGGAAATGTTTGGGCATGGCCTGAATGGGTTGAATTGGTAGCTAGGGAACTTCCCGATCTTCGCATTATGATGGGTCATACAAACCTCCAAGCTCCTTTTGAAACAAAAGCATTTTGGAGAGGATTGCAAGCGGCAAGAGGTAAGAGAAATATATGGCTTGATATTTGTGACTGGCAAGCATTAGGTGCTGTTACTGATGAAAATATTCCAGAATTATTAAAAGTGATTAGAATTTTTATTAATTCAATGGGTGCTGAAAGAATTGTTTGGGGTACGGATTTACCTCAAGCGGGGGTTGGTAGTAGAGCACGAGGTCAAACAGAAAAATGGGTAGATATTTTTAAAAACTTACCAGAATGGGGTAAGAAATACAACATTGATTTCACTGAAGAAGAGCGTGATGCAATATGCCATGGTGCAGCAATGCAAGTATTAAGTAATGTAGATTTTAGTAATATTTAAATAGTTATTATCTTTTATATTTATATTATTAAGAAAAGAATAATAAGTAAGAATATTCTTACTTTTTATTCTTTTCTTTTAAGAGAACACTGAGTCTTCTTGGGTTAACCGGCAATATATTTGGTCGTACACCAACTGCATTATAAATCGCATTTGCAACTGCAGCTAGAGGAGGGACAATCGGCACTTCTCCTACACCTTTAACGCCAAATGGATGACCAGGATTTGGTTTTTCTATTAAGGTAGTTTCTGTAAATGGCACATCATAAGAAGTAGGCATTCTGTAATCAAGTAAGCTCGCATTCTTTAATATTCCCTTGTCATCGTAATAATATTCTTCATATAAAGCCATTCCAATCCCTTGTAAAATACCACCTTGGATTTGTCCTTCTACATATGCAGGATGAATTGCTTTTCCAACATCTTGAAGCGCTGTTGAGCGTAGAATATCAACCTTACCAGTTTCTTCATCAACTTTTACATCAACGATATGGCATCCAAATGTTGCTACTTGAGTATTTGGTTTTACTGTGGCACTTGCTTGAATAGTGCCACCAGTTCTTGATAAAATTTTACCTATGCCACTAAATTTTATAGATTTATCTTCTGGTCCATTGAGAGTACCATCATCGCCATAGTGTACTTGACTTGCATCTATTTCCCAAAATGTTGCTACTCGATCAATAATTTGTTCTTTTAATTTATTACCAACTTCTACAACTGCTATTCCGCTTGCAAAAGTAGTGCGGCTTCCCCCTGTGACGGCTGTGTAACCAATAGAATCTGTGTCACTAACTTGTGGTTTAATAGAATCATAATCTACGCCAAGGGTTTCTGCTAATTGCATAGCCAAGCTTGCTCTTTGACCACCTATATCAACAGAACCAGTATTAAGATTGATTGTTCCATCACTATTTATTGAGGCATATGCATTTGATTCTAAGCCAGCATTCCCCCATGCACCAATTGCAATACCTCGACCAATTGATGGATCGCTAAGCTCTGCATTCCAATGCTCAGTTGCTTGAGCTTCTTCTAATAACTCTTTTACAGCCAATGATGCAGGAGCAAGTCGACCATCTGAAGTTCGCGTGCCTTCTTCTGCAGCATTGTGCATGCGAATAGTAATTGGATCAATTTCTAATTTTTCAGCAAGTTCATCAATGATTGATTCAATGGCAAAAGCTGCAGCGGGTGTTCCTGGAGCTCTATATGCTGCTGTGTGAGGTTTATTGACGATAACATCTAAGCAATGCGCTCTAAGATTAGCTATGTTATAAGGTAAAAACATTGAAGCTGCACCAGCACCAACTGGCGAACCAGGATATGCTCCTGATTCATAAGCCAGATAAGCATCAGCAGCAACAATTGTGCCATCATTTTTTGCACCAACTTTTACTTTTATGTATGTTGCTGAAGTTGGACCAGTTGCTAGAAGTACTTCATCACGCTGCATATGCATTTTTACTGGCTTACCAGTTTGCTTAGACATAATAGCTGCAAGAGGCTCCATATACATTGGTATCTTGCCACCAAAACCACCACCAATTTCCATTGGTATCACTTTGACTTTTGACATAGGCACTTGCAGAAGTTTAGATAGCACATCTCTTGCATTAAAATGTCCTTGCGTTGAGAGCCATACTGTTACTTCATCATTTTCATTCCACTGAGCAGTACCATTATGAGATTCAATATATCCTTGATGATAAGTGCCTGTTTCAAATTCACGCTCAATTATGATATCAGCTTCTTTGAATCCTGCATCTAAGTCGCCAAGCTCTAAGTCAAGTATGCTTGCAACATTATTAATTTGAACCTTACTTGGCTCCCCTGCTTGAAAACGCGCAATCATATCGACAGTTTTCATATTTGGGTGTATATTAGGAGTCTTTTTATCCATTGCAGTATGTACTGAAAGGACAGGTTCTAAAATTTCATATTCAACGTCAATTAATGCTAAGGCATCTTCTGCAATGTGAGGGTCAACTGCAGCGACAGCTGCAATGGCATGGCCATGGAATAATGCTTTTTCAGCTGCAAGGACTTTGTCGCAAAGCCATTTCATATTTGAGGTTGTTTCACCTAAGTCAAGAGCAATGTCTGCTGCAGTTGGTAAATCTTTATGAGTAATCACTGACTTAACGCCAGGTAGTGCTAATGCTTTTGATGTATCAATTTTTTTTATAATTGCATGGGCATGAGGACTACGTAATACTCGACCAAATAACATCCCAGGTAATTGGATATCTGCACCATATTTTGCACGGCCAGTAACTTTATCTAAGCCATCCGGCCGAACTGGTCTCGTTCCAATAACCTTGTATGTTTTGTCTGCTTTTTTTTGTGTGCTAACCATAGTAACTCCTGTTTGCTTACTAAATATTATATACTGAGATTTTCAATTTATCCTCCTGCAATTGCAGGAATAATATTGATTTCTGCATCCTTAGGTACTTTTGTTGATAATCCAGTTGTTGTAGCAATGCCATTGATAGCAATTTGTATACTTGGATTAATTAAGCTTTCATGAATTAATATTAATGATATTCCAGGGCAATGATTTTCAAGTTCATTAATGATCAGTCTTAAGGTTTCACCAGATACTTCTACTTGCTGCTCTCCAGTACATTTTTTACGTAACATTGTAGGAATTATTACTATAGCCATCAATTCTTACTTATTATTCTTTTCTTTTAAGAGAACACTGAGTCTTCTTGGGTTAACCGGCAATATATTTGGTCGTACACCAACTGCATCATAAATCGCATTTGCAACTGCTGCTAAAGGAGGGACAATCGGCACTTCCCCTACACCTTTAACGCCAAATGGATGACCAGGATTTGGTTTTTCTACTAAGATTATTTCTGTAAATGGCACATCGTATGAAGTAGGCATTCTGTAATCAAGTAAACTTGCATTCTTTAATATTCCCTTATCATCGTAATAATATTCTTCATATAAAGCCATTCCTATTCCTTGTAAAATACCACCTTGAGTTTGTCCTTCTACATATGCAGGATGAATTGCTTTTCCAACATCTTGAAGCGCTGTTGAACGTAAAATATCAACTTTACCAGTCTCTTCATCAACTTTTACATCAACGATATGGCAAGCGATTGTAGGAACATGCGTAGTTGCTTGAATGTCAATGCTAGCTTGGATTCTTCCTCCAGTATTAGGAAGCATCGCAGCAATTTCTTTAAAGTTTATGATTTTATCAGGACTAGAAACACTTCCATCATCATTGTATTTTAATGCATTTGCATCTATTTCCCAAAATGTTGCTACTCGATTAATAATTTGTTTTTTAATTTTATTTCCAACTTCAATTACTGCTATCCCAGTAGCAAATGTTGTTCTACTGCCTGCACTAACTGCTGTGTAACCAATAGAATCAGTGTCTACGACTTGTGGTTTAATGGAATCATACTCTACCCCAAGTGTTTCTGCGAGCTGCATAGCTAGGCTTGCTCTCTGTCCACCTATATCAACGGAACCAGTATTCAGATTGATTGTTCCATCACTATTTATTGAGGCAGAGGCACTTGATTCCATGCCACCATTACCCCATGCACCAATTGCAATACCTCGACCAATTGATGGATCGCTAAGCTCTGCATTCCAATGCTCAGTTGCTTGCGCTTCTTCTAATAACTCTTTCACAGCCATTGATGGTGCTAGTACTCCATCATGGCGTCGCGTGCCTTCTTCTGCAGCATTGTGCATGCGGATAGCAATTGGGTCAATTTCTAATTTTTCAGCAAGTTCATCAATGATTGATTCAATGGCAAAAGCTGCAGCTGGAACGCCCGGAGCTCTATAAGCAGCAGTTTTTGTTTTATTGACGATGACATCTAAGCAAAGTGCCCTTACATTTGGGATTGCATAAGGCATGAACATTGATACGCCCCCACCGCTTACTGGTGAACCAGGATATGCTCCTGCTTCGTAAGCTAGATAAGCATCAGCAGCAACAATTGTGCCATCATTTTTTGCACCAACTTTTACTTTTATGTATGTTGCTGAAGTTGGACCAGTTGCAAGAAGAACTTCATCACGCTGCATATGCATTTTTACTGGCTTACCAGTTTGCTTAGACATAATAGCTGCAAGAGGCTCCATGTACATCGGTATCTTGCCACCAAACCCACCACCAATCTCCATTGGTATCACTTTGATTTTTGACATAGGTACTTGTAGTAAAGCTGCAAGCTGATCTCTTGCATTGAATGCACCTTGTGTTGAGAGCCATACTGTTACTTCATCGTTTTCATTCCACTGTGCTGTACCATTATGAGACTCGATATATCCTTGATGATAAGTTCCTGTTTCAAATTCGCGCTCAATTATGATATCAGCTTCTTTGAATCCTGCATCTAAGTCGCCAAGCTCTAGGTCAAGTATGCTTGCAACATTATTAATTTGAGTTTCACTGATTTCTCCAACTTGAAAACGAGCAATCATATCGACAGTTTTCATATTATCATGAATACTAGGAGTCTTTTTATCCATTGCAGTATGTACTGAAAGGACAGGTTCTAAAATTTCATATTCAACGTCAATTAATGCTAAGGCATCTTCTGCAATATGCTTGTCAACTGCAGCGACAGCTGCAAGGGCCTGGCCATGGAATAATGCATCTTCAGCTGCAAGTACTTTATCCGATATCCATTTTAAATTGTCGGTAGTTTCACCTAGATTTAAAGCAGCATCTGCTGCAGTTGGTAAATCTTTATGAGTAATCACTGACTTAACGCCAGGTAGTGCTAATGCTTTTGATGTATCAATTTTTTTTATAATTGCATGGGCATGAGGACTTCGTAATACTCGACCAAATAACATCCCAGGTAATTGGATATCTGCACCATATTTTGCACGGCCAGTAACTTTATCAACCCCATCAGGCCGAACTGGCCTCGTTCCAATAACCTTGTATGTTTTGTCTGCTTTTTTTTGTGTGCTAACCATAGTAACTCCTGTTTACTTTTTTTGCATACTTTTAGATGCCTCTTGGACAGCAGTAATAATTTTATCATACCCTGTACATCTGCATAAATTACCTGCTAGCCAGAATCTTATTTCCTCTTCTGTAGGCTCAGGATTGGTATCAAGTAATGCTTTTGCAGCAACCAAGAAACCTGGTGTACAAATGCCACATTGTAGGGCAGCTTCATTTAAAAATGCTTGTTGAACCGGATGCAATTCATTTTCTAGTGCTATGCCCTCAACTGTAGTAACTGAGCCTCCATCGACTTCAGCAGCCATAACACAGCATGAATTTACTAATATTCCGTCAAGTAAAACTGCGCAAGCGCCACAATTACCATTATTGCAACCTTCCTTAACTCCAGTTAAGCCGATTCTTTCTCTTAATGCATCTAAAAGACTATCTCTTTCATCAGCAATAAATTCCGTTATGTCACCATTCAAATCTGTTGAAATTACTATTTTTTTACTCATTTTATTGTACCTTTTCTCCATTAGATCTAATTACTGCATCATTCATAGTTCTTTTAAAAAGTGTTTTTGCTAAATCTACGCGATGTTCTGGTGAACCCCTCATGTCTTCAATAGGCGTGATGAGATTATTAAATAGCTCAGCCGCATTCTCTAGAAGGTCTTGTGAAAGTTCCTTGCCTTGAATAAAATTAGATATTTCTTTCAAAAGCAAAGGAGTGGGTGCGCATGCACCTATTGCTACTCTAGAAGATTCTATTTTATTGCCATCCATTTGAATTTGCGATGCAACGTTAACAACCGCGATATCCATTTCATTTCTAGGAATAAAACGGATAAATCTAGAACCTGAAAAAGGAGCTGGTCTTTTAAAATGCAAAGAAATCAATATTTCATCATGTTGTAGTAATGTTTTACCAGGACCAGTGCAAAAATCCTCTATTGCAATCTTTCGTTCTCCATTTGGTCCAATAATATTTGCGGTGCCTTCTAGGACGATTAAAGTAGGAATTGTATCTGCCGCTGGAGAGCCGTTACATAGATTACCACCAAGACTTGCTCTGCCTTGGATTGCTTTCCCACCAATTATATTTGCAGAATCTATAATTGCAGGATATTCCTCTTGAACTCCTGAATGATTATAAATTTGATACATTGGAGTTGCAGCCCCTATGGTTAATCCTCTATGGCCTTCTATGCCGAGACCCATTACATCAGGGATTTTTTTAATATCGACAAAAGCTGTAATTTTCTTTGTTCTTTCTCGTGCTTGAACAATGACATCTGTTCCACCTGCTAATACTTTTGCAGTGGGCCCATGCTCTGAAAGAATCTTAATCGCCTCTTTAATAGATGATGGCCTGTAATATGATACGTCTTGCATGAATGCTCCAAACTATTTTTCTAAATTCAAACAATCAATGATGTAAATTATAGTTACTTTTGGTTACAAATGACATGGAAATTTACTTCAAATTGTTTAAAAAACTCAAAATGGAAAAAGCATACAGTTCTGGATTTAACAAAGGTGCAGCATGATCGTGATCTTTTATGGTTGCAGCATAGCCATTTTTAATTAATTTTAATAGAGATTGTTGTTCATCAAATGGTTGCGCACCTGAGCGTAGTGAACCACTATTACCACATAATAATAATGTAGGCACAGTTAACTTCTTAAGGGATTTTGTAACATTGTATTTAAACATTGTCTTTGGCGTACTATCTTGCCAATTAAAATCTATATGAGTTTGTTCCTTGTCATTATCGTTGAGAGGATAGAGCGAAGAACCATATTCTGCTAGAAATTCTGTTAAAAATCGACTTTGTACATCTGCAATTTCTAAGGTTCCAATCATGTCAGAGTACTTATTCCAAATATTCAGTAGGTGCTTTCCATTATTTATTGGTGTAATAAATTGGTTATCATGATGTTTGTGTGGTTCGGAAGTTTTTGACCAATCAATTAATTCTCCAAGTATTAATGTCTTAATGTATTTTTCTCCTTGCAAGGCAACATCTAATGCTGTAACAGCCCCTGTCATATGACCAAGTAAAATCACTGATTTCAGTTTCTTTGCATCCATGAAAGATACTATTTGATTGCCATATTCTTGTAGCGTTTTAAAAGGTTTTTTTGGTCTTGTTGAATTACCATACCCAGGAGTATCTATAGAAAAAACTTTATAATCCTTTGATAAAAAAGGCATTGTTTTTAAAAAAAATTGTGAATTAGGCGTAGGATGTAAAAGAATCATTGGTTTGCCAGTGCCAGACTCATAATAATGCAGCTGACATTCATTAGTTGTCACATAACCTCTTTTAATTTCTTTCATTTTTTCACTCCATAGACCTAATAATTTATTATCACAATAATGTATAATTAACTCAACTTAATATGAGTATATGATTATTTACTTTGGAGATAATAGATGTCGGGTAGTTTAAAAGGGAAGGCTGCAATTATTGCTACAGGTTCCGTGAAACCTGAAAGAAAAATGCCAGGCAGAAGTGGTCTTGGAGTTGCTGCTGAAGCAGCAATAAATGCTATGAAAGATGCTGCTTTATCTCAGAATGATATTGATGGATTAATTACTCAAGTAACTGGAGAAACTCCTACTGCGTTAGCTGAGTATCTTGGCATGAGGCCAACATGGTCTTCTGGTGTAGCAATGGAGGGTGCGAGTGGTGCTGCTAGTGTGACAATGGCTGCTATGGCAATTAATGCAGGATTAGCACAGACAGTTTTATGTGTTATAGGTGGATTAGCTCCGGGTGGTGACATGGCTACTGATTCTTCTCCCTTACACAGACCTCAGTTTGATAATCCATTTGGACCTGCGTCAGGTGCAACTGGCTACTATGCTCTGATTGCAAATAGATACAAGCATGAATACGGTGTTACAGATGCACAACGTGCCCAAGTAGCAGTTCAGCAAAGATTTAATGCTCAAGCAAATCCAAATGCTATTTTTTATGGTGCTTCTATTTCAGTTGATGATGTTGTAAATTCTAGAATGATATCTAATCCCTTAAGACTTTTGGAATGTGTTATGCCTACAGGTGGAGCTGAAGCAGTGATAGTTACTTCTGCTGATAGGGCAAAAGATGCAAACAATAAGCCAGTTTATTTATTGGGAGCTGGCATGGCAGTTGATAGATCAACTCTTGTAAATGCAACTTCCCTGACTACTTCTCCAGTTGCAATTTCTGCAGCAAAGGCTTTTGATATGGCTGAATTAAAGCCCACTGATATTAGCATGGTTTCATTGTACGATTGCTATACAATAACTGTTTTAATAAGCCTGGAAGATGCTGGTTTCGTTCCTAAGGGAGAAGCTGGCGCCTTTGTTGAGTCTACAGACATTACATACAAGGGATCATTACCAATTAATACGCATGGTGGGCAATTATCGTATGGTCAACCTCAAGTTGGAGGAGGGATGTCTCACGTTACAGAATCTGTTCGACAAATGCAAGGCCTTGCAGGAGACAGGCAAGTTGAAAATCTTGATTATTGCTTTGTTAATGGTTGAGGTGGTTTTTTAAGTGAAATGTGTTCACTGGTTCTAGGCTTAGAACCGAATTAAATGATAAAAGTATTTGGAGAAATGTATGACTGATGAATACAATTTACCTATACCTACAATAACTACAGAAGCAAAGCCTTTTTGGGATGGGCTTGCTAATAATGAGTTATTAATACCTAAATGTAATGATTGCGGTCATATGTTTATGTATCCTAAAGCATATTGTCCAAATAATGGTTGTTTTTCTAGTAATTTAGATTGGGAGAAAGTGTCTGGAGTAGGTAAACTTTTTTCATATACAATTGTTCATCGAGCAGCTGATGTACATTTTCAAGAAATTGCTTCACAAGGACCTTATATTTTTGCCTTGGTTGAATTAAAAGAAGGACCTAAATTAATTACTAATCTTATTAATGCAGATGTGAATAATGTTGAAGTTGGAATGTCTGTTGGAATTATATTTGAAAAAATCAATGAGGATATAACTTTACCTAAGTTTCAGCCATTATAGAAAATTGTTAAAATAAAGGGTCAGCATGTCACCGCTTAACGTTGAAATAAAAAATAAAGTTGCAATTGTCACTATGGATTATCCTCCAGTGAATGCTTTAACTGCTGACAGCAATAATGAAATTATTAAAACATTTGACTCTTTTCAGACAAAAAATGATGTAAATGTAGTCATTTTAACTGCTGTTGGTTCTAGGGCTTTTTGTGCTGGAGTAGATCTTAATTCCAGGCTGCCAGCTGGTAATAGTCAAAATGATCCTAGTGCTCATTACCGCAGAGCTCGTGAAACCTTTAACTCTATTTATGAATGCGCAGTTCCAGTAATTGGTGCAATTAATGGTCCTGCATTAGGTGCAGGATTAGCTATTGCAGCATCTTGTGATTTTTTAGTTGCTAGTGATAATGCAAATTTTGGTTTACCTGAAATTGATGTTGGATTATTAGGTGGAGCTGGACATTTACAAAGAATTTTTCCTCAACCAGTTACTAGAATGATGAATTTTACAGCAACTAGGCTTTCTGCAGAAGATTCTAAGCAGTATGGGGCCGTTATTGAGGTAACAACCGTAGATAATTTATTAAATGTTGCCATGTCATATGCAGAGATAATTGCAAAAAAGATGTCTATGGGATTACGAATGGCTAAATCGACTTTAAATCAAATCGAATGGATGGATTTGAAGAATGCCTATAAATTTGAACAAACACAAACTGAGATTTTACAATCTTCAGATGAAGCGATTGAAGCTAAAAAAGCTTTTTTGAATAACAGTAATAAAAAGTAATATACATATTCTTAATTTACTATTTTATTAAAAATTATTGATTTTTTTTAAAAGCTTCATATTGTTCAGCTGCATGATAGGAACTTCTTACAAGAGGTCCTGACTCAACATGCTGGAATCCAAGAGAAGTGGCAAATTCTTTAATCTCTAAAAATTCATCTGGATGCCAAAATTTTTTAATTGGTAAATGTTTTTTGGTTGGTTGTAAATATTGTCCAATAGTTAAAAGATTTGTGTCTTGTTCTCTTATATCCTCTATTGTTTTTTTTAATTGATCCATGTTTTCTCCAAGCCCTACCATGAGTCCTGTTTTTGTAGGAATGTTTGGATTAATTTCTTTTGATTTTCGAAATAATTCTAGGCTTCTTTCATAGTTTCCTTTTGGTCTTACAAATTTATAGAATTCCTGTATTGTTTCTGTATTGTGATTTAATACGGCAGGCCCTGCATTTAATACTGTTTCTAGAGCAGCCCAATTACCTAAAAAATCAGGAATTAAAATTTCAACATTACAATTTGGTAATTGTTGATGTATTGAATAGATGCAGCCAGCAAAAATACTTGAACCACCATCTTCTACATCATCGCGATTGACTGATGTTATTACTACATAATCTAATTTGAGGTTAGCAACTGTATTGGCGAGGCGAATTGGTTCTAGTAAATCTAATTCACCTGGCTTTCCAGAATTCACAGCACAAAATCCACAAGCCCTAGTGCATGTGTCACCTAAAATCATAAATGTTGCTGTTCCAGAGTTGAAGCATTCACCTATATTAGGGCATCTTGCTTCTTCACATACTGTATGGAGTGTTTCGTTCCTTAATAGATCTTTTATTTCAGTAAACTTTTCTCCAGATGGAAATTTGGCCTTGAACCATTTAGGCTTTGGTTGTTTCTCAAAAGACTTGATTTCTACTTGAGTCATGCTAGGTAGTCCTTACGGTTGTGTTGTTAGTATATATCTCTTCAATATTGACCGAATGAATTGTTTTATCGGATATTGTAAATTTTTTCATAAATTCATTAACAACAAATTTCTTTACCAGATCAAAATCAACTTGTTTTGCCAATTTTTTTTCTATTGAGGTAACAGATAAATTATTTATACCGCATGTATTTATATAGTCAAAGAAGCTTAAATCATTGTTGACATTTATTGAAAAACCATGACTCGTAATTCCTTGTTTTATGCTAATGCCAATTGACCCTATTTTATTTTGCCCAGTCCATATGCCTGGTTTTCCTGGAATTCGTTCACCAATAATATTAAATTTTGCTAATGTTGCAATGATAATTTCTTCTAAGGATCTAACATATTGAACTGGTTTAATTTTTCGTTTACGTAAATTTATGATTGGATAAACAACTAACTGCTGTTCATTGTGGCATGTGACATCTCCACCTCTATCAACTTGAAAAGTTTTGATACCTAATTGTTTTAATTGGTTGCTATCTGCAAGTATGTTATTCGTTTGAGCCTGGGCACCTAAGGTATAAGTAGCAGGATGTTCGAATAAATTAATTGATTCACATATTTGATTGGCTGCTAATTGCATTCTAGCCTCATGCATCCATGCATAGGCTTGTGAATATTCGACTATTCCAAAGTCATTAAAGTAAACTGTTTGATTCATTTTATTATTCTCTACTAAATTAATTATACTACTTTTCTTCTATCAGTAAATTTATTCTTTTGATTGTCTTTAAAAGGAATATGATAATTTGTAATTTTTTTTTCATTATATCCTTTGAATGAGTAATGTATTAAACTATTGATGCTGTAGATTGAGATGGAATTAATATGGTCAACAAGAACAAAACTGAAAACACAAATGATGTTAATGATCTTCATTCTACTAACAACAGTAATGTGCCTATTTTACCTCCAGAAATTGTCTCGTTAGAAAATAAGGATTGGACAGATTCACTTAAGGATGTATTTTATACACGTGGTAGTAAAAGAATTTCTGACTTGCTTTCTCATTTACAAATTATGGCTCAAAAGCTAGGTGTTGTTTTGCCAACTACCTCTCGCACTCCAAGGGTTAATACGATTTCAGTTGATAGACAGCCTAATTATCCTGGTAATCGTGCTATTGAGCGTAAAATTAAGAATGCCGTAAGATGGAATGCAATGGCCATGGTTGTTGAAGCTAATAAACATTCTGATGGAATAGGTGGTCATATATCAACTTTTGCTTCAGCAGCAACTTTATATGAAGTCGGTTTTCAGCATTTTTTCAAAGGAGAAAATCATCCTGATGGTTCTGATTTAATCTACTTTCAAGGTCATGCATCACCAGGAATTTATGCACGAGCTTTTCTCGAAGGAAGATTAACAAAAGATCAATTAAAAAATTTTCGTAGAGAAATTAATGGAGATGGCTTATCTTCTTATCCGCACCCTTGGTTAATGCCTGATTTCTGGCAATTTCCTACAGTTTCTATGGGCCTAGGACCACTCATGGCAGCTTATCAAGCTAGATTTTTGCGTTATCTTACTGATAGAGATCTTGGTGACCATTCTAAAAGAAAAATATGGGCATTCCTTGGTGATGGCGAACAAGATGAACCTGAAAGCCTTGCTGCAATTCAAGTAGGGGCTAGAGAGAAATTAGATAATTTAATTTTTGTTATCAATTGTAATTTACAACGTCTTGACGGACCAGTAAGAGGTAATAGTGGCATTATGCAAGAACTTGAATCTCATTATAGAGGTGCTGGATGGAATGTTATTAAGTTGATTTGGGGTAGTGAGTGGGATGAAATATTAGCAAATGATACCCAAGGTCTATTAGTGCAACGTCTAGGTGAAATTGTTGATGGTGAATTTCAAAAAGCCGTTGTTGAAGGTGGAGCCTACATCAGAAAATTATTTTTTGGAACTGATCCAAGATTATTAAAAATGGTAGATCATTTAAGTGATGATGAATTATGGGATATGAGTTTAGGTGGGCATGATGCTGCGAAAGTACATGCTGCTTATCAGGCAGCTGTATCACATACAGGCCAACCAACTGTAATTTTAGCAAGAACAATTAAAGGTTATGGTCTTGGTGAAGCAGGCGAAGGTAGAAATGTGACTCACCAGCAAAAGAAATTAAATGAGAAAGAATTATTGGAGTTTCGTGATAGATTTGATGTGCCCTTATCTGATGAAGAGGCTAGTAATAGTCCATTATATACATTTTCAAATAAATCACCAGAGCAGAAATACCTAATAGAACGTAGAAATAGATTAGGAGGCTTTTTACCAAGCAGAAATCCAATTTTTAATGATCTAGAACAATTTGATGTCAAGCTTTTCGATGAATTCTATGAAGGTTCTGCAGATCGAGTAGCATCGACTACAATGGTTTTTGTGCGAATTTTATCAAAATTAATGAGAGATGAAAATATAGGGAAAAGAATAGTGCCTATTGTACCCGATGAAGCAAGAACATTTGGAATGGAGGCTTTTTTCCGTCAATTTGGTATATATTCCCATGTTGGTCAACTATACGATCCGGTAGATAAAGCAAGCTTATTGTATTATAAAGAATCAACAGATGGGCAAATTTTAGAAGAAGGTATTACTGAATCTGGTTCAATGAGCTCATTTATTGCCGCTGCTACATCTTATGCAAATAATTCTCTAACAATGATTCCATTTTATATTTATTACTCTATGTTTGGTTTTGCACGAACAGGTGATTTGGCATGGGCTGCAGCTGATTCAAGATCAAGAGGATTTCTAATTGGAGGTACTGCAGGAAGAACTACTTTAAATGGTGAAGGCTTGCAACACCAAGATGGCCATGGTCATCTACTATTTTCTGTTGTCCCGCAGGTAAAAGCTTACGATCCTGCATATGCATATGAAATTGCAATTATTGTACGTGAAGGCTTGCAGAGAATGTTTTATGACAACTACGAAGAGTATTATTATATTGCAGTAGGAAATGAAAACTATACGCAACCAACTATGCCATCTTCAAACAAGAAACTTGATGAACATGTTTTAAAAGGTATGTACTTGTTTAATGAAAGGAATATTAAAAATACTTCCACTCATGTAGCATTGTTTGGTAGCGGGGCAATACATAAAGAAGTCGTTAAAGCCCAAAAATTACTTGAAAAATACGATGTTTCATCTGAAGTATGGTCAGTGACTAGTTATACAGAATTACGCCGAGAAGCTTTAGAAATTGAAAGATGGAATATCTTGAACCCAACTAAGAAGCAAAAAAAATCACATATTGCAAATGTTATTGATAGCAATGTAGATCTAGTTGTTGCAAGTTCTGATTATCTGAAATCATTGCCTGACTTGATTGCAAAGTGGTTACCAGTAGATTTATTGAGCTTAGGTACTGATGGTTTTGGAAGAAGTGATACACGTGAGGAATTACGTAATCATTTTGAGGTTGATGCTAGATGGATTGTAGTTACAGCTTTGTCAGGATTGCTTACTAAGGGGAAAGTAGATGAATCTGTATATTTAGAAGCTATTGATGATTTAGAAATTGATATATCTAAAGTCAATCCAGTGATAGCTTAGAAAATAGTTATTGAGTTATAATAATTTCGGTAAGGTTGATTATGGTAGCAAATTTTGCATTGCCTGAACTTGGTGAAGGTATAGAAGAAGCTGATGTATTAAAAGTTTTAGTTGCTCCTGGTGATGCAATTAATACTGACGATCCTATAATTGAAATAGAGACTGAAAAAGCAACTGTTGAAGTACCAGCTCCGCATGCAGGATCTATTACAGAAGTTTTAGTCGCAGCTGGGGACACTATAAAGGTCGGCCAAGATATTGTTTCGATTGAAACTTCCGGAGATGGCTCTACTTCAACTCAAACGCAGTCACCTCCGATACAAGAAGAAGTAGCTGCTCCAGTAGCTGAGGTATCACAAACTACTGCAAGGGATAACTCTTTACAGAATGTAGCTGCTGAATTTTCCTCGTTGCCTGAGCTGAAAGAAGATAGCAATGTTAATAATCGAATGGTTTTTGCCGCACCTTCAGTTCGTAAACTAGCAAGAGAAATTGGAGTTAATATACGAAGCGTACAGGGTAGTGGACCAGCAGGTAGAATTTCAGAAGAGGATGTCAAGTTATATTCTAGAGTGTCTGGCCAGCAAACTAATTTGGTACAACAGCCTACAAAGTCACCAATTAAGCTACCTAATTTTAGTCAGTGGGGAGATGTTACTGAAGAAAAGATGTCTCGAGTTAGAAAGACAACTTCAAATAATATTGCTCAGTCTTGGGAGCAAAGTCCTCATGTTACCCTTTTTCAAAAAGCTAATGTCACTGAACTTGATGCTGAGCGTAAAAAGAAAAAAAATGATAAAAGTCTCGCTGGAGCCAATCTTACAATGATGCCAGTACTTATTAAAGCAACTGCATTAGGCATTCAAGAATTTCCAAAATTTAATACAAGTATAGATATAGAAAAAAGTATCGTTATTACTAAAAATTATATTAATGTTGGTGTTGCAGTTGACACTGAAAGAGGTTTGTTAGTTCCTGTCATTAAAGATGTTATTAATAAAAGCATTTCAGAAATTGCTATTGAATTGGCGGATATTTCGGTTAAAAGTAGAGATAAAAAATTATCACTTGATGATATGCGAGGTGGTAATTTTACAATAAGTAATTTAGGAGGTCTTGGAACATCGTTCTTTACTCCAATTATTAATCCTCCTGAAGTTGCTATTTTAGGAGTAGGACGAGCAATCTTTGAGCCTCTATGGAATGGGAAAGATGCTTTTAATCCTGCTTTAATGATGCCGCTTTCCCTTTCATTTGATCATAGAATTATTGACGGAGCTGATGGGGCTTCTTTATTGAGCTGGTTAGTTAAGTTTTTAGAAGATCCTAAGTCTTTGAAGCTTAAATAGCAAGAATATAGTGTGAATGGTGAACATATGAGTCAAAAAAAAATAGTTGTCATTGGTGCTGGTCCTGGAGGATATCCTGCAGCTTTTCGTGCAGCCGATCTTGGGATGGATGTAACCCTAATTGATCCTGCTGCTAAACCGGGAGGTGTTTGTTTATATGTTGGTTGCATTCCTTCAAAAGCGCTACTACATGCAGCTAATACAATTTCTGAAGCAAGCCATGCACATGAGTATGGTGTTCAATTTTCTGATCCAAAAATTGATCTTGAAAAATTACGTAACTGGAAAGATGGAGTTGTAGGAAAGCTTACTGGTGGTTTAGGAATGTTGATGAAACAACGCAAAGTGAAGTTTGTTCAAGGTGTAGCTTCTTTTTCCTCTCCAAATCAGTTAGTTGTGCAACTACAAGAAGGAGGAGAACAGATAGTTGATTTCGATCATGCAATCATTGCAACCGGATCCTCACCTGTCTTGCCACCAATCGTGGAGGGCGAAACATCATTAGTTATGAATTCAACATCAGCATTAGAAATTCCTGATGTGCCAAAAAATTTACTTGTAGTAGGTGGTGGATACATTGGATTAGAATTAGGTACGGTATATGCGAGTTTAGGCTCCAAGGTAACCGTAGTTGAGATGACGGCAGGTATTTTGCCAGGCGCAGATAGAGATTTAGTAGATATATTAAAATCAGATTTAGATATTCGTTTTGAGCAAATTTTATTAAATACTAAAGTTGAAAAAATTGTTCAAAAATCTAATAAATTAAGGGTGACATTATCTGATCTTGAAAAAGTTAATTCAAATATGACTTTTGATAAAGCTTTAATTGCTGTTGGAAGAAGGCCTATGTCGAAAAACTTAGGTCTAGAAAATACATCCATTGTTACAGATGAAAAAGGATTTATTATTATTGATAAACAATGTAGAACTAACGAGTCTCATATTTTTGCTATTGGCGATGTTGCGGGAGAGCCAATGTTAGCTCACAAAGCAACAAAAGAGGCTCATGTTGCTGTCGAGGTAATTGCTGGTCATCCTGAATCTTTTGATCCTCTTGCAATTCCTGCTGTTGTTTTTACTGAGCCTGAACTTGCTTGGACAGGTCTATCTGAAATAGAAGCTAGGCAAAAAAACTGGGAAATTAAAGTTACTAAGTTCCCTTGGGCTGCATCTGGTCGAGCAACAACAATGGGAATTAAAAAAGGATTGACCAAAATTATTTCTGAGCCTTCTACAAATCGAATTCTTGGGGCTGGAATTGTAGGAAATGGTGCTGGTGAGATGATTGCTGAAGCAACTTTAGCCATTGAAATGGGAACTAGGTTGGAAGATTTGAAATCAATTATTCATGCCCATCCTACATTATCAGAAACATTTATGGAATCAGCTGAATTGTTTTATAATACAAGCCCGCATTTCTATTCACCTAAAAAAAATAAATAATTTCATTGATTTATGGATAGCGATAACTTCTTAGTTGTTGTGAAAAAATGTAGATAAGTATCACCACTAAAAGTGCAATAATTCCACCAAAAAACATTGTGTTATCAGCACCAATTAATGCTGAAAAGAATCCTACTTCTAGTGTACCAATATTGTTAGCAGTCATTGCTGATAAAGAATGAAAACTTACTGCACGCCCGCGCATATTATCCGGGGTTGTGAGTTGTACGATTGTTTGCCTTGTTGTCATTCCAATTGAATCAGTAGCACCAAGAAAAAATATAATAAAAC
>JAQWMB010000010.1 GCA_029246995.1 Dehalococcoidia bacterium | reverse complement strand
AGAGTAAAATTGAAATATCTATTTTTGCTGAGAAAAATTTTTCACATTTAGCAAATTTTTTCAAAGAAGAAGTTAATATTACGCAAGAAATTTCTATTAAAGATAATATGTATAATACTTTAATTCAATTTGAAAATGCTGTTTCAGACACTGTATCAATTGAGGAATCAGAAACCTCTACCTTCAATAAAGAACATGAAATATCTAAACTATTTAATCAATTCAGTGAAGATATCTATGATTTTAATTATGAAGTTCGTCATGGACAAATAGAGCTATCTGAAAAGATATATTCCTCCTTACATGAGGGAGGTTATTTACTGGCTGAAGCTGGAGCAGGAATTGGTAAATCTTTATCCTATTTACTTGCTGCTTCAATATACTCTCTTGAAACATCTGAAAAAGTTATAATTTCAACTCATCGTAATAATTTACAAAATCAATTATTTGATAAAGATTTTAAGATCATTACGCAATTAATTAAAAATTTAAGCGAAGATAACCAATTTGAAGTCTCTGTCTTGAAAGGCAGGCAAAATTATCTTTGTTTGAATAATTTCTTACAGATACTCAATATTAATAATGCATTAGATGACAATGAATTCAAATTTTTTTCAAGGATATCAGTGTGGAGTAATTTAACTATCTTCGGAGATCTTGCAGAAATTAATCTTAATAAAAAAGAACGTGCTATGTGGAGTACAATTAATGCAAATGATTCAGATTGTTTACGAAATTCTAAAAGTCATCATATTCTTGGTAAATGTTTTTTATTAAAAGCCAGAGAACTAGCAGAATCTGCCAATATTGTGATTATTAATCATTCATTATTAATGTCTAATATTGTTAACGAGGAAAAAGTATTACCTCCTTTTACATCATTAATTATTGATGAAGCACATCAATTACATGAAATAGCAAATCAACAATTATCGAAATCTATTAATCTATCCGATATTCAAAAACTACTTTCTAAAAATATTATTCCAGAAATTCTTAATTCCAGAAAAGAACTATTTAACTTGAAGTTAAATAGTACGAACTTAAATGAACTGGAAGAATCCCATAAAAAATTTCAACTTATATCAGAAAGCAGTATATCTTATTTAAGAAAAAATATTAAATTAATAAATAATAACTTTGATGAACTATTAGGATCTTCAAGATCTTTCAATAGTACTGAGACTGAAATTCCTGTTATTCATAATATTATTTCTGATGATGCTTGGCTTGAAACACTAGATATTGCTAAAGATATTAGTAAGCATTTTAGTAATTTTCTTAAAGAAATTGAACGTCATATAAAAAAAATTGAGAATGAATCTGATAAGAATGGTAAATATTTACAAAGTCTAAATAAATTAAAAATCATAATATTGGATGCTCTGGATATCTTAGACATAGATATTTTAGATAATGAAAAAGCATATTTAATTAGCTTAATAAGCTCAACAAATAAAGTTGGTTTTATCATTAGGCCGAATGATATTTCAGAAACACTTGAAGATTTTTTATACAGTTCTAAAAAGAGTGTTATTGCATTAAGTGCTACTTTACGTGCATATAATAATATGGGATATGATTTTTCCTTTGTATCTAACCAATTGGGCTTAAAGCAATCCGAGACAATACTAATTAAATCACCATATGATTATGAAAATCATGTATGCGCACTTGCTGTTAATGATATTGCGTCTCCGGGTTCTCAAGATTATGAAAAAGCCTTAGCTCATTCAATAATTAATGTTGCTCAAATACTTGAAGGAAGATGTCTTGTTTTATTTACTTCTAATGCTACTTTATCAAATGTCAGTGGAATGGTAAAAGATTCAATAACTTTAGGGGACATACAAGTATTTGCACAAGGGATAGACGGTCAACCATATCAATTAGTTAGAAAATTTCAAGATAACCCCAAATCTATACTTTTAGGTACATCATCTTTTTGGGAAGGTATCGACATTACCGACAACATGCTTCAGTGCGTTATAATGACAAGGTTGCCATTCCTTGTACCAAACGATCCAATTTTATTAGCAAATACCATGCATAATGATGATGTCTTTGGAACTTATCAATTACCCACGGCTATATTAAAATTTAGACAGGGGTTTGGAAGACTAATTAGAGGTATTAATGATAACGGTATTTTTTTAGTCCTAGATAGCAGAATTGCAAATAAATCCTATGGTTCATTTTTTATTAATGCTATTGAAGAAACAAATTTAGAAATTATTTCAAGTAATGAGCTTGAAGATAAAGTCAGAAAATGGAAATCTAATGAAATTAAAAAGTAGAATATTTATTCCTTCTAAATTAAGTCATGTAGTTAATGAAAATAAATTACTCGATCAAAGTGTTGATAACCTTAATATAATCACACTAGAACAAGCTACAAAAATCAATAAAAATATTCATTTAATGTATGTCAATTTTAGTAATGTTAATACCAAAAATTATGCATCTTTTAAATTTGAATTTAATTACGAACCTTTATTAAATACATGTATATCAAAAGTGAGTAATGATGCTTCATTTGAGTGGTCTTCTTTTGGTATAAATGGCGTTTTGTCAATTGAAAGAATCCTAGCTAAAATGAATATAAATAATTACTACATTAAGGCATTTAATAATGATGGATTATGTATATACTTTTGGACGCGGTGTGGCTATAGACCTGTTCTAAATGAAAATCATAAAATTTTAGGCATTCAAACTAACAATTCTTTTACATATTTTGTTAAAAGTCCAGTCATAGATAATTAACGATAGCCCCATTCTTTCAAAAGTGCATAACTTTCCATGCTATTTTTTTCATTATTAATTAATTTTATTTCTTTATCTACTTGTTGTTTTGTTAATAGATGAATTTTATCTATGCCTAAATTAATTAAATAAATTTCTTTATTTGAAATACTTAAATTGTACCTTGCAGAGTATCGTGCAGCTCTAAATATTCTTGTTGGGTCATTGATGTATGAATTAGGATGCAAGACCCTTAAAACCTTGTTTCTAATATCTTTTAAGCCATTATATGGATCAATTAATTCGGGTTTGTGAATATTATTTAAATTTATTGCTAGAGTATTAATTGTAAAATCTCTCCTGCGTAAATCATTAAGTATTGATTTATCAAAGTTAATTATAGGAACAATACTATTATTTTTAAATGATTCATTTCTTAATTGCGCAATGTCAAATTTATTAATTTTACCTTTAATTGATAGTGTATGAAATTTTGAAAAATATTGCATATTAGAATCAAAAAGTTGATTGTTAGTAAGACTATTATAAATTAAATTTATGTCACAATCTGTAGCTAAATCTATGTCATCAGAAGGATAGTTGAAATAATAATCTCTTATTTGTCCTCCAATAAGCCATAAATCACTATTTTGAGAATTTATTAAATTATCAATCTTTTTAAAAATATTCTCAAAGTCGTTAATATGCATTTTAGAAAAAAAAGATTTTATCAGTGCGTTATCAGTTGACATATAGCATCACAATTTTCTATTATCCAGTTAAAGCATTTATGCTATTTTAATTCATTCTTGCAGCGGGGTGTTATCTGGAAGAAGAATAAACAAGTGCCTTTGCAAAAACATAAACCTAATCAAAATGTTGATTCGTATATAAATCTCTCCTCTAAGCAAAAAGCTATACTTAAAACTTTTAAGCTTTCTGCGTCCTCTTCTAATTTATATATTCAATCTTTTATCCATACTTCATACTTAAACGAACATCCTACAGAAATAATTGAATCTAATGAGAGATTAGAATTTTTTGGTGATTCAATTTTAGCATTTATTGTCGCAGAGTATTTGTATATAAACTTTGAGGATTTTACAGAGGGCACTTTAACTTCATGGCGTTCTCAGCTAATCAATGGTCAAACTTTAGCTAGAATAGCTAAAGATATAGGCTTAGGTGATTGCCTGTTGTTAGGTAAAGGTGAAGAAAATAATGGAGGTCGTAATAACGTAAGTATTTTAGAAGGTGCATTTGAAGCATTTATAGCAGCAATATACCTTGATGCAGGTATTGAGGTTACAAAAAAAATTATTCTATCTTTGCTAAAAGATGATTTAAACAATCTTATTGCTGATTCAATAATTATTGATTCGAAAGGTGAATTGCAAAAGTTATTTCAAACTAAAAATCTTATGCCTAAATATAACTTAATATCTACTCACGGCCCCGAACATTCACCAATATATAATATTGAACTTCTATTACCAAATGGTCAAATTATTAAATCTCAAGCAGGTAATATTCAAGCTGCAGAAAAAGATGCAGCACTTAGGGCTTTAAGATTATTAGAGAGAGGTGATTAATGTATTTAAGAAAACTATCCTTACATGGATTCAAAGCGTTTGCAGGTACGCAAGAATTTGACTTTACTTCTGGAACGACAGCTATTATTGGTCCTAATGGCTCTGGAAAATCGAATGTAGCTGATGCAATTCGTTGGGTTTTTGGAGAACAATCAAATAAAAATATTAGAGCTAAAAAAACAGAAGATGTTATATTTTTTGGTTCTGATACAAGAAGGTCAATGGGCTTGGCAGAAGTTACTGTTGTTTTAGATAATGAAGATAAATGGTTGCCATTAGATTTTGCAGAAGTTTCTATTACTAGAAGAGCACATCGTTCTGGTGACAATGAATACTTAATTAATGGCAAAAAAGTTCGTCATGGTGATGTGTTAGCTTTATTAAACAAAGCTAACATGCATCAAAATTCTTATGCTTTTGTTTCTCAAGGATTAGCTGATAAGATAATAGAACTCAAGCCATTTGAAAGACGTACATTAATTGAGGAAGCAGCTAACATAGACCAATTTAGAAGAGATCTTGTTCTGACAAATAGAAGAATTGATGAAGCTAGAAGTAATATATTAAAAATTGATTTAATTCTTAAAGAGCTAAAACCAAGAGTAAAATTTTATGAACGTTTTCAAAAGAAAATTGTTAAACATAAAGAATTATCCTTAGAATTAAATTTCTTATTAAATTTTTTCTATAGTGCTAAATTTAATATTTTAAACAGACACAAAAACAGTTTTATTAAATCAATAAATGGGAATAATAATTTAATTGAAGATCATAAGAAAAATGTTAATAAATTAGCCCAACAAATCACTGAATTAGATTTGATTATCTCTAATGTAGAATCTAAAAAATCAGTTAATCGAACTGAATATAATAAAGTTACTGATCAAATGATTCTTGCAGACAAAGAATATGCTCTAATAACCCAAAAAGAAATTGATTACAAAAGTAGAGAAAAATCTATTCAAGATGATTTAAATAACTTAAATAATATGCAATATCCTAAAAAAGTTTCGGCATCACCAGACAATATCAATATTCTTAACTTAGATAAGGGTAATTTCATAAAAGAAAAAACAATTTTACTTAAATCGCAGGCCTCCTTTAATCATCGTAAAAGTGAGTTAATTAATATTAGGAATGCATCACAAGTTAATCTGGATAAACAATTTTCAGAATTAAATAATGCAAGAGAGAATGTGTTTAATTGTGAAAAAGCAATACGTGAAGTAGAGCTTGAATTAAGTTTATTAGATCAGTTTTATAAAGATGCTCCTGTTAATAGTGATAACATTAATGATCTTCTAAACCAAATGTCAAATATTAATAATATAAATGAAAGACCAAATATTTTAGGTCCATTGACAAGATTAATTCAGGTACCGCCTGAGTATGAACGAGCGATAGAAGCATCCCTTATTGCTTATCTAAATGCTATTATTGTTTCAAATATTAATGATGCTAAAAAATGTTTTAAGTATTTACAAGAAAATGATTTAGGCTCTGCAAGATTGCTAATTTTAGATCAAGTACCAAGCTCACCAGGATTAACATTAATGAAGGAGAAGGGTATTATTGGAATTGCATCAAAGCTTGTTAAAGTTGATGGTAAATATCAAGATCTTATTGATGCATTACTTGGTAAAACTATAATAGTTGAAAATTTTGATAAAGCTAAAGAAGTATTGTCACGGGGAATTGGCCAGGTTGTAACAATTGATGGCACTCTCTTTATTAATAATTACAATTTATACGGCGGTAGTAATAAGTCATCGGGAAAGCATTTTTCTATTCAAGAGAGATTATTGGAGTTAAATAGTGATTTAGAGAATGAACAAAAAAAGATACCGAGTTTAAAGAATGCTCTTATAAATACAGAAAAAATTATAAGTGAAATAAGAAAAGTTATTAATGATTCTGATCAAGAGATTAGGCAGATAGAGATTGATGCGACTGAATGCAATGTTTCAATAAATAAGATAAATGACTCACTTGCAGCGATAAATGCAGAACTTGGTTTTATAGAAAATCCAGCTAATATTAACAAAGATACTGAGCAAGCCGTTTCACCGACTTCGCAGGATTTAGCAAATGAAAAACAATCTGAATTAATATCAATTGCGGAAAATATAAAACAAAATCAAAATAAAAGCGCAAGCTTAAATGTAGATATTGTTTCTTTAAATAGTAAAAAAGAAAGCATTAATAATGATTTCAAGTTAATCAATGATGAACATCTTATTTTAAAAAATAATTCACAAAAGTTGCATGATGATTCTTCACGAATTGAAAAAGAAATTCATTCCCTTGAAAATACTGGTTTTCAACTCACAAATAAGCAGGAACAAAATAATTTTGAATTAAATGATTTACTTGATAAACTTAAACAGGATGAGTTGTCACTAAACGACGATGGTTCAATAAATAATAGTTTTTTCATTGAACCATCTGATATGCTTAATTTACAGAGTAAATACGAAGCTTTTATCAATATTGATATAGAAGATTCTTTATTAGAATCTAATTTAAAATCAGTTAATTTGATCGCTAATGACATGAGAGTTGAAATATTAAAGCTTGGGTCATTGGATGAAGAAATCGAATCAGATTTAAAACAAGATAAAGAACGATATGACACTCTTGTTAACCAAACAGAAGATTTAATTAACTCTGAAGATGAATTAAGAACAATTATAAATAGACTTGAATATTCAATAACTGAGAAATTTTCTACAACTTTTGACTTAGTTAATGATAAATTTAATTACTTTTTTAGAGAAGTCTTTGATGGTGGTAGTGCTGAATTAAAATTAATCAATGCTGAGCAAAAATCTGATGCCGGTATCGAAATTATTGTGAAACCTCCAGGGAAACGTTTATCAAACTTATCTGCTTTATCTGGAGGCGAAAGAGCAATGACATCTGTCGCACTAATGTTTGCCTTAATGTCAGTTAATCCATCTCCTATATGTGTACTTGATGAAGTTGATGCAGCTCTTGATGATGCAAACATTAAGCGATTCTTAAGAATTCTCAATGAATTAAGTCAAAAATCACAATTTATTGTAATTACACATAACAGAATTACTGTTCAAGACGCTGAAACAGTGTATGGAGTTTCAATGGAACAAGACGCAACTTCTACTGTCTTATCATTAAAAATTAAAGATCTCGTAAATTAAATTGTTATAATCATTCAAATGAAAAAAATACTTTTATTACTATTAGGTTTTATTATCTCCTGGACTCTTATTTCAGGAATATTTTCACAGGTCGAAGTTGAGTTAGTTATTAATGCTATTGCAAATGCAAATTTCTTTTTAATATTTTTGGCTTTAATTTTTTACTTAACAGCTTTAATCACACGCAGTGAGAGATGGCATTTATTACTAAAAAAAGAATTTGCTCAAACTAGGCAACGTGTTTTTAGAGTAGTTGTAATAGGTTATGTCATGAATTGGTTATTTCCAATCAAAATTGGTGAAGTTGCACGTCCTGTTTTATTAGCTGGCCATAAAAAAGAAATGGTACCTTTAGCCGCAGGGACTGTCATCGTTGAAAGAGTTATGGATGGAGCCGTACTTTCTATTCTTTTTTTACTTGGAACAACAAGTTCACTTGATATTATCTATGAGGAATTTGGAAGCAAAGGCTTATGGATTCCTTTAGCAATAATTATGTTTGTTGTTATTTTATTTTTAGCTTCTGTGTATTTACGTAGATACATGGAAAGTAAAGATAGTCGTTTATCAAGAGTAACTTTTTTTGTTCCAAAGGTAAAAAATAATTTAGATAGTTTTTTTAGAGGCTTAACTATTTGGAAACACCAAACATTTTTTTTGGGTTCTGCAGTTCTAACATTTTTATCTTGGTTCCTTGAAGCTATGTCATACTGGTTAGTAGGCTTATCTTTAGGTATTGATATGAATATATTACAATTTTTTCTAGTACTTTGGGCAGCTACCTTTGGGTTTATTATTCCAAATGCAGGAGCAGGACTAGGGACTTTTGAATTTTTTACTGGCGGAATGCTTGTAATTTTAGGCTTAGATAATTCTACTGCTACAGCATGTGCACTTCTTCTGCATGGATTAATATTATTTCCATTAATTATTCTTGCAATTCCTTCAGTTATTTATGAAAGGGATAAAATTGATAAAGTTAAATCATTATTAAATATTTAGTAAATAGTTAAAAGTCATTATTTTTTGGTATAACTAAATTAGAAAATTAATTGCTCATCAAGGATTTGAATATATAATGAACTCAGGTGTTTAATGAACAATAATTATAATAAAGATAGTATATTAAAACTTCTAGATCCCTTAACCCCAGATAATGCTGACTTACTAGAGGCTCTTCATTTAATACAAGAGAACTTTGGTTATCTTTCAAAAGAGGCGCTAGAGATTGTTGGAGAAAAACTCTCTTTATCTGTTGCACATGTTTATGGGAGTGCTACGTATTACGCTGATTTTCGTTTCGAACCACCTCCAGAAACTATTATTGGATGGTGCAGTGGTCCAGCATGTTTACTGAAAAATGGTATTGGCATAAGAGATGCAATGCTTGCAGTATTTGGTACTGAGCTTGGACAGCAATTAGACAATCCTTCTGTAGAAATCTCTATGGCTCAATGTAATGGAACTTGCGAGCAATCACCACAAATATGGATTAATGAGAAAGTTGTTGGAAAGCTAAGTGTTTCTAAGGCTATTACAATTGCTAGAGATATTAAAGAAGGTAAATAATGAGTCAAAGTTATTTCTCACTTAAAGCTACTGCAGATGCGCAGTACACTTTATGGAGTCATCCTGATAATCCAAGAATTGACTTTGCGTATGATACTTCAAGTATTGCAGCAGGTATCGATGATTTAGTAGATGAATTTAAAGCTGTAATTAAAAATGAAAACCTTCATATAGATACCGGCATGATTGCTGGTTATGGATTGCAATGGGCGAATCCTTTAATTCAAATTACAAGCTCAGATGGGACCACAGTTCTTTATGGAAATGTTACCAAATCTGATATTTCCGATCTTATTAAAGAAGCACAAGGTCTTAACCGTAATCCACTTGACATAACTTTAGGTATGCTGCATGGTCAAAGAAATGATTTAGTAACCATAGAAAAACATCCTTACTTACAACTAGAAAAAGAAAGAAGATTACTTAGAAATCTAGGCTTCATTGATCCTGCAAATATTGATCATTATATAGCACGAGATGGATATTTAGCTTTAAGTGACATACTTGAAAGAGGTATAACTGATGAAGAAATCAGAAAAGAAATCACTGATTCTGGATTAGCTGGCAGGGGAGGTGCTTTTTTTCCAACCGGTATCAAATGGGGTTTTTTATCATCTGCTGATAAAGAGAATAAATATTTAGTTTGTAATGCAGATGAAGGAGATCCCGGGTCTTGGGTAAATCGAATTATAATGGAGTCAGATCCTCATACAATAATTGAAGGCATGATAATAGCTGCGTCTGCTACTTATTCTAACATAGGGTATATTTATATAAGAAGTGAATATCCTTTAGCAATAAAACTAATGCAGAAAGCGATTGATGATGCATATGCAAAAGGGATTCTTGGCAATGCTGTTTTAGAAAGCAAGCTTAATTTTGATTTAAGAATTATAAAAGGTGCTGGGGCGTATGTGTGTGGTGAAGAAACTGGATTGATTGCTTCTATACAAGATTCAAGAGGAATGCCACGTATTAAGCCGCCATTTCCTGCTAATTCTGGTGTTTTTTTTGAACCGACAAATGTTAATAATGTGGAATCATTTGCAAGTATTCCAATGATTATAAGAAATGGATCTAGTTGGTATAAGGAATATGGGGTTGATTCAATATCAGGGACAAAACTTTTTTCAATTTCTGGTGATATTAAATATGCTGGCATAATGGAGCTTCCATGGGGGACCAAAATTAAAGATGTTTTAAAAGTAGTTGGAGGCATTTCAAATAGTAGCTCCTTTAAGGCACTACAGGCGGGAGGACCATTAGCAGGCTATCTTCCTAGCTCAATTGCCGAGAACCTTGAGCTAGTTCCTGAGCAATTTAAAGAACACAACGCTCTTATTGGTTCTGGTGGTCTTGTTTTTGTTTCAGACAATACATGTAGTATCCAATTAAACCTTTTGTTTTCTCAGTTTGTTGAAGATGAATCTTGTGGCAGATGTACTACTTGTCATGGTGGAAATCAAAGAATGACTGAAGTATTTAAAAGAATTTCAAAAGGTGGAGGGAGGAAGGAAGACATGAGAAACCTGGATATTATTGCAAATACATTACTTTATTCTAACTGCGTTCATGGTCAAGCTAGTCCAACAATTATGAAGAATACCGTCGATCTTTTTGCTGATGAATACAATAACTGCACAATAAACAAAGTGTGCAGTGGTTCAACCTGTGCATGTCCTGGACTTATTAAATTAATGATTGTAGACCAATTCAATCCTAAGCTAAATGATGCATTACAAATTTGCCCTGTAGGTGCAATAAAAAAAATAAATGGTAAGTTCGATATAAATATGCAAGATTGTATCCGATGTGGAGCTTGCACTGAATTAGCTCCTGATGCAATAAAGCAAATTTCAGATGGAAATGTTTATGAAACTCCAAGTTTTATACCAAGATTATTTTCAGAAAATTTTAAAAATTTAATTCCTGAAACATCATTGATAACTCCAGAAAGCATTACTACTAATACTAAAATACGTGGCGAAAAAAGCCTATCTGGAATGCAAAACCTGTAAGGTCGTTGTTAACGGCTATTGTTCCATTCGATAATTTTTTTAATTGCTTTAGATGCACGCTCAGAAGAATCAAAAAAAGGAACTCCATTTTCTAAAGCCGTACACGCTAGAATGTTTACTTCATCTAAAGAGCCATTTATCCTACTTCGATGAATAATTGCTATAGGTAATCTTAATGTTCTTTGAAGTGATTTAAAGGCGGATAAGAGTTGATTGAATGATTCGTTTACTTGTTCTTTTTTACTGAAGGTATTTTTAATATTAAAGCTTCCAAGACTACTTAATGTATTTGCCTTTGTGTTTTTATTATTCATCCACGGCATTAAACCATACGAATAATAAAAACAATCTACTCGCTTGTTTTTAGACAATGTTTTAAATAATTTTTTTAATAATTTAATTTGATTCGAACCAACACCAAAATCAATTGGATTGTATATACTTGTTCCTGCCATTGGGATGAATGAACGGAGTTCATGTTGAACATCCTTGTCGATAGTAGGTAGTTGTAGGCCACATTTTGAAATTGTATCACTGGATAAAACTGAATTTCCACCACCGCTAGATATTGAGATAATGTCATTTTTCTTTATATTGACTAGTGAAGTTTTTAAAGCTATAAGGATGTCCTGAGCTTCTTCAATGGAATCAACTAAGATAACGCCAAATTGCTTGCATAATGATTCAAAAACATCAGCTGAGCCAGCTAAAGAACCTGTATGCGAACTTGCAGCTCTTGCACCTTCTTCTGTCATACCACCTTTTATAATAATAGTTGGCTTGCGAGAAGCACACAATTTAAGCGCCTTTAAAAATGCTTTGCCATCAGTTATGCCTTCTATATAAGAAAGGATATATTTAGTATCATTATCATTAGCAGCATATTCAAGGAAATCACTTACACTAAGATCGGCTCCATTACCAAAAGAAACGACTTTTGAGAAACGAATCCCTCTAGATGCAAGTCTGAAAATAAACTCTGCAGCTAAAACTCCAGATTGTGAAGCAACAAACACATCTCCTGATTCTGATGGCGGTGCTTCTTCAGTAAAAGAAATTTGTTCTTCTGGTACATATAGTCCCATGCAATTAGGGCCAATAACTCTAATTCCAGCATTCTTAGTCATTTTTAGAATTTCTGTGCCTAATTTTTCACGATCTTTCTCTCCTGTTTCACCAAAGCCTGCAGTAAATAAATGAAGCGTTTTAACTTTTTTCTCTATGCATTGTTTTACTAAATCTAGAACTAATGGAGCCGGGACTCTTGAAATAACATAATCTATATCAGTTGGACACTCAAGTATACTCGGATAACATACGAAATTTTTAATTTTATTCATTTTTGGATTAACAGGGTAGAGTGTGTGGTTTTTATAATATTCACTGTTCAAAAGTGCTTTAAAATGGCCACCGTCATTTTCGTTTGATGATACTCCAACAATTGCAATGGTTTTTGGATGAAATATAAAATCTAAAGAATGCTTTTTACTAACTTTAGTCATTTAATATCCATTTATTACATTAACTTAGAAATTATTTGTTCCACATTTTTTCAGGACTACCATCAAAAGTAACATGGACATATCTTGCGAGTACAAATAAATAATCAGACAAACGATTCATATAAACAAGTATATTCTCAGAAATATTGCCATCTTGTGAAGCAGTAACAACAGAACGTTCAGCTCTACGGCATATTGCTCGAGATAATTGAAGTTGCGCAGCTGGTAAGATACCAGTTGGCAATATGAAGTTATTAAGTGGCGGCAATGATGTTTCCATGTTATCTATTGCTATTTCTAAATCCTTAACATTATTATCACTAACAAAATTTTTGAATACTCCTGTTTTCTCTTTCTTTTTAATTTCTTCAACTGGAGTTGCAAGTTCAAATCCAACATTAAAAAGATCGTTTTGAATACCACCAAGTTGCCTAATGATAGATTTTGTAATTTTTCTTCGTTTAGGAAAATATTTATACCACCATTTTTTGCTGTAGTTCATATGTTCATTTCGAAGATAAGATATAACAAGCCCAATAGATGAATTTAATTCATCAACATCACCGTAAGCTGACACAAGTATATCGTTTTTTAAAACACGTTTTCCGCCATAAAATGAAGTACCACCTTCATCTCCACTTTTAGTATAAATTTTCACAAAGAACTCCAAAGATTGGTGGAGCCGGTGGGAATCGCACCCACGTCCAGAATATTTCGTGTCTCAATCTGCTACGGGTGTAGTCAGATTTGATTGCACTAGTTGGAACTAACTGACGAGTACAACTAGCAAACTTTGAAAAATCTTGAAGTTTTATCACCAAAGTATTAATAAAACCAGCATCCTAGCTAAGTGTCGCTACGTTTTTCTCGCTAGGAGAAGAAAAAAATAACGTCACTGCTTAAGCAGCGAGAGCGAGTTTTTTTTCGCCTTTTAAATTTTTGCCGAAGATTAACGAGATTACGACATACTCGACCCGCAAATGAGAACAGTCTATACCTGTCGAAACTAGGCGGCCCCTTATTTAAAAACCTTATAATAAAGGTATTTAAAGTTTATTCATTTATTTGTCATTGGTGAATACCGTGTTAATTAAATTTATTAATAGTTTTTTTTAACTGATTTTGCATAGATCTGCTAATTTCACGTTTTTTAATGGTTTCTCGTTTATCAAATTTCTTTTTTCCACTAGCAAGAGCAATTTCGATTTTAATTTTACCTCTGCTAAAATACATTTTTACTGGAATTAGCGTAAAGCCTGGGTTGGTATTTAATTCTTGAGTGATTTTTCGAATTTCTTTTTTATGAAGCAATAACTTACGCTTTCTTAAAGTTTCCCAATCAGTTGAATCACTCAACGGCTTTGTAATATGTAAATTATGCAGCCAAACTTCACCATATTCAATTTTTGCGTAAGACTCATGAATTGTTATTTGGGAATTCCTAATTGATTTAACTTCACCGCCTTTTAGTGAAATTCCTGCTTCAAAATTTGTTATAACTGAATAGTTGTACAGACCTCTTTTATTTCTAATAGTAGGGGTTTGAGAATTGTTATTTTTTGTTTTATTTTTTTTGTTTGACAAGATAACAGCTTTACATAAAGTTTATTGAATATAACTCTTAAGGTATTCAACAGCATCAATTATAACAGTATCGATGCCTTTCGTAACATCATCCATAGTAAGTTTTGACTCAATATCCGGTATGACGCCTACTTTTTCAATAACTTGCCTTGTAGGGGACAAATAACGAGCTGTAGAGACATACAATGCGCCTCCATTAGACAATTGTTTAACAGTATTAACTGTGCCTTTCCCAAAAGATACTTCTCCCATAACAGTTGCTCTTTGATTGCCTTGGAGAGCACTAGCAAATAGCTCTGAACCAGAAGCTGAATAAGGATCTTGTAATATAATGATCGGTAAATCTGTTATAGTGCCGTTAGAGGCTTTTGTAACATCTTCTTTCAGATCTCTGTCTACTTGAATTGTAATAATTCCTTCATCAAGAAACATGTCAGCAATTTCAAGTGTTTCGTCAAGTAGGCCACCGGGATTACCACGAACATCAAAAATAATACCTATCGTGTCATTTGTAGTTCTATTTTTAATCGCTTTTTTAATTTCATCAGGAGTTGATTCAGTAAATTGCCCGATCTTTATATATGCTATATCATTGACTTCATTTCCATTTCTATCAAATATACTTTCTGATCTAGATAATGTGTTTATAAATGACACAGAAGGGGTTTGTATTTTGGCTCGAATAACTGTGATTTCTTCAGTACTGCCATCTAGATGTTCAACTTTAATTATAACACTGGTACCTTCTGGGCCTCTTATAGTTAAAGCAGCTTTAGTTGTAGACCATCCTTGAGCAGATTCACCATCGACAGTTAATATCTTATCTCCAGCACGAATACCAGCTTTTATTGCTGGGCTATTTTCAAAAGGTGTCACAATAATTACATAACCATCTTTTTCTGAAATATTTGCACCAATTCCTTGGAACGTACCTTGCAATTCAGATTGCGCGTAATTAAATGTTTCAGGATCAATATAATTTGTATGAATATCATCTAAAGTTCTTAGTATTGCTAGTAGCGATGCATTAAATAATTCCTCCTGATTAATTTTATCTGGCTCAACATAATAGTTATCAAGGACTTCATATATCTCAGCAAGTATTTTTAAATCATTATCTGATACGTCTGCATTCATTATGGATTTATGTATTTCATTTAAATCGATATTATTTATATTATCTTCAACGAAATAAATACGACTTATGAATCCAATTGACACCAGTAGAACAGCTATAAGTATTGAAATTATGACAATCAGTATATTATTTAGTATATTCTTATTCATTGTTCCCCTTATTTAACTAACTATACTTAATGTTATGTAAAGTTTAACTTTAGTAACTAGACATAACTAATATAGTGCGACACTTAATAAAATAAAATTACAGTACCTATTCTATATAAATATATCCTATGTAATACTATTTTATAATTTTATTAATAAATAAATCGTTTGGGAATGATTTTAATGATAAGTACCGCTTACACATCTGATAATTTAAAATTAAC
>JAQWMB010000002.1 GCA_029246995.1 Dehalococcoidia bacterium | reverse complement strand
GTTATAAGATGGGGATGGCAAAAGGAGCTGCATTTAAAAAAATACCTTTTAAAGATCCATTAGATGTACTGCCAAAAGTAATGTCAGGTGCTAGCGATCCTGATGGCAAGCTCCTTATTCAAGAAATGGATAGATTGGGTATCGATGCTGTTGTTGCAATGATTGTTGATATGGGTATAGCATTCAACGAACAGCAAGATACTCCAATTGAGGAAGTGATTAATCAGCATGCAAGATTGATTGCTCAGTATCCAAATAGGTTTTTTGCTTTTTTTGGTATGGATCCTAGAAGAGAAGGCCATCTTCAATTATTTAATGATGCAATAACTAATAAAGGTTTTTCAGGATTAAAGCTATATCCACCATGTGGCTTTGCGCCAGATGATGAAATTTGTTTTGATTATTATAAAAAATGTATTGAATTTGATGTGCCAGTTTTGTTTCATACTGCAAATACTTTTCCTCCTTTAGATCCAGGATTGTCTCATCCATCAAAACTATCGGCAGTTTCAAGGCTATTTCCGGAATTGAAAGTTATATATGGCCATGTAGGCCGTCCATTTTGGTGGCAAGACATACTGCATATTTCTGAATCAAATCCTAACGCATATCTTGAACTAAGTGGCTGGAATCATGTAGCCGCAAATGATCCTAAGAAATTTGCTAATATTCTACGAGAAATGATAGATACCGTAGGAGCTCATCGGATTTTAATGGGTAGTGATTTTGCAGCTGGGCCTAAAACAGTTGGTGAACGTAACCGTTTACCAGCATGGCTTGACTATCTAAAAAACTTACCTTTACATGCTGAAGAGTACAATACTCAATTTACCAATGAAGAAATCGAACTTATTATGGGTGAAAATGCAAAAAAATTATTAAATTATAATGAAAAGTTAAACATTATTGAAAAGGAGATAATATGAGACCATCAATTCAATTAATTGGACCACGACCAACGAAAATTACTGAGCTAGCTGTTAAGGCCGAGGCTGCAGGCTTTGAAGCAGCTGGGCTGCCATCTCCCTATGGCTTTTATACAGGGATGGGCATGCTTGCTGAAGCTACTAATGAAATACTGCTTGCTAGTAGTATTTTACCTTTATTCCATGCTTCACCATACATGCATGCTTCCTCTTCAATAATGATGCAGGAAGTTACAAATGGTAGATTCATCCTTGGAGTAGGTTCTCAAACTAAAGGACAAGTTAGAACGCAAGTTGGCATTGATCCAGAAAGTCCAGCAAAAATGGCTAGAGATATGGTACTCGCTATTCGTAGCCTAATGAATGGGGAAGGTCATTACGAAGGCGAATATTACAAGCTGAATACAGGACCACGTCTTGTGATACATGCAACAGGCAAAAAGCCACCTCCAATATATTTTTCTGGTGTGAATGCATTAATGCTCGGGCTTTCTGGAGAATTATGCGATGGAATGCTTGCTCATCCTATTTTTTCTAAAAAAGATTTCGAGGAAGTAGTTTGGCCACTTGTTGATAAAGGGTTAAAAAAATCTAATAAGCAAAGGAATGATTTTCAAATGTGTGCGTTACCAATGATTTGGGTGCTTGGAGAAGGAACCAATAGAGCAGAGGCATATAGTAGAGGGAAAAGAAATTTGGCTAATTATTTTAGTACTAGGGCATATAGTGGGTATATGGATTCCCATGGATGGTCAAAAGAGAAAGATCAAATTCGTGAAGTATGGTTAGATGCAATGAAATCAGGTAAGCCAATAGATGGCGATATGATGGAAGATATTCTTTCAGAAGAAATAGTTGATGAAGTTTGTATTATTGGAGATCCTCAAGAAGTTAGAGAAAAAGTTATTGAACGATATGATGGGCTTGCGGATTCATTGTATTTTTATTCTTTTCATGATTCTTTTCCTACTAGTGATGAAAATGAAGAGGGCATCAAAGTAGAACAAAATTTATTACGTGTTATTGAAGCATTTAAGGATTTTAAGTAGGAGTATTTTTATGTATGAAGAATTAACTTTAAATATTAATGATGATTTTGAAATGAGCTATATAGATACTGGTTCAGTGAGTTCGAATAATGAAATTTTACTTATTCATGGCTGGTGTTCAAATAAATATCATTGGAAACCTCAGATAGATCATTTTAGTAATAAATATCGTGTCGTGGCTTTGGATTTACGAGGCCATGGTTTATCTACAGCTCCAGAATCTGGCTATTCATTTCAACAGTTTGCAGAAGATATAGAAATTTTAATTAATCATTTAAATATATCAAACCCTATTGTTTTTGGTCATTCTATGGGAGGAGCTGTTGCAATTTATCTTACAAATCTTCTTCAGCATAGAGCAAGGGGGCTCATTATGGTTGATGGTTCTATACATATTGCAGAACCTTCTGAGCAACTTGATAAAAATGAAAGAATTAGAAGCTTTAAAAATAACAATCCTCAAGATGAGATTGCATTAAGATATAGTAACTTTTTCTCTCATATGACATCTTCTGAGCTTGCCGATCAAGTTATTGCTGATGCAATCAAAACTCCTGCTCATGTTGCACTAGGATCATTATTTGCACTGTACAGAGATGATGCCTCAGTGCCAGGTCAGTTTATTAATGTACCATCTTTATATATAGCCAATGCTTATAGCCCGCATACTGAATTAGAAGTTAAAAAATTTGTTCCTAATAGTAATTTTGCAAAAGTCGTGCAAGCTGGACATTTTATGCATCTTGAATCGATTACTCAAAGCAATGCAATGATAGATGCATTTGTTGCAGAGATTTAACTTTTAAAATTGATTGTTTTAAATCTGATCAATGACTGAGTCAAGATCTTCAACAGTGAGCATAGCTATATCTTTTTTTTGTTTATATAAATGGTATGTATCAATATTCATTTGCGCCCTAATCATTTGATTGAAAGTAAAATTAGTATCTGGAACTTTTGTGTCAAATTCTTGAATGTTATTGATGATTATAAAGCTGCTGTTTGCCCTACCTCCTTTATGGAGTTGTCCAACTGAATGTAGATAACGAGGTCCAAATTGCAGAGTAACTTGGATATTATACGTAAATGTTATTTTATTTTTAAAATAATGTAATTGATTAACGTAGTCAATATTTTTAGTACCAAAAGATAAAATATGTATGCAGCCTTTATGTAGTTTTGCTTGATTAAAAAAATTATTTGTTAATCTAATTTTTATTTTACTTTCTTGGTTGCTTGTAACATTATTTTTAGTGATCTTAACAATTTCTACATCAGGTTGGTCAAAAGGGTTGATTTTTAGAAGTTGGCCGCTATATGCTACTGCAACTTGCCACATATAAAACTCAGCACTTATTGTATTGATGTCTTTAATATCCATTTTAATAGCTGGGCAACTATATTCATACTTTTGATCTTTTGAATAATCAATAACTATTGCATTTTCAGTAGTTATATTTATGGCATCTTCTTCAAAATAAATTACTGGCGTAATTCCTAATTCATTTTTACCTAATGATTCTGCTACAAGTTGCTCAATCCATTTAGCGAAATATTCTAATTGAGTTGGCACTACGATAATCATATTTTGAATATTTTTCTGCATTGCCCTACCAATAAGAGCTCCTAATTTTGAAGCATCATTGTTTTGTTGATTTAATGTATACTGCTTTTTTATTTTTTTTGTAACGTTAAGAAATCTTTCAATATCTATCCCAAATAATATGGCAGGGATAAGTCCAAAATATGACAAAGAAGCAAATCTACCACCAATATTTTTTGGAGTATTAAAAATTTTCAAAAAATTATTTTTTATACCAAATTGATCTAATTTTGAATTTTCTTCAGTAATAGCAATGTATTGTTTTGGAAAAGGGAAATAGTTCCAAAAAAAAGAAAGCTGTGAGAGTGTTTCGATCGTATTTCCGGATTTACTGATTATTATAAATAGAGTTGAACTTGCTTCTATATTATTGGCTATATTATTTAATTCGCTTGGTTCAATAGTATCAAGGATCTTAATTTGTTTTTTATCTTTATTAGGGAGCATTTCCATCAAGACTTCAGCTGTAATTGTTGCGCCACCAATACCTAAAAAAATTAAATTTTTAAATAAATTAATATTTTCTTGAGAAATAAAATCTTTAATTTCAGTTATGATGTTTTTATTATTAGGAGCATCAAGCCAACCTAAATATTTGCCTGCTTCGTCATAGCCCCATATCGATTGAAGATCATTTTTAGATAGCGTAAAGTCGCTTATCAATGATTTCTCTGATATTTCAGCTATGGTTTCTTTAGCTTTATTGTTGTAATCCATTACATGCCTGGCTTAGTTCATTCTATATATTCTTCAATACTTAACATCAATGCATTAAAATCATTTTGAAATGCTTCTAACCCATCATGAAGTAATTTGGCAGTAACTTGATTAAGTTCAATATTAGAATTTTCTAGCTTTTCTAATACCTGCTCGGCTTCTTTGATTTTCTGATTATCTATATTAGTAGGTGTTTTACCATGATCAAAAAATGCTAGTAATGTTTTTTCAGGTAGCGTATTAACAGTTTGATCCGCAAAGAGTTCTTGTACATATAAAATATCTGAGTAAGCTGGATTTTTTGTACTTGTTGAAGCCCATAATGGTCTTTGTGCCATTGCTCCTTGAGATTTTAATGATTCCCATACATCGCCAGAAAAAACTTCTAAAAATTGTTTATACGCTTTCGTTGCGTTTGCAACAGCTATTTTGCCTTTCAATTCTTTTATATTATGCATTGGATCTATAGTTGCATCAATTCTAGAAACAAAGAACGATGCTACGCTGGCTACATGGTTAATAGATTGACCATTATCACTTCGTTTTTTTAGTGCCACAACATATGCATCAGCAAATTTTCGGTATATTCCACAATCAAATAATAATGTCACATTGACATTAATTCCTAAATAAATTAGTTCTGAAAATATTTTAATACCACTATCTGTGCCAGGAACTTTGATCATAATGTTAGGCATATTTATTCTATAAAAAATATTTTTTGCTTCTTTGATTGATTCCTCCACATTATTTGCAATATTTGGGGGTAGTTCAATGGATACATAACCATCTTGTTTATTTGTTAATTCATAAATAGGAGTAAATAAAGCAGCAGCCTGTTGTATGTCTTGAATAGCTATTTCTAAGAATCCACTATAAGCATCAGAAATTTTTTTTGTTTTTAAATTTTGCAATTCTTTATTGTAGTAATCAGTTTTCGTTATTGCTTGTAGAAAAATGCTTGGATTTGAGGTCAGTCCTTTTAGTCCAAACTCGTTAATATACTTAGAAAGTGTGCCTGAGTTAATCAATTCTCTATCAATATAATCCAACCAAAAGCTTTGACCAGACTTTGAGATAACTTGTTTATCCAATGGAGTTCCTTATTAACTTTTATTTAGTAATGATAATATTTTTTTCATTATATTATCTTTTGTAAAGCCAAAATGAGTAAATAATTCATCAGCTGGTGCAGATGCACCAAAATCATTCATAGAGATTATGTTTTTACTATCTTGAACATATTTATGCCAACCAAAATTAGAACCAGCTTCTATGGCTACTCTTGCTTTAATATTGTCGGGCATAATTGATTGTTTGTATTCCAATGATTGTTCTTCAAAAATTTCCCAACATGGCATGCTGATAACTCTTGCTTTGATGCCTTTTTCAATTAAAGATTGACTAGCATCAATAGCTAATTCTACTTCAGAACCTGATGCTAATATGAGTGCATCTGGTTCTTCTTTATAATCTAAAATTGCATATGCGCCTTGAGAAACGCCAGACTCCGCTTGTTTTTTTGTAGTGACAACTTTTACTTTCTGCCTTGTTAGTAGAATGGCAGATGGTTTGTTTCTCATAAAAATAGATTTCCAACAAGCGATCGTTTCGTTCGCATCTGCTGGCCTATAAACATCAAGGCGAGGGATTGCCCTCAATGATGCAATATGTTCTATTGGTTGATGGGTAGGTCCGTCTTCACCTAAGCCAATGCTATCGTGGGTAAAAATAAATTTAGCAGGTAAATTTTGTATTGCGGCTAATCTTATTGCCGGTTTCATGTAATCAGAAAACACTAAGAATGTTCCTGCATAGGCATGTAAGCCTCCATGCAAATAAATTCCATTTATAATATTACCCATTGCGTGCTCTCTAACCCCAAAATGCATATTGCTACCATCATATGAGGATGCTGAGTAGTCGTTTTTGTCTTTTAACTTGGTATTATTGGATGGGCCTAAATCAGCAGAACCTCCAATTAAATTAGGTAAATATTTTGAAATATAATTTAAAAAATCACCAGATGCGGCTCGTGTTGCTAGCTCAGAATTAATTTCATAATCAGGTGTTTCTATGAGCCAATCTTTTGATGTCTTGTTATCAAAAAGTAAAGACCATTGCTCGTAAACTTCAGGATATTTTTTATGAAATTCTTTTAGATTTGTGTTCCATAATTTTTCAGCTTGGATACCATTTTCTTGAATTTTTGCAAAATGTTGCAATACTTCTTCAGGTACAAAAAAATTCTCTTTAGAATCCCAGCCTATATTTTGTTTAGTTAATGCAACTTCATCACTGCCAAGCGCTGCTCCATGTGAATCTGCTGTTCCACCCTTATTTGGGCTGCCATCAGCAATAATTGTTGGAACAATAATCAAAGATGGTTTTGTATTTTCAGCTTTGGCATTATCTATTGCATCAGAAATTTCATTGATATTTGTCCCATCTTCAATTTCAATTACTTGCCAATTGTATGCTTTAAAACGTTCGTTAACCTTTTCTGTAAATGCAAGTTCAGTGCTACCTTCAATAGATATTTTGTTATCATCATAGAGGTAAATAATTTTGCCAAGCTGCAGTGTTCCTGCTAATGAAGCAGCTTCTGATGCAACTCCTTCCATCAAGTCGCCATCACTAACGATACCAAAAGTAAAATGGTCAATAATGCTTATATTTTTTTGGTTAATATTTTTTGATAAATATGATTCAGCAATTGCCATTCCAATACCCATGGCAAATCCTGCACCTAGCGGTCCTGTGGTTAATTCAACTCCAGGAGTAACACCATATTCTGGATGACCAGGTGTTTTACTATCAAATTGTCTAAATTTTTTTATATCTTCAATTGATAATTCATATCCAGATAAAAATAGAAGAGAGTAAAGAAGCATGGAAGCATGACCAGGAGAAAGCACAAAACGATCTCTATTTATCCAGTTTGGATTATTAGGATTATGTTTAAGGTGATTAGTCCATAAAGCATAAGCCATTGGGGCTGCGCCCATTGGAGCACCAGGATGGCCGGAATTTGCTTTTTGAACTGCATCTATTGCAAGAGTTTTAATAGTATTTATTGAAAGGTTGTCTGTGTGATTATTTTTCATAATTAATTATCGTATGGCTATTATTCTTGATTTACTAAATAGTAATTTGCTAAATAACATAATAGTAGATTGTATTCACTAATACATCTATTAGTCAGTTTAAAAAGTAGTTTTTCATATCTTATGCATGTATAATGCATAAGCTGTAAGAAGTTAGATAAGTTTTTACTTCTTTTAATTGAGGAGATGTTAATGACAAAGCGAGGTTATTTTGATTTTGATTGGGGTCAATTACATTATAGATCTATTAATTTGGGCGATGATTTACCTCTTTTGATTATGATGCATCAATCACCGCTATCTTCTAGGAATTATGAAAAACTTTTACCATATTTAGGTAAAAGTTTTCAAGTTATTGCAATTGATACTCCTGGTTTTGGCAATTCTGATAAATTGCCAATCGATTGGGAAGTAAGTAATTATGCAAATTTAGTTTTTGAATGTGCTGATAGACTAAAACAAGATCAATTTTATTTGTTTGGTCGAGCAACTGGGACAATTTTTGCTCTTGAAGCATCCTTAATGCAACCAGAGCGAATAAAAAAACTTATTTTGCATGGAATGCCTGTTTATACGCCTGAAGAACGAGAGCAACGATTAGCGGACTTTGCACCTCCTTATGAAGTATTAGACGATGGAAGCCATTTTAAATGGATTTGGGATAGGATCCATAATGAATATCCTTGGATTGATGCCGAACTTGCTACAAATAATTTGAAGGACTTTTTAGACTGTGGTCCTGATTTTGCAGCATCATATCGAGCTATATGGAGATATGATTTGCCTGTACGTATTGCTTCATTCACTGATTTAACCATTATGCCAATTTTGCTAGTTGCAGGTGCGAATGATAGAATTGCTTTTATGCATGAACGGGCAGTTCAACTTCTACCAGGTGCTTCAGTCAAATATATTGATAATGCTACTGATTTTGTTGCAGAACAAGACCCAGAAAATTTTTCACAAATTTTACTTAATTTCCTGAATAATTGATTTCATCTATTTCTTCATAGATTTTGTTTTAGTAGCATGCATGTATGCAAAAAAATAATATCAATCTGCCTATAACATTTTCAAGATTAAAAAATGGTCTCAGAGTTGTTGTTTCTGAAGATCGGAGTGCGCCTATTGCAACTGTCGCAGTTTTTTATCAAGTAGGATTTAGAAGTGAGACAAAAGGACGTACTGGCTTTGCTCATTTATT
Organism: Dehalococcoidia bacterium; assembly: GCA_029246995.1. Lineage (GTDB taxonomy): Bacteria > Chloroflexota > Dehalococcoidia > UBA2979 > UBA2979. The sequence goes on along the minus strand of JAQWMB010000002.1, from coordinate 1,382 downwards.
TGAGCATTTGATGTTTCAAGGAACGGAAAATATTCCTAAAAATAGATTTATTAAATTAATTGAAGAAACTGGTGGTATTGTCAATGGAACTACGCAACCAGATTTTACAAATTATTTTGAAACTCTTCCTTCAGAAGCAGTTGATTTAGCTCTGTGGATTGAATTTGAAAGAATGATTAATCCAGTCATAACTGAAAATGAACTTAATAATCAAAGAGATGTTGTAAAAAATGAAATTAAAGTAAATGTTTTGAATCGACCTTATGGAGGATTTCCTTGGATTGATATGTCTGAAAAGGCATTTAAAAATTGGCATAATTATCATAATGGTTATGGCGATATGCAAGATTTAAACGCAGCAAGTTTAAATGATGTTAAAGAATTTTATAAACAATATTATCATCCAGGAAATGCAACAATTGTGATTGTTGGTGATGTTAATCCTGATAAAGTTATAAAAAAAGTCGAGTCGTTATTTTCTGAGATACCTCATAAAGCTTCAGCAGATATTTTAGATTTATCTGAAAAAATTCAAAAAAAGGAACAGAAGTTTTACAAAACTGATCCTTTAGCACCCAAGCCAGCGGTTTGCTTTGCTTATCATATGCCTGAGCGCATGTCAGATGAATTTTTTGCTTTTGGTTTATTTGATCAGATGCTTATCCAAGGTGAAGATAGTTATTTACGTAATATTTTAGTTAGAGACAAAGCAATGACCGATGAGGTCTTTGGAGGAATTACTTTTGAAGGTAATATGTTTACTTCAGTCGATCCAATGTTATGGCATTTTTCTATGATTCATGATCATATCGGCGATGCAAGTAAGATTACTAGTATTGTTGATAATGCCATCGAAAATTTTATGAATATAGATAATATTAATGCATGCTTACCAGTTGCTCAAACAAAGCTGGATGCAGCTTTTTATCATTTACTTCAAAGAGGTCCTTATAAGGGCATTGGTTTAGCAGAGATGCTTGCTAGTTTTACTTTTTTTGATAATGACCCTTTTTTAATTAACCAACTTCAAGAAAGATTTTATTCTATTGATGCTGAAAAGATTTTAGATACTATGGGACAATATCTTCAAAAGAAATCAAGAAATATATTATTTGTTAAGCCAGGAGTTTAAAGCATTTATGTTGAACTATAAGAATGATATATCTGATCTAAAATTACTAGATATTGAGGATTTTGTTCTTGATAGTGGCATCCAGGTATCTATGATGCCATTTGGTAATTTGCCAGTGGTTAGTATGCAATTTATTACTAATCTTGGAGCAATTACGGAATCTAAAATTGAACAGCAGTGGCTTACTTCATTTGTTGCTAATTTACTTAAGGAAGGTTCAAGTAATTATAGTGGTGAAGAAATTGTTAGC
>JAQWMB010000017.1 GCA_029246995.1 Dehalococcoidia bacterium | reverse complement strand
GAGTAATGGAGTAAAATATGGATTCTTATCCTGTACCAGAAAATGAAACTGATGTAGTCATTTATGAACCTGAAGGACGCATTGGTTATATTACATTAAATCGCCCTGAAGTATTAAATTCATTTAGTAGGCAATCTTTGCAAGAGCTTGATGATGCAATGGTCGCAGCTAAAAACGATAAAGAAACAAGAGTAATAATCCTTCGAGGAAATGGTAGGGCATTTTCAGCCGGTAATGATTTTCAGCAGCCAAAAGAAGAAGGATGGGAAAATGAAGATGTACTTGATGACCATCAAAAATTGACAGATTCTATTGATAGATATTTACGAATATTTGATTTTCCAAAGCCGATAATTGCTCAAATACATGGCTATTGTCTTGGTATTGCAACTCAAATGGCTGTTATGTGTGACATGACCGTAGTTGCAGATGATGCAAAAATTGGTTTTCCCTCTATACCAGTTGGTGGTGGATACATCAGCCCTATGTGGAGCTGGCTTATTGGTCCAAAGAGAGCAAAAGAACTGTCTTTTACTGTAGGAAGTAAGATATCGGGAGAAACTGCTGCAGAATGGGGCTATGCCAATCGTTCTGTACCAGCAGATCAACTTGAAGAAACTGTTAAAACAATGGCAACTAACATAGCTAAAGTGCCAAGCAAAATTTTAAAAATAAAAAAACTTGCAAATAATAGAACAATGGATGCTCAAGGATTTAGGCATGCAATTCGAGCAGGTGCAGAATTTGATGCAATGTTACATTTTTCTAATCCAGTTCTAAAAATGACGAAATATATGAGAGAGAAAGGTATGCAAGAAGCATTTGATTCATTTAATGCTGGAGATTTCTCATAGTAGGCAATCATGACAGTAATGGAGTGTATCAGCACTCCTTTGATCTAGCATTAGAAAAACAACTCTATATTGATTTACAAAATTCTATTGCTGGAGATTTGTTATTTGAAAGGAATATTAATTATCGTCTATTTATCACAAATGAATTATTTAATAAACATATTGCAACTAGCGACCTAGAGGAACTTGATAACAGGCTTTACCAGCTTGCCTACAGCGCAATTATTGGCATGGAAGGTGGTGTAACGAACTGGGGTACGTTCAGTTATTCAATGAATAAAAAAACATTAATACTGATTAACATCATACAAAAATCAAAAAAATACGGTCAAGTGCTCACTATTTGCCTACCAGAAGAAGTTTAAATCATTTTAAAAAAGCTAATACTTCTTTTGCCCATAGTTCAGGTGCCATTCCAATATCAAAGTTACCATCAGAAGGTAGCTTCACTCCCGTTGAATTTGGTATCAGCTCTAAAAACTTTTCATGTGATCGGCCAAGTTCACTGGTAGTACCATGAATCACTAAAGTATCAGACTGAATATTAGTTACATCTTCCCAAGTGTCATACAAAGTCATGGCATTTGGTCCAGCACCTTCCCATCCCATATCTTCATAAATTGTTTCAGCACCATCGTTATCATTTACTTTTAAATAATCAAGGAATAGTCTAGAAAATTGTTTCAGATCCTTACCTGGAGCATCGCCACCATATTTTTTCCATAGTTCAATTAAATGACTTCCGTCAGCCTTAGGCTCCCAAAAATGATGGAGCTTAAGATGCACTGCTCTTCTCTTTGGTGTCCCCCAATTAAATGGTTCTTCCAAAATTAACTTATTTACTCTCTCAGGATATTTTGCTGCAACTGCCATTGCTGTTTGAGAACCAGTCCATCCACCATATAAATTAGGCTTGTCTAAATTTAATTCATCAAAAAAAGCAATAACTGCATCTGCGTACTGTCCGATATTATCAAAGGGTTGTTCAGGTCTATCTGATTCACCATATCCAATTGTTGTCATTGCAATACATCGCAAATCATCTGAAAGCATTGGCATCCATGGAGAATATCTAATTGATGAAGTAGGTGTTTGGTGTAGCATCACCAATGGAGCACCGTCGCCTCGTTCTCTATATTCAATATTGCCAAATGAAGTGTTAGCAAAACCTCGTTTTTCACCATCTATCCTTGCTACCATAATTATCTCCTAATATATCTATTTATGTTTAACACCATATATTATAGTCTTGAAGAAGAAAGTTGACTATTCATTATGATTAAAATTGTTCATTTCGACCATATTTCAACAGCATCAAATAATAAAGTAAGAGAAACGGATCTCTTTACAGGATTATTTGGATTTCAAATACGAACAGAATGGCATAGTGAAGAAGGCTATTATGGTGTTGGTTTTGATGTTCCAGGCCCTGATAGGATTGGATGGGAGCTATTAGTGCCAGACAACGACAATTCATTCCTTACTACTTTTCTGAATGCAAATAATGGACCTGGAATTCATCACGTTTCTATGCAAATTGCAGATGCAAAACATGCAATCGATGAACTCAATAATCATGACATCGAACCAATTGTTACTAATGATGGTATCCATCACAATGTGTACCTACATCCAAAAAGAGGCGGTTCAGGTATTTTGTTTCAACTGTTTGAAGGAGACGCATGGAATGATCCAGCCCTGGATGAGCCAATATTTCAATCTAATGAACCAAATTTAGGCATTAAAAGAATACATCATATTGCCCAGGCAATAAATGACAGCAAAATGGTTTTAGATAAATATCAATCATTATTTGGTTATCATTCAATAATGCAAGGACCTAGAAAACCAAGCGATGAGTTTCAGACTAATGTTTTAGAAACCCAAACTAAAGAAATACATTGGGAGTTACTTAACCCAATTGGCAAGAAATCTTTTATCAAAGAATTTATAAACTCTAAAGGTGAAGGCGCTCATCATATAACGTTTATCATTAAAAATTGGCAACAAGCTATGGATGCATGTGCGGCATATAATATAGAACCTTTTGGATTTTATGAAAATAAGATAGATGGCGCAAAATATCTCGAGTGCTTCTTGCATCCTAGAGATACAGCAGGCATGTTAGTACAGTTAGTATGGGAAGAAAAAGAAGGTAGTTGGATATGAGTTGGTTAAACCTATATGAATTAGAAGCAATTGCCAAACATAAAGTAGAGGCAACTGCATTTGATTATATTGCAAGTGGAGCTAATGATGAAATTACTCTGAGAAATAATGTTGAATCTTACAAAAAAATTCAACTTGTACCAAGAAGGCTTGCTAGCAATAAACAACCAAACACTGCGATTGAATTACTTGGTCAAAAAATGGATTATCCTATCTTAATTGCACCCACCGCATTTCATGGTCTTTCTCATAAAGATGCTGAGCTTGGGACTGCCCATGCTGCAAAGAAAACTAATACAACAATGATACTGAGCACATTAAGTAATACTACCATTGAAGATGCAAGTGTTGCTGGAGCAAACATGTGGTTCCAATTATATATTTTTAATAATCGTGAAATCACTTTAGAACTTGTAAGAAAAGCTGAAGAGCATGGCTATAAAGCATTAGTAATTACTGTCGATGCTCCAATTTTAGGTAAACGAGAAAGAGACATAAGAAACCAGTTTCATCTTCCTAGCCACCTATCAATTGCAAATCTTGCAATGCACATGGATGCTGCCCAGCTTGATGAACACAAATCTGCATCCTCTCTAGAGATTTTTTTTCAAGAACAATTAAATAACGAGCTTAGTTGGGATGATATACATTGGTTAACCTCACAGACCAACCTACCAATTATTTTAAAAGGCATCCTGCATCCTGAAGATGCTAAGCTAGCTTTACAATCAAAAATCGCTGGCATTGTTATTTCGAACCATGGTGGTCGACAATTAGATACTGAAATTACATCAATTGATGCTCTGCCAGCCATTGCAGCAATAGTTAAAGAAAAAATGCCAATAATACTAGACGGAGGAATTAGGCGAGGAACAGATATACTAAAAGCTATTGCGCTTGGAGCAAATGCTGTTTTGATAGGAAGACCGATAGTGTGGGGGTTAGCTGATGAAGGCATAGATGGCAGTATAAAAGTTATTAATTTTTTACAAGAAGAATTCAAACAATCAATGCAATTGGTTGGATGTAAAAACATTAAGGAATTGTCAAATGAATTTATTTACCAAGATTCTAATTAATAAAACTGTCTATAACTGATACCACTTTATCATCGGTACTAAATTCTGAATTAATTACTAAGTTATATAAATACGGACTTCTGTAGTCAATTCCAAAATATTTTTTATGCCAAATTTCTCGTTGATTATCAGATTCCAAGACTCTTTTTCTTGCTTCATTTTCATCAATTGATGCCGATTGAGCAAATCTTTTAATTCGTTCCTCGGGATCGCAAACAATTCTAAAGTGAAAAGCATCAAGCGAATCTTTAAATATAGCCTGACCACCTCTACCTACAATAATAACGTTATCCTCATCAACATATCCCTGCATAACCTTTGTCATAGTTTCAATATATAGCAAATCTTCTGATTGAAATCCATGGGCAGTATCAGCATAGCTACTTGCAAAAGTTGCTTCAAGCCCACTTGGATCAATGCCTGCCATCGAACTTTTTTCGATAAAAGTTTTCAAAAATCTCGATAATGGACCACCTAATCCATTTGTTCTCTCATCAAATTTCTCTAAGTCTTGATCGCTCATACCCATCATTTGAGCAGACTGGATTAGCAACTCGCGATCAATTAATCTATAATTCAGTCGAGAAGCCAGTATAGCAGGTATATTACCTATAGAACCTAAATGGCCAGTAAGTGTGATGATTGACATTTCTCACCTCTCCTTGTATAAAAAACATACAAAAGAGCTAACAAATTATCAATGTGTTTTATCTAAATAATGTATATTATTTTTAACAGTTAACGTTATATTAATTAAATGATAATTTCGGAATCGTTCTCATATAGTTTAGAGCAAATTAAGTACTAAGTTATTAAAAAGGATACAGTAATGGATCATAGTAGCTTAGAGATATCAGGCCCTTTTTCAGCATTAATTATTGGATTAATTTTAGGATTACGACATTCAACAGATGCCGACCATGTCGTAGCAGTTTCCACAATTGCTAGAAATTATAAAAGTGTTGTTCAAGGTTTATGGGTTGGAGTTTCTTGGGGCATAGGTCACTCAACTCCACTAATAATAGTGGGTATTATCGTCTTATTACTCAAAGAATCTTTTATTGATTTTTATGAAGATATTGCCAGTTATTTTGAAATCGGCGTTGCCTTAATGTTAATACTATTAGGTGTACAGGTTTTTTGGAATCTATATAAAAATGATTTTCATAACCATATCCACCAACATGATGGCCAATCGCATACTCATATTCATGGTTCACATTCTCATAAATCTATAGACAAATCGGATCCGCATTATAGTGTAAATCACCCCAGGCTTGGCTTTTTTCAATCTTTTTTTCGTGTTAAATCATTTGCCATAGGTATCGTTCATGGATTAGCTGGAAGCGCAGCGGTCATCATAGCAATGCTCCCATCCTCTCCCTCATTTTTGACTGGTTTATTATTTCTAGTTATATTTTCTATTGGCACTATGATTTCAATGGCTATTATGACAATTATTATTGCTGTACCGTTTACTACTGCAAATGGGCGTTCATCAATGATTGCAAATAATGTCATTTCAATAGCTGCTGGTTCTCTTAGCATATGCTTCGGCTTTGCACTTGGTTCAGACCTACTACTAGACACATCATTTATTTGGTATTAAAGTAAAAACAAAGGTTAATAATGCTTGTATTGCTTTCCCCTTCAAAGACTTTAAGCTTCACGGACAAACCTATGTCTGATGAATTTACTACTCCAAGAATGTTAAAAAAATCTACTGCACTTATTAAAACATTACAAAACAAAAGCTCTAGTGATATAGCCAATTTAATGAGCGTCAGCCCAAAAATTGCATCCTTGAATTCAGAGAGATTTCAATCGTGGAAAACACCTTTTACATTAAACAATGCGAAGCAAGCTATTTTTGCCTTTCAAGGTGATGTATATGAAGGATTAGATGCATTAAGCTTCAAAAATAAAGATATCGACTTTGCACAAAAACATTTACGGATACTATCTGGATTATATGGATTATTGCGTCCTTTAGATTTGATGCAACCATACAGACTTGAGATGGGTACACGACTGAAGCATGAACAATGTAGTAATTTATATGATTATTGGGATAATTCCATTCTTAATATAATTGAAAAAGATTTAGAAGCATTAAAGAGTAATATTATTATTAATTTAGCATCAATGGAATATTTTAAAGCTATTAATCCTTCTGAATTTTCAGGACATATAATAAATCCAATTTTTAAAGACACAAAAAATGGAAAGAAAAAAATTATTAGTTTTTACGCCAAAAAAGCTCGTGGTCTTATGAGTCAATTTATTATAAAAAACAAAATTACATCTATTTCGGATATTCGTGAATTTAATCTAGCAGGCTATCAGTTCGATGCAGCTTCGTCTTCTGAGAACGATCTTCTATTTACGAGAACTGAAGCTGCTGCAAAATTGAAAGTATAGCTTACCGTAATTTGCTCTCTGCAAGGACATGTGTTGCAAGCCATTCCTGCTCTGTTTCTGCTGCAAAGTTCACCCAAAAACTATCTGTGGGACCACATGCTAGTTTTCGAGACTTGTGGCTCACTAGAAGAACAAGCCACAAAGAGTGAAACTAGACATATGAAACCAAATTTTTTAATAGGTCTGCCCTATTAAAAATTCACCATCTGTCCAATCTGGTTCAGACTCAAGATGTTCCATCATCTGCACAAAATTCTCATGTTGTTCTGGTCGCTCTGCATTTGCAACGTATTCTTCCTTGCTTGCAAAAACTGCTACGCCTACCCACTCTTCTTTTGAATCAGCATTTAAGACAAACCATGCTAGGCCACCTATAGGTCGATCTTGATCGTAAGATTTAAACAAATCCAACAATGGTTCTTCATGGCCACTTTTAACTTTTAATGTAAAAATTGTTCCGTACATTTTGTACTCCTCAGTTTAATTAGACTGCATTATGTTACTTTTTGGAGCGGGAGATGGGGATCGAACCCACGGCCATCTGTTTGGAAAACAGATGCTCTACCACTGAGCTACTCCCGCTTGAATAGCTTTTTTATTGTACATCAGTTTCATCAATAAACAAGGTAGTTATCAAACATAAATGACTGCATAAATATTCATCCATGCAGTCATTTTTAATTTTAAAATAATAAAATTAATCTCGAAATAATGTAGCACCATGCGCTGCTAAAAGTAGCGCGCTACCAAGGTATGGAACAATCATAATATCGCCTGAATAATCAAATGCACAGCCATATACTCCAACCAAGGAAACAATTGCTAAGCCACCCAAAATAATTTTGTTACCGACTTTTTGTATTAACGCAACAATGCTGATCACAGCAGCTCCAAGGAATAGAATTCCAAATCCTGCTGAACCAAAACCAATTGATGCACCCCAGTATTCTGCTGCTGTAGCCATCATTGGTGCGCCAGCTGAAGCAGCTTTCGCTGATACACCCATAAATACAGCTTCACCAATTGCAACTGCAACACCGACTTTCATATGCAAGCGGCCAACTGAAGCTAAAGGACCTAAAAACTCTGATTCTAAATGCTTTGCCCATCGTGTGAATGCTGTGACATAAAAAATAGTGAGGACCATCGCAATTAATGCCCATATCTTCATGCCATCTGGATCTGTTGCAGCAGCCATAACCATTGCCATTGTATCTGCCTGATCTGCACTAGTGACCGGAGTCATAAACCAGCATAATACGGACAAAGGAGCTGTAATCAAAAGAATTAAACCTATAATTTTTCTATTTGTCATAAAAACCTCCATCAAGAAATTTACTTAGAGAACAATCATATAATAATTTTATGAATTTGTATATAAATGTGCTAATTGAAGAGAATAGAGAGAAATCATCCTGCAGATAAAATAAAAATTAGAAAAATTAATTTAATGGGTGCAATTTAATGGTTGCAAAATGTATAAATAATGCAACCATTAATAATTAAAAAGTTTTTACTACTTTCGAAGCAAAGTAACACCAAGCGCAACATGCGAAAGAGTAACAGCTATATAAGGAATAGTCATAAACGCTTCCTCGTATGCATATGCAGCACCGTATACACCTAAAAGGCCAGATACAGTTAATGCAATAGCGACAATTGGATTAGTAGCTTTTTGTAAATAAGCGGCCACACCAATAACTGCAACACCGAGCATCATCAAGCCTATACCTGCTGAGCCAAATGCAATTCCACCTGCCCAATAAGTCATACCAGTCGCCATGCCAGCTGCTCCTGCAGATGCAGCCTTAGCACCAGCACCAAATAATGCTATTTCTGCTAAAGCACCAGAAAGACCTACTACAAGATGCAAAGAACCTACAACGGCTAAAACACCTAAAGCACCTGCCTTTAGATCATTTGCCCAATGCAAGAATGCAGAAACATATGCGATTGAAAAGACCAAGGATAGCAACCCAAATATCTTCATTCCATCTGGATCAGCAGCTGCTGCCATTAAATTTGCCATTCTATCTGTTTCTGTACCTAATGGTGTTAAAAACCACATAGCTAAAGTAGCAATGGGCGCAACCGTCAGAACCCATCCTGTTATCTTAGTATTCATTAAAACCTCCATAAAGAATTTTATTTAAAGACAATCATATAATAATTTAATGAATTTGTATAGAAATATGATAATTAATGCAATTCTTTACATTGAGGGCATAATTTTGGTTTTCTAATACGTCGTACATAAAATACAGCAGCGCAAAGTACCAATATTGTAACCAGAAAAATTTTACCAACAAGCACGCCTATAAGCATGCCAATAATAGTAGCAGATAGATAATATATAATCGGATTACTAGTAATAAAATGAATCATATTCTAATCTGCCTCTGGGACATATGGTTCTCCAAATTTGATTACATTATAGCTTTAAATACAATTAGGTAAAGCACTAAAAAGAGATCGATAAGCGCAATCACTCCAAAAAAAATCCACTCTTTAGGGGAGTCAGGTATGTTAACAGGGATGCCATGCCATTTAAATTTTTTCACAGCCTAGCCAATCGAATAAGTGAACAAAGCAAGAACCGTTAAGAGAAAATAGTTTACAAGAATTGCCGCCCCATTATAATCTTTGGCAAGTCGTTGTCCTGCAAATAAACAAATAAAAACGCAGGCTTGTAAAGCAAAAGCGTATCGTAATAAATTAGTACTATCCGATACAATAAATTGGATAATACCTAAAATTGCTAATAGGCCTCCAGATAATTCCAAGATTGTTAATGAAATTAATAATAATGAATCAAATTTTTGTAGTGGGGAGTTTGAAAAATGTTCTGAAAAATATTCTTTGTTACCTTGAAAATCAATTATCTTATCTAATCCTGATTGCAACAAACATGTTGCCAAGAAAATAGCAACAAGCAATTGGATGACATGTATAATTTGAATGTTAAATATTGTATCCATGACAACTATCATACACAAAATTGGCTAGCTCGTTAAATAAATTGATATACTAATTTATACAATGAAAGACACAAAAAATAAAATTGCATGCATTACAGGGGCTGCCAGCGGAATTGGTCAGGCTATGGCACATCGTTTTATTACTCAAGGCATGCAAGTTATAGGAGTTGATATTAATCAAGATGCTCTACAAGCTACTAAGCAAGCAAGCAAGCATCCTGATAATTTTCATCCTTTTACAGTAGATATAGCCAATGAAGATGCAGTAAATCAATTTGCTAATGAAGTAAAAATACAATTTGGTGTTGTCGACATGCTTTGTAATAATGCTGGTATAGGAGCGCATAAAGGTCGTATCTGGGATATTTCCAGTGAAAACTGGCATCAGGTATTCAATGTAAATTTTTGGGGTATTACAAATATGATTCGAGCATTTGTCCCAATGATGCTCAATGAAAATAAAAAACGCTATATCATTAATACCTGTTCTGGAGTTGCACTGGGAACTCAATGGGGACAAAGCCCATATGTTTCATCAAAATCTGCCGTACTGAGCTTATCAGAATTATTATTTCATGAATTAAAAAAGGATGAGTCAGCAATACAGGTGTCAGTCCTCGTCCCCACCTTTGTACAAACAAGAGATTATCTCACTGTTAAGGGAGATCTTCCAAATGAAGATGATGTCCTACAAGCAAATGATGTAGTAGATATTATGCTTGAAGGTATTGAAAACCAGCGATTTTATATTTTCACACATCCAAAAGGTCTTGCAAAACGAGTGCAAGTAAAAATGGAAAGCATGATCAACAGGACCGATCCTGTCTTTTCAGAACATCTCTACTATAAAGAAAAATAATGCATATTGCTTGTAAGTTACTTTATGATAATTTTAATCATCAAGGGGTAAGTTATTAGAAAATTTCTCTTCACATTTATAGTCGTATTCGTAGCTACAATGCCAAAAACTGTATCTGCGCATCAGCCTTTTACTTTATGTATTGAAGATAATTCTTCTGCTCCAACAGTTTTTATTAGTGATGGTTCTGTATCACACGCTTTATATTTTTCTTTCACTAATTCTGATCAAAGGTTTGCACTAGATATGAGATTGCCTGCAAACGAAAGATTGAATATCAGTATGTTGATATTAAATCAAGCTCCAGAAAATACAATGCCTCAAGAACAGTTGCCATATATTACAATTCCTTCGCTAGGAGAAATGTTAGAGCCAACTATTAGAACAAGTTTTTATGAGCCCTATTCTCAAACAGATTATATTCGCTTTCTCAGATACAATTCAAACCAATTGGAAGAAACGAAAACGATAGGTATACAGGTTCATGCTCGTTCGTCAGGTTATTTTGTTTTATCTCTAGGATACAAAGAAGAAAATAGGAATATAGTTATTGGCGGAGATGTACAACAAAAAAATGGAAAAAACTGCCTTATTGCACCAAATATCAACAATGTGATACTCGAAGATAAACAAACAATAAATAACATACAGCCAGCAAAAGAAAAGGAAGCAAAAAACTCAACTGAACTTCTCGAATATCATAATCAAAATGAGAAAAATGAAGAAATAGTAGAAATAAATAAAAACACGAATAATATTGTTTTTTTAATTCCTATCTTAACAACTCTGCTTATTGGAATAAGCATCTTTGCTTACTATAGAATTAATAAAAAAGTATAAAAAATACACATCAAACTGTTGCAATTTAATAAAAAAAAGTGATATTATTATCTATCGCATTTTTCCACAAGTGCGATATTTTTTTGCTTATTTTATATAATTAATTGAGTTGGTAATTTTATATAACCTTAACATTGCCAGTTTCAACATCGTACATAGCACCTACAATTATCAATGAGTTCTCATTGACTAAATTATCAATTTTTTTACTAGATGCACGTAATTGCTGTACTGACAAATTAACTTGCATTTCTTCTGCTTTGCGAAGATAGGATATATTTGACAATGAAGGTTCACCTAATGATGATGGCACAGCATCAATAGCAGGTAAAACCTTAGCAATAAGTTGTGAGACTTCTTTGCCTTTGTTTTTTGTCGCATTCACAATAGCCCCGCATTTTGTATGACCTAGCATGATCACTACTTTCACTTGGGTCATATTGAGAGCGATTTCAATACTATCAACAATATCTTGATTGATCACACCACCGCCGACTCGTAGAACAAAGATATCTCCTATCTTAGTATCAAAAATTAGTTCAGGCGTTACTCTTGCATCCATGCAACTGATCACTACGGCATATCCATTAACATCATCAACAGTCGATGCAATTTCTTCAGCAATATTTCTATCTTGCGGATGCTGTTTTACAAAACGCTCATTTCCATTCATTAATTTTTTTAATAATTCTTCAAGTGGCATATCTTACTCTTTTCTAATTAACTTACCATTTGTATAAGTATAATTTAACCATTTTTCATATTCTGCAGTATCTTTATGCAAATCGCCAATAAAATTTGTAGCTATTTTCCCTTTCCCCTGAGTTACATGATGCCAAGTGTAATTTTCAATAACCTCTGTTTCAGAGACGCTATCAGTACGAATCCAATCTTTAATAGCTAAACTACGAAAAATAATTTCTGCTTCAGTAAATGGTCTATGGGAAGTGTGTAAAAATCCAACGTTAAAAGTGTCACTCGCAGATGAGCCTCTCGTAACTCTTTTACCGAATTGATTAATTAATAATTGCGTATCGAATTTAACTGCTTCAGTATAAGTTATTGGCAAAAAAGGCCCCTGACAAACATCTTGAAAAAATTCTCGATCATTAAAGAAGCATTCAACATCATCAGTAAGCTGCATGCCTGAAACCTGCCAATACTCATCGTCAATTTGCTCTGCAGGAAGGAGTCCCATCATATACAAAAATATATCATCGTACACAATAGATTTGGGCAGACGAGGCTCTAAATAAAAACCTGATTGTGGGTTACCAGCTAGACGTGCAAAAAATGTCTCTCCATTACCATTATCTAATAATATTGGTTGCTGCATGCCTATACCCGATGAGTATGAGTATTCTTGCATATCCCAGACAGGGGTTGAGAGTAATGATTCAGCAGTAGTATTGCTATGTAGGTGTATGCCATCTGGAAAATTCCAAGCTAGTTCTTTACTAGGAAAATTGTAATCTTGTGAGCCAAGCCCTATCCAATGACCCAATTCATGATTTAAAGGAGCCCAATTCATCACATCATTCATATAAATAATACCTTGTAATTTTTCATGAGCATCTCCATCTGGAAATCGATAATCATGACTACGCCATTCTTCTGGCAAGCCAATACCCCCTATACCATCATGAACACGAATATAGTATGCATAATCTGGCGCACCACTGCGTGGAGTAACAACAAAAAAATCAAACTTATCACCTGCTATCTCAAAGGCTGTATGGCATGCCATACAGTATTCCGGAAAAGATAAGTATGATGAATCTTGATATACATCCATATAATCAGGACCTAGCGCAATAAAAAAACCATACTCAGTCATTGCCACAGATTCAGTTAGGTGGTGGACAGATAATGTATTGCGTAATTTAGGATGTAATATTCGCAATGGTAATTCACTATACACAGTTAGGCTTTCATTATAAGAATCAAAGTCATAAATTGATTTAATACATGTTTTTGTATATACGCCATCACCTTTAACAGCATCTCCATTCTTTCCATTATCATAAAATTTCACCTTATTTGTATAAAATAAAGGATTCTCAGATGAGTTTGAAACAAGCCCAGGCTCTAAATAACCTTCCATAACTGAAGCATCATGACCAAAAGAAATAAGCATTAAGCAGCTTAAAGAAGCAATAAATACTGCAAAGATTAATGAAATCATTGCACTGTAGCCTACAAATGCAAGCAAACACACAAAGACTAACGAAACAGTAATTAATGCAATCAATGCAATAGTATTAAATTTTGATGTTTTTAAAACTGCTAGTGATTTAGTAATTTCTAAACTTCCAGCAGAAAATGTCCTATACATCGTAGTTGTTTCATCACCAAAGATCACTTCAGGATCAAATACTGTCAAATTTTCATCAACAATCTGTTGTGCACCGCTTCTTGACCACATCCCAATTTTTGGATCGACATGAGTAGGGTCACAACGATCCATCTCTTGAGAATAATGAGTAGGTAAATATACGACGTCAGACATGTTTGTTGCTACTTGTGATGAACTGCAACTAAGGATCAACATATTGCACATGAGCAGCACAGTAATAATTAATTTCATTTAATAGTTAATTCAATAAAATATAATTTATAACCACGCTTTGGATCATCAATAACATCGTATTCATCATTTGTAGGCTTTTGATTATCCTTAAGTTCTGCAAGTCTTTTTGCGTTAATTTCCTCAGCAAGACAGGCTTGAAACTCTGGCTGTTCATCTAGAAACGGATTCATGCTTATGAATCCTCCATTAGTATTTATAGTATTGTTGGAAAAGAAAAAATTCAGCAAGAACCTAGCAACAAGCAAGGTTCCAATCGCAGTTAAAACAAATCCAAGAATTATTTTTAATTGATTTGTCATAAATAGATTCTACCTCATTCATGTTATCAAAAAAGTCTAGTTGCAAAAAATCTTATGTATTGCTATTGTAGAAATATCAAAAAATTATTCAACAAAGGGAGGTGATCCATGTTATCTAGTGTAATGTGTCGCCTCTATCTAGGTTTATAAATAATCTTTGATAGAGGCTTTAACATATTTGTTACCCTGGTCCAAGATTTTTTCTTGGACCAGGACTTTTATCAAGCAAAAATTAAGGAGCAATGAATGTCAAAACCATTAGAAGGTGTAAGGGTTCTAGATTTTACCTGGGCACAACAAGGTCCATACGGTACTACGTTATTAGCAGACATGGGTGCTGAGATTATTAAAATAGAAGCACCTGGCGGTGAACGTGGTAGGCATATTTTTCCTCCAGGTGAACCTGGCGCATATCCTCTAGGTTATTTTGTTGCTCATAATAGAGGCAAACGTAGTGTTGTGATTGATTTAAAAAAACCTGGTGGCAAAGAAATCATTCATAGATTAGTTAAAACAGTTGATGTAGTAGTAAATAACTTTCGATCTGGCGTCATGGATAAATTTGACCTTGATTATGCATCTATAAAAAGGATTAATCCAAGCATCGTATATGCAAATGCAACAGGTTTTGGCCCTCTAGGCAAATATGCAGGCAAACCAGGCGTGGATATTATGGGGCAAGCAATGGGAGGCATTATGGGCAAGACTGGATTTGAAGGCCATCCACCTACTCCAGCTGCTGCATCAATAGCAGATCAAACAGGAGCGATATTATTGTGCTCAGGAATTTTAGCAGCATTAGTAAAAAAAGAAAAAACAGGTGAAGGCGAACAAGTAGATGTATCACTATATGCAGGTCAACTTGCTTTACAAACATGGGAATTAACAACTTATGCAATGACAGGTATTAAAAGTGGTCGAGGTGGAACCGGACACCCTGTAGCGAGTAAAAATGGTATTTGGCGAGTCTTTGAATGTCAAGATGACTATTTTGTCATTGGATCAGTAGATATGTTCAGATTTAAGCGACTATGCCATGCCCTTGGTATCCCAGAGGTCTCAGATAAATTCCCTGATGATGAAACAAGACGAGCAGGATTAGATGAAATTAACGCACAACTAGAAATTGAATTTGCAAAATATGCATATAAAGACATTAGTAATATCTTTGATGAGCAGGATATTATTTATGCTCGCGTACAAGATTACGATGACATATTAAATGACGATCATGCAAAAGATAATGGATATATTACCACGCTTGATCATCCATTTTATGGTGAAATTACAACTGTTGGATGTCCAATTCAATTTGGTGGCAAACCAACTGAGCTCGCAGGACCTCCGCCAGAATTAGGAAATTTCACGGAACTATATCTTGAGCAAGCAGGCTACTCATGGGATGAAATTAATCAAATGAAAGAAGATGGCGTTATTGCTTAATTAACGACGAATTAAAAGTGATATTAAATTATCTATGTCGTCAAGCTTTTCTAAATTTTCAATCATATCAATAATTAGATCAGCATTGTTTGAATCAAATGGTAACGCTGAATAAACAGATTGAATCCTATTTTTTTCAGTCTGAAAATCCCATTTAAATTCATCACCAGTCATCTCCACGAAATGCTTGGTATCATCGTTAAGAACAATTTCAATCATCGGTCCATACTGTGGTCTATTGGCTTTAGTAACACGTACGAGTTTTGTTAATCTCTGAACATCAGCTGGTTCTTCAAAAGCAGACCTTCCACCATAGGACAGGCGTCTGCCCGTTGAAGCATATCCTTTATTGACGATAGCAGATGCAGCAAAATGAGCATTTTTCCATTCATCAGTACCACCCCAGTCAGGTCTTGGGAATTTAGGTGAAGGATAAACCGTTTCCCATTCATTCATTTGAATATTGATGGCCTTAATTGAGTCTGGTGAAATATCGTAATCTTTTGCAAGTTGTGCGCATCCCTCAATAACAGGCTGCACAAATCCTGCTCCAGAATATATTTTCATTGTTACATCATATAATTGCCATTCATTACCAAGTGCATTAATAACATCATTATTTTGAAAAGAATTTGCGTCAGTAAAACTACCATTTAATGTATTATTTTCAATTCCAGCAAATATTCGAAAAAATCCTGCTGGACCTTCAAAACATTCTGTTGCTCCATTAACATCCAGTTGAGCAATGCGTGCTGCCATCATGCCATTTTGCGTGGCAATTGCTTCTTGAAAAGTCATCTCTTTAGTGCCTTCGTGGCTAGTTTGTAAATTACCAGAAGCAAAGCTTACTGCTAGCGCTAATGTATTAGCAATTTGACTGTCATTTAAGCTGTGAATCATAGCGCTACCAACAGCAGGTCCAAAAATACCAAAGAGAGCTGAGGAACGAAATCCTTGATTCTGCGCTGAAGGAACAGTATCTTTACTTAAACGACAGTGTACTTCATAAGACCCCACAAGTGCTTCAATAAAACGTATGCCTGAAATAGAACGATTTTCAGATTCTGCAAAAAGTGCTGGTAAAATACAACAACCAGGGTGCGTTAACATACGATATGAATCATCTTGCCCGCGTAAATGAATGAGCACAGAATTTGCATAGGCAGCACTCAATCGATTAGTTGTAGCACCATTTGCTAAGATATGAGCATTCCCTACATTTGTTTCACCCATCGCTATAGATAACTCTCCAGCTAAGACAGCATCATCTTCACTGAAACTCGAAAGTCCAATAAATACTCCGTGAAGCAGAAGTGCTTTTACTTTATCCACTACTTCTAGCGGTAGCTTAGCGAATTCAATTTGATAAACAAACCCTGCAAGTGATTGACTAATAGTCATAATTACTCCTTAGATATGCGTTCAAAAATAGTAGCGATCCCTTGACCTCCACCAATACATAAAGAAACTAAACCAAACCTACCTTTAATTCGATTCAGTTCATGCATCATCTTTGTAGTTAAAATAACACCTGTCGCCCCTATAGGATGACCTAACGCAATTGCTCCACCATTTGGATTCATTTTTTTTAGATCAATTTTTAAATCGGATGCACATGCTAATGCTATTGCAGCAAAAGCTTCATTTAATTCTATGACATCAATGTCATCTATTGTAAGTCCAGCTTGACTTAAAACCTGCCGCACAGCAGGAATAGGTCCTGTCCCCATAACTGAGTGATCGACACCGCAAACTGCCCTACTAGTTAATTTAAAATATGTCTCTGCGTGTAGCGAAATTGCATTCTGCTCTGTTGTGACGACAACTGCTGCTGCCCCATCATTAATTCCTGATGCATTTCCAGCAGTTACAGAGCCATCAGACTTAAATGCCGGTCGTAATTGATTTAATTTTTCAATGCTTGTTTCTCGTACATGTTCATCAGTTGTAAAAATTTTATTATCTCTACCTCCAACATCAACCTGAACAATTTGTGAATCAAAATAATGATTTTTTTGTGCACTAAGTGCTCTTTCATGTGAGTAAAAAGCAAATTCATCTTGTTGTTCTCGAGAAATATTATACCTATCAACCACATTTTCAGCAGTTATTCCCATTGGATACCCTTCAAATGGGTCTGTTAATAAATCTAATGTACCGTCTTCGAGTGCGCCATCACCATACTTATATCCATATCGCCCTTTTCTAATGTAGTAAGGCATGAGGCTCATATTTTCAACACCACCAGCCAAAATATACTGTGCTTCACCAAGCTCAATCCATCGTGCTGCAGTATTAATTGCTTCCAAGCCTGAACCACATATTCTGTTGACAGCATATGCAGTAGAATTGATATTAGCTCCCGCTTTAATAGCTGCATGTCTAGCAATATACCCATCTTCTGCTACTTGACCAACGCACCCTAAGATAACCTGATCAATACTATCCATCTCAATCTTTGAACGATGTGCTGCTTCACGTAAAACAAGAGCAGCTAAATCAGCTGCAGGAACGGTACTTAATGAACCACCAAATGTTCCAATTGGTGTTCGAACACTTTCTAATAAAACTGGCTGTTGTCGTTCATCACTCATAGTTATAAACTCATTTCTTTAACATTGCTATCAATAATTAATTCTGCAGCAGTTAGATTAATAATTTCATCGACTGAAATGCCTGGCGCTGTTTCCACTAAAGTTAACTGCTGGTCTTGACACTGAATAACTGCAAGATCAGTCACTATTAAGTCTACACATTTTTCTGCTGTCAGTGGATAAGAACATTCATTCATAATTCTTGGAGCACCATCTTTTGTAATATGCGCCATTGTAATAATTAATTTTTTAGCACCTACTGCTAAATCCATTGCGCCTCCAATACTACCTCCTCCTCGCTCTGGAACATACCAATTAGCTAAATCACCAATTGATGATACCTGCAATCCTCCTAGAATTGCAACATCAATATGCCCTCCTCGTATCATTCCAAAAGATTCAGCACTATTAAAAAATGAAGCACCTGGCAATATTTCAACAGGTTGTCCGCCAGCATTAATAAAATCAGGTTCGAAATCATCTTCTAGGATATTGCCATAACCTAAAATGCCATTTTCTGATTGTAGTGTTATATCAAGACCATCAATAAAATTAGACACTAACGTAGGCAATCCAATACCTAAATTAACAATCATGCCGTCACTTAATTCTCTCGAAGCACGTAAGGCAATTAATTCTCTTGAAAGTCCATCTGCCATTATTCCCACCTTATTTCAACTGGGTCACATTGAACAACTCTATCAACAAAAATACCTGGGGTATGAATTTGTGATGGTCGTAATGAACCTACTTCAACAATCTGTTCAACTTCTGCTATAACGCAATCAGCTGCAGTCGCCATCAATTCATTGAAATTTTTACTAGCACCTCGATAAACTAAGTTACCTTGCGTGTCAGCCTTGTAAGCTTTAATAAATGCATAATCAGCACGCAGTGGAAGCTCTAGGAGGTATTCTTTTCCTTTTACGTGCATTATCTCTTTACCTTCTGCTACCATTGTCCCTACTCCCGTAGGTGTTAAAAACCCACCGATGCCCGCTCCGCCAGCACGAATACGCTCTGCAAAAGTACCTTGAGGTACAAGTTCTAGTCCCACTTCCCCTTTATGATACTGTTGCTCAAAGTTACTCTGCCTACCACCAGAAGCACGTATAGCAAAAGTTGCAATGACTTTAGAAACTTGCCTGCTTTCACAAAGCAAGTCAAGCTTGTCACCTAATCCAATATTATTTGCCATAAGAGTTAAGTTGCTTTGTCCGCTATTATGTAAAGCCATAATTAAATTACTTGGTGAACCAGCTGATACGAATCCACCAAACATAATTGATGAATCGTTTTGTACAATTGAAACTGCACGTGCTGGATCTGAGAATATTTCAACTGCCATGTTTTATTACAATCATATTATTGTTCAAAATGATCTTGGGCTATATCAATATACCATTCAGCAATTTCTTCTCTAGTAGCCCACCATACTCCTTTAGCTTGTTGTACATATCGAATAAATTCACGGAGTGCACGGATTCTGTATGGATGACCGGAAATATGTGGATGCAAGCCTAGATTCATTATCCGGCCTGATTGCGCACCTTCTGCAAGTAAAACATCAAACTGCTCTATATAAGACTCCAGTACTTGAGATGTCGTCATGCCTCTTCTATGAAATAAAGTAAAATCATTCATCTCTACAGAGTATGGGATGCTAACAAGTGGATTTGTATTAGTTTGCATTAAGTAAGGCTGATCGTCATTCATGTAATCAGTTAAAAACAAGAGGCCTTCTTCTGCAAGAATATCTGGAGTGTTCTCAGTACTACGTAATGAAGATGAAAGCCAGCCTTTTGCAGGCCTGCCCACAACATCATTGTAAACCCTAAGAGTTTCTTGAATTAATTTACGCTCTGCTTCAATGTCATTATAATAATTTGGTAATAAATCTCCCTGTTCGTAATTATGAGCAACTAATTCCCAATTACGATCATTGGCAGCGTCAATCATTTGTCGCCTTACAAGGCCTGTTTTAGCATTCATTGTGCAACTAGCAGGTGCACCTAGTTCATCCATAACATCAATCATCCGCCAAATTCCCACACGTTGCCCATACTCTCTCCAGCTAAAGTTAGGAACATCAAATACACGTCCAGGCAAAGAATCAGGAATAACAGGTGGACCTCCAGCATAATATGGTTCATCTGTATCTTTTGTCATATCCCAATGCTCTAAATTAAAAGTAATAATTAATGCAAGTGAATTATTCTCAGGTAGTACTAGCGGTTTTCTGTCTGCAATAGGTGAATAAATATAACTCATTTATCATCCTTTCGTTAAACAATTATACATACTATAGATAAAATAATAGCCTATAATTAAACTATTATAAAATAAGCAAATTATAAATATGCAAAAGTAGCTTTATATGAAAAATAAAAATGTCATCATTGCAGGAGCTGGCCCAGTTGGAATGGTTGCTGCCTTAAAACTTGCTAAAAGTGGAGTACAAGTTACAGTTTTAGAAGCTGGTAAGGTTTTTCCAAAAGATCTACGTGCTTCCACGTTTCATCCCCCAACGCTTGAAATGCTTGATGAACTAGGTATGGCTAAAGAATTAATTCAAGACGGACTCGTAGCACCATATTGGCAATTCCGAGATAGAGCAAAAGGACCTATAGCTATCTTTGATTTATCAATACTTAGTGATATCACCCCGTTCCCATTTCGTGTACAAATTGAACAATGGCAACTTGTTGAAAAAATATATGCAAAGCTCATCAATTTTGCTAATGTAGAAGTTTTATTTGAACATCAAGTCATTGGAGCGCGTCAAGATGGAGATTCCATTAAAGTGCTGACCTGGGGCCCAGATGGTGAACAAACCCTAGAAGGCAATTTTCTCATCGCTTCAGATGGAGCTGATAGTGCAATACGTAAATCATTAGCTATTGAATTTGAAGGATTTACAATTCCTGAAAAATTTTGGGTTATTACAACTCCTTTTCATTTCGAGGATCATCTCGAAAATCTCAGTGAAATTAACTATGTAAGCGATCCATCAGAATGGTTAGTGTTATTACGTAACAAAGCATATTGGAGAGTACTATTTCCTATGTATGAGGATCGATCTGATGATGAGTTAATGTCAGATGTTGCCGCAAACCAACAACTACAAAAATTACTTTCGCATGATAAAGAATATGAAATATTACATAAGTCTATATATCGCGTACATCAAAGAGTTGCTGCTCGATATCGAGTAGGTAATATATTTCTTGCGGGTGATGCAGCTCATATTAATAATCCTTTAGGAGGCATGGGAATGAATGGTGGCATTCATGATGCATGGAACTTGGTTGACAAAATTCTGGATAGTACAAAAAATAACCAAGAAGATCTTTTTGATCTATATGAAAGACAACGTAAAACAATTGCAATTGAATATGTACAAAAAAGTACCGAACGTAACAGAAAGATGCTCATGGCATCAAAATCATCTGATCAAGAAGACCGAAATGCAGAATGGCTAAATATTATTAATGATCCAGAAAAAACAAAAGCTTACTTATTAGAGTCTTCGATGTTTAATGCACTTAAAAGGGCTGCAGAAATAAAATAATCAGGGTGTTATGAATAGAGAAATTTTTGAAAAACAAAACTTTGGTAACCAATTAGGTTTTGGAAAATCTCCTTGCTTACTAGTCATTGATTTTACTATCAGTTTTGCGGATCCAGACATACTGGGTGGTGGTAATATTCTGAATGCAATAGAAAATACTAAAGACCTACTTAAAATTTCTAGAAAAAAATTATTACCTATTATTTTTACAAAAGTGGTTTTAGACCCTACAGCAGACCAAAACCTCCTTTTTGCAAAAAAAGCACCTGCACTTTTAGATAGTACGTCTGATTCATATTTGAGTGATATTGTTGATAGCTTGCAGCCTCTACAGAATGAAACAATTATTGAAAAAAAACAAGCCTCAGCATTTTTTCAAACAAACTTACACGAGCTATTAATCCAAGATAATATCGATACCGTCATCATGACAGGTTGCACTACTTCAGGCTGTGTTCGAGCAAGTGCTGTAGATTGCATTAGTCTTAATTTACGACCCATCATAGTTGCTGATTGCGTTGGCGATAGAAGCCTTGAATCACATGAATTAAGTCTATTTGAGATGAATAGCAAATACGCAGATGTAGTTTTGAAAAAAGATACAATAGAATATCTACAAAATTTATAGAGCAAAAATGATATAATGTAATCAGTTATTATTAAGGAGTTTATTATGGTTAGTCCTTATTCAGGAGTAGAGATGGAAGATTACATTGGTAGTCGTGCGCGTATTGGCGTAATTATTCCTTCCACAAATACAGCAGTAGAATACGATCTACAAAAAATCAATATTCCTGGAGTAACATGGCACCCTGGTAGATTTTTTGTTGAGGCACCAAACTTACAATCTGATGATGCATTCATTAACTTCCTAGAATTGATTCGTCAGGAAATACCTGTATCAGTTCGAGACATACTTACTTGTGAGCCAACAGCAATCATGATGGGCATGAGCGCTGAAACATTCTGGGGTGGGATTGAAGGTAATGAAGAATTCATTAAAAATACAAAAGCACAAATTGGAGACTTACCGTTATTCACTGGTGCAGAGGCATGTGATGCTGCATTACAAAAACTTAATGCAAAAAATATTACAGTTATTACACCCTATCAACCTGTAGGTGATGAAAATGTAGACATGTTCTTTAAAGATGTTGGATATAATATTGTTGATATCATAGGGCTACGATGTGATACAGCAACCTCTATTGCTCACACACCAAGAGCAGATATTTTCCAAGCTTTAGAAACTATAGACCTGACAAAGACTGATGCTGTTGTTCAAGTTGGAACAAATCTTTCGACTGCAGATATTTTTCCAACGTTTGAAAAACAAATTGGCATACCAGTCATTCCGATTAACGTAGCTAATGCATGGTACACATTACGTGGATTAGGAATTAACGATCGCATCGACGGGATAGGACTACTTTTCGAAGAGTACTAATCACTTGCCCATTTCTTTTCAAATTCTGCAACATGATCGAATCCCATTAAATTGCTAAATTCTTTAAAATCATGCATTGGTACATCAATACCTTTGCTCGTTTTATTTTCAAATAAATATTGATATGATTGACGTAAAGCCTCACCAGCCGCTAAAAATCCGGTAGCTGGGAAAATAGCTGCTGCAAATCCAATTTCTTGTAACTCACTTGCAGACAAAATTGGAGTTCTCCCACCATCAGCCATATTAACTAAAATTGGTTTATCGAAGCTCCTAGTAATCTCTTTCATTTCATCTATCGATTCTGGGCCTTCAATAAATAATATGTCAGCACCTGCTTTATCATATGCAGAAGCTCTACGTAATGCTTCTTTAAATCCATAATCAGAATATGCATCAGTTCTTGCAACAATTAAAAAGTCATCAGTTGATCTACTAGCAGCAGCAACCTTAATTTTATTTACTGCATCATCTAAATCAATAATTGGTCTTTTTGCATCGACATGACCGCATTTTTTAGGAAATTCTTGATCTTCTAATTGTAATCCAATTGCACCAGCATCCTCATATCCTCTCACGGTATGCTCTACATTTAGTAACCCACCATATCCAGTATCTGCATCAGCTATTAATGGTGTGTTTGTAATAGTTGTAATCTGTTTCACTCTGCCTACCATATCAGTATAAGTTGCCAATCCAGCATCAGGGAGTCCAAGTAAAGAGGAAACAGCTCCATAACCAGTCATATATAGGCAATCAAAATCAAACTGATCTGCAATCTTTGCAGAAATCATATCAAATATACCAGGCATAGATAGAAGCTCTTTATTTAATAATTTCTGCTTTACAGTTTGTGCATTTTTAATATTCATGAAATCCCCTAAATTACAGCTAGTCCATCTTATCTCTTCTATTCCAGGCAAACTCTTGCTTCTTCCTATCTGCCATTGGGTCAATTATAACATTGATGACAGAAGTGTTGCTCTTTGATAGTGCTGTTGATAGAGCATCTCGAAATTCATCCATATTTTGCGCAAAGTAACCATCACCGCCAAATGCCTCAGCCATTGTTTCATAATGAGCAGTGTGAGAAAGCGCGCTTACATTTTCTTCACCTTTTTTATCTCTCTTGTTGTCAAATCCACTACCAATGCCTCCATTATTAAAAATAATAAATATAATCGGAAGATCGTATCTACAAGCAGTATCTACTTCCATTCCTGAAAACCCAAATGCTGAATCACCTTCAACAGCAATAACTCGTTTGTCTGGTTCAGCCAAAGCGGCCGCAATTGCAAATCCAAGACCAACGCCCATTGTGCCATGCGTACCAGCATCTAGTCTTTTACGAGGAGTTGAGTGCAACATTTGAGTTCTACCAATGTCCATTGTATTGGCACCCTCACTAACTACAATTGCATCAGTTGGCAATAAATCTTTAATAACTGAAAAAGCATGATAGTAATTCATTTTTTCAGAATTATCTGAGAGCATGCTATCAATCTGTTCTTTATTTGATGCAATCTTTTCTTCAAGTTGACTAAACCAAGCATCTTGCTTTTTAAAAGATATCTTTTCTTTCTCTAGTTTAGTTGTAAGTTGCCTAATAATATTAACTCCATCACCTAAGAGGGTAATTTCAGTAGGTATATTGTCACCAATATCTTCTGCAGAAATATCCAACTGTATAATTTTAACATCATCCTTAAACCTTGGAGGCTTACCAAAATGTAGCATCCAGTTTAATCGTGCACCTAATAACAAAATGACGTCTGCTTCACGAAGTGCAAGGGTCCTTGCAGGACTCACATTAAGTTCATGTGAATCATCTACAACTCCCTTGCCCATTGGCGTCGGTAAAAATGGCATTTGCAATAAGTCAACCAAAGATCGTAATTCCTTCTCTGCTCGTGCCCAAGCCATGCCTTTACCAATAATAATCAAAGGTCTTTTTGATTCCTGAAGTAACTTGATAGTCTTGTCAATCATTTCATCAGATGCTTGAGATTTCGGAGGTTCTGCTAATTCTGGCATTGCATCAATAATTTCTTCATCCACTTCCCCATCAATTATGTCTGATGGTGCATCTAAATATGTTGCACCAGGTTCACCAAATAAAGAATTTCTAATAGCTTTTTCAATGAAAAAAGGAATTCTTTCGGTGCTATCAATGCTTGCATAAAACTTAACAAAAGGTGCAACTGATTCTAATTGTTTTTCTTCTTGAAAAGCACCCATTTTACTTTGATATGAGGGAGATGCTCCTCCTATAAGAAACATAGGCCATTTGTTAATTTTTGCATTAGCAAGCCCAGATATTGCATTTGTTACACCTGGTCCAGAAACCACTAAGCATCCCTGAGGTGTTCCCAGTAGGTATGATGCAGCTTGTGCTGCATATGAGGCAGCTTGTTCATTTCTCATCGCAATAAATCGTACTCCTGCTTTTTGTAATTCCTCTGCAATAGGAGTTACAGGTACTCCAACAATTCCAAATACATACTTTACCTTTTGTTTTTTTAAACATATAGCAATTGCTTTAGCACCAGAAATCATACCCATTTTTAAACTCCTAACATAAAATTACTGTATAGCCTTTGAATCAAATAACTTCTCAATAGCGCCATCATCAAGGTTTAGTATATCACGAAGAATCTCTTTCGATTGTTCACCAAGTGAAGATGCAAGTTCAATGTCTACTTTAGATTCAGATAATTTAAATGGTTGGCCCAAAATCTTATAGTCCTTATCATCTTGATTAAACTGATGAATAAAATCACGCTCTTTTAAATGGTTATCATTAAATACATCCAATGTGTCATAAATTGCACAACATGGAATACCCGCTGACCCTAAAATATACATTGCATCGAATTTATCCCGCCTAGATGTCCATTGCTCTATTTCAATATGCAGCAACTCTGAATTATTTTTTCGAAGTTCACTTGTTAAAAATCGTTCATCATTTATTAAATCTAGTCTATCAATTGCTGCACACAATAGGTCCCACATTTTAGATGTGCCAATTAACATATAAATATAATCATTAGCTCCTCCTGGAGAACACTTAAACATATCACTGGGTGCGCCTGCGCCATAACCTCTTCTATCAGTAACACCAGTTCCCCACTTACCATCTAAAACACCTACTGTTTTAATAAATTGCAAAGCAGTCTCTTGCATAGATATTTCAACATGCTGGCCTATATTATTTTTTAACTTTTGTACATAGGCAGCAGTGACTGCTAATGCTGCAATCATCCCCGCTGAAGTATCTGCAAAAGTACCACCTGTGCGCATAGGCTTGCCTTCCTTCTCTCCTGTAAGAGAAAAAAGTGCAGCAGCTGACTGAGCTAAAGGATCAAACGATTTATATTCAGATAATGGACCTGATAAACCAAAACCTTTAATGCTTGCATAAATAATTTTATCATTATGCTTAAGAGCATCGTTATAGCTCAGGCCATAACTATCTATAACTCCTGGTCCAAAGTTTTCAACAAGTATATCTGAATTAGCAATGAGTTTGTTAATTGTAGTAATGCCCTGAGGATGTTTATAGTCAATTACGATATTTTTCTTATTACTATTGTAATTATAGTAATACTGTTCATTGTAAGAACCATCTCCCAAAACATGTCTACCAGGCTCACCACCAGGTTGCTCAATTTTTATAACCTCTGCGCCAAGCCATGCTAATAACTGACAGCAAGTTGGTCCTGCTTCATACTGAGAAATTTCAATAACCCTCATTCCTTGTAATGCTTTCAAGTGATCCTCATAACCTTATTTAATATAGTATAGAAACTTCTTGGTTCCGCCATTGCGGGGACTCAACATGAATTATATTATTCTGCTGGAGAACAAATTAATAGCATGTCTCAAAAAAAAATTGTCATCAAGGGTGCTAAAGAGCATAATTTAAAAAATATAGATATTTCTATTCCTCACAATAAATTATCAGTAATTACTGGTTTGTCTGGTTCTGGTAAGTCATCTTTAGCCTTTGATACAATTTATGCTGAAGGTCAAAGAAGATACGTTGAATCCTTATCTGCATATGCTCGGCAATTTTTAGGATTAATGGAAAAGCCTGATGTTGAAAGTATAGAAGGATTGTCTCCAGCTATATCCATTGATCAAAAAGGCGTATCAAAGAATCCTCGATCAACAGTGGCAACAGTTACAGAAATATATGATTACCTTAGATTATTATTTGCACGAATAGGTCAAGCATACTGTCCAAATTGTAACGTTGTCATTGAAAAATTAACAAAAGAGCAAATCATAGATCAAATTTTTAGCAAACATCAAGATTCAAAAGGTAGTATATTAGCTCCAATAATTACTCATAAACGAGGAGAGCACAAACAATTACTTGAAAATATAAAAAAATCAGGATTTATTAGAGTAAGAGTCAATAATGTTATAAGAGAAATCGACGAAGATATTGAACTAGATAGATACAAATGGCACGACATAGAAATCGTGGTTGATCGGATACAAATCCCTAATAAAAAAGAATTTACTAAAGATGCGCGTTTGCGTATTTCAGATTCTGTAGAACAAGCATTGAAACTAGGTGAAGGCACAATTATTTATTTACTAGAAAGTAATGAAGAATATTTTTATAGTGAAAATTATGCTTGTAGTAAATGTTTAAAATCATTATATTCAGTTCCACAAATTGAACCTAGAAATTTTTCATTCAATAGCCCGCATGGTGCATGCCCGGCATGCACTGGCTTAGGAAAACAAATGATATTAGAGTCATCCCTGCTGATTCCAGACGATAGTATATCTATTGCAGATGGAGGCATTAAAGGTATTCGAGGTATCAAAATGTCAAGAGGATATATGCAACAACGTATCACAGCTGTTGGGAACACATTCGGATTTACAGTCGAGCAGCCACTAAAAACAATCTCAAAAATCAACTTAGACATTTTAATGAATGGAGAAACAAATACGCGAGTTGAGATTAACTACAAACGTAGA
This sequence comes from Dehalococcoidia bacterium, assembly GCA_029246995.1. Taxonomy (GTDB): domain Bacteria; phylum Chloroflexota; class Dehalococcoidia; order UBA2979; family UBA2979. Next base: position 16,212 of record JAQWMB010000017.1, on the reverse strand, counting down.
CGAGGCGGAACAAGAAGTTACTCATTTATTTGGGAAGGCATAATTGATCATCTCCAAAAACGGTATAAAGAAGCTGACGGTGATAGAGAATTACTTGAAAAATTCATGATCTCCAGAGAATGTGAGTTGTGTAAGGGTGAAAGACTAAAAAAAGAAGCACTAAGTATTAAAATTGATAATAATACTATTGGAACTATAGTAAAAATGTCAGTTGAAGAAAGCTTAAAGTGGATCAGTGATTTAAAAAACACTAATATACTCTCAGCAACTGAGCAAGAAATAGCTAAACAAATTTTACTTGAGCTTAACCACAGGCTATCTTTTTTATCAAATGTTGGCTTAGATTATTTAACTTTAAATAGGGAATCTTCCACATTAGCTGGTGGTGAAAGTCAAAGAATTCGACTAGCAACACAAATTGGGTCAGCATTGACTGGAGTACTTTATGTCTGCGACGAACCATCAATTGGGCTCCATTCAGAAGATAGCGAAAAATTAATAGCTACTCTAAAAAAATTACGTGACATAGGCAATACTGTTGTCGTAGTCGAACATGACGAAGCGATGATACGTACCGCAGATTATATTGTTGATCTAGGCCCCAAGGCTGGTGAGCAAGGTGGCAATATTGTAGCATATGGAACACCTGCACAAATTGAGAAGAAAAATAATTCAATAACTGGTCAATATTTATCAGGTAAACGCCAAATTCCTATTCCGGAAGAGAGACGCAAGGGCAATGGGAAAAAAATAACTATTAAAGGCGCAATAGAAAATAATTTAAAAAATATTGATATAGACATTCCTCTTGGAAATTTAGTATGTGTTACTGGGGTATCTGGTTCTGGAAAATCAACACTGATTAACGAAATATTAGCTAAAGCGTTATGGCAAAAATTTTATAAAACTAACGATCTTGTTGGTCGTCATAAAACAATTAAAGGTGCTGAGCATATAAATAAAGTAATCCGCATCGACCAATCGCCAATCGGCAGGACTCCTAGATCAAATCCAGCAACATACACGGCACTCTTTACTTCAATTCGTGAAATGTTTTCTAACTTACCTGAATCTAATGCGAGAGGATACAAACCAGGGAGATTTTCTTTTAATGTAAAGGGAGGTAGATGCGAACCATGTTCTGGTGATGGGTATGTATTAATTGAAATGCAATTTTTACCTGATATTTCAATTACATGCGAAGTATGTAATGGTAAAAGATATAATAATGAAGCATTAGAAATAATGCTTCAAGGTAAAAACATCGCAGATGTGCTATCTATGACTGTCGATCAAGCATTAGAGTTTTTCGATGTATATCCTGGACCAAAGAGAAAATTGCAAACATTACATGATGTTGGGCTGGGTTATATCAGGCTTGGACAACCAGCAACTACAGTATCTGGCGGAGAAGCACAAAGGATTAAACTTGCGACTGAATTGTCTAAAAGAACAAAAGGACATACGCTTTATCTACTCGATGAACCAACAACTGGATTAGCTCTAGAAGACATCAATGCCCTACTTGCTGTTTTACAAAAATTAGTTAATCAAGGAAATACAGTTTTAATTATTGAACACCACCTAGATGTTATTAAAAATGCTGATTGGATAATTGACTTAGGGCCTGTTGGAGGTGATAAGGGTGGTTATATTGTAGCAACTGGTAGCCCCGAATCAATCGTGCAATCTAAAAAATCACTCACAGGAAAGCATCTAAAAAATTTACTAACTAAAAAAAAGGCGAAAAACATAAATGAATAATACATCTATTAATATTCCATTGAATCAAAAAGAAGGTCAAATTTTAAGCTTAATTTTAAACTACTGCCTATCCTTTCCTGCAATCAAACCAACAAGTAGTATAAATAAAAAACTTGCAGATCTTCAAATAATATTAAATAATGTTGAAGCAGCAGAAAAGGATCAAATCTATAATATTGAAATATCAATAAAAAGCCTAGAAGATATTTTGCATTACAGTAAAGGAATTACAAATGAATTTAAATCTTATTCATTAAGTGGAAGGTCGATGATCAAAGAGTTTCAAAATGGTCTCGAAAAGTATTTTCCTGAAGTCTTACAACAACACAGTTCATCTCTCGACATACTCCCTGATGTTCGCAAGTTTATTGACAAAATTAGTACCATTTATTTTCATCAAAATCAAGAAAGTCATTTGAGTCAAGAAGAAAAAAGCTCCCAAAAAGAAGGTACGATTTTAAGTAAAATAAGAAAAATTTTTAGAAATAAGTAATTACTAATCTTTTTTCTTAGGATTTACTAAAAAAAAAGATTGGTATTGCTAAGTATGGCATCTAAATTGAGGTATTATTAAAATAAAGATTATATTGATTAAGGATATTTTATGACATACGTCATCACCTCGCCGTGTATAACCGTTTTGGATAAATCATGCGTAGATGTTTGCCCAGTAGATTGCATTCACTTTGATGAAGATGTAGACACTAAGTTGTTTATAGATCCAGATGAATGCATCGATTGTGGTGCTTGTGAACCAGCATGCCCAGTCAGTGCTGTATTTGCAGAGGAAGAAGTTCCGGACGATCAAGCTATCTTTACAGAAATAGATGCACTGTGGTTTCAAGATAAAGAAGCTGCTCGAGCTAAAATGCCAAGCTAGAATATTGATTTAAATTAATTGAATGGATTGTAGTCTTTGTCAGCTTCCAGATATGGCATATCTTCATGCTCAATTTTTTCTTCTCCATTTAAGGATAAAGCAGTAATTTTTTTATCATCTTTTGAATTAAGCTCTACTAATAATACCCTGCCTCCTAGTCCAGATTCATGAGCTAGGCTTTCAGGTGCTCCTGAATAAGCAGCTAGTGTATTAATACCTGCTTCAACAATTGTGTACTGTTCCCAGTGACCTAAAGCTACATAGTCACAATCTAAATGATTAATTTCCTGACAAGATATATGAAAAGAATGCCTTTGTACAGCTTTTGGATGTATGTAATGGCCATGCCCCATACAAATATACCAACCATCATAATTACGCGCTGGGGGTTCGGAAAATGGACGAAAGTCAGGAATTTCTTCCGTATGTGCTTTTGCCCAAATTTTTAAATTCAATTCATCAAAAGTAATTGAACTTCCAGACTCATTACGCAAAATAAACAAGTTACTAGCTATCTTATTAAGGTCAATTCTATCATATAAGGAATTAGGCCCAACATGATCGTGATTCCCTGGTGCTACAATGGTTGGAATTCCAAGTCGCTTAATTTCATTAGCAAATAATACTAACGTCTCATCATCCACTCTTGCGTTATCAAATAAGTCGCCAGGAATTAAAAAAGCATCTACTTGGTGCTTTATTCCTAATTCTATGATCTTGATAAAATGTCGTTCTTGTTTAATTTTGTTTTCATCAGAAAATCTTCCACTACGTTTATCGTAAGCCCCAAGATGGATATCAGAAGTATGAAGAATTTTAAGTGGTTTTTTTATAATACTCATTAATTTATAACTCCAGATGATTATTAAAATAGGTAACTAGCTCAGACACCTGAATGCGATCTTGCTTCATGGAATCTCTATCACGAATAGTAACTGAATGATCATCCATAGAATCAAAGTCAACAGTAATACAAAAAGGTGTACCTATTTCATCTTGTCTTCTGTATCGTTTCCCAATCGATTGAGTTTCATCATATTCTACTCTAAAAAATTTCCTTAGATCTGTTGCTATTGATTGAGCTAAAGAAATAAGATTCTCTTTTTTTGATAGAGGCAAAACTGCAATATGAACAGGTGATATGGCAGCCGGTAACCGTAATAAAGCTCTTGTTTCATCATTAGCAATATCTTCGACATCATATGCTGAACATAAAATTGCGAATAAAATCCTATCTACTCCTACAGCTGGCTCAATAACATGAGGTACAAAATGAGCATTACTCTCTACATCCAAAGTATTTAACTTTTTACCTGAACCTTTTGAATGAGCAGAGAGATCAAAGTCTCCTCTATGTGCAATCCCTTCAAGCTCTCCCCAACCCCATGGAAAATCAAACTCAATGTCTGAAGTTGCATCCGAATAATGTGCTAATTCATCTTTTTCATGATCTCGAATACGAAGTTTTTCTTTTGGGATTTTTAACGTTTCAATATACCAATTATAACGTTCATTTTTCCAATACTCATGAAATTCTACTGATTCTTCAGGACGACAGAAAAATTCCATCTCCATTTGCTCAAATTCCCTAGTACGAAATATAAATTGACCTGGCGTAATTTCATTCCTAAAAGATTTACCAATTTGAGCAATGCCAAATGGCAGTTTGTGCCTAATAGTATTTTGATAATTAAGAAAATTAACAAACATACCTTGAGCAGTTTCAGGCCTTAAATAAGCAACACTTGCATTGTCTTCTACTGGACCCACAAAAGTCTTAAAAAGTAAATTGAAATTTCTTTCATCTGTAAAATTTGACTTACTATCACATTGAGGACATACGTTATCAACAATATGATCAGCTCTAAATCTCCCATTACAATTAAGGCAATCAACTAATGGATCAGTGAAATTAGAAACATGGCCAGATGACTCCCAAACTTTTGGATTAGTGATAATAGCTGCTTCAATTCCAAAAACATTTTCTCTTTGTTGAACAACATTTTTCCACCAGAGATCCCTAATGTTTCTTTTCATCTCTGTACCTAGATAACCATAATCCCATGTCGATTGAAATCCACCATAGATATCAGAAGAGGGAAAAGCTATCCCTCTTCTTTTTGATAATGATACTAAATCATCGAATTTTGCTTGTTTATCATTCAAGGTTACAACCCTTATTTATAAATTATTTAGCTGAGAAACAAAGGACCAAAGACAACTGCAACAATTGCCATCAGTTTAAGTAATATATTGATTGAAGGTCCAGATGTGTCCTTAAAAGGATCGCCTACTGTATCACCAACTACTGCTGCTTTATGCGCATCTGAGCCTTTACCCCCACTATTACCCATTTCAATATATTTTTTGGCATTATCCCAAGCACCACCAGCATTTGCCATCATAAGCGCTAATAATGCTCCTGAACCAATTGAACCTATCAGCAAGCCACCTAAAGCTTCTGCCTTTAACACAATACCAACTATAATTGGAGTCGCAATCGCAATAATGCCTGGTATCATCATTTCCTTGATTGCACCTTGAGTGGCAATATCAACTGCTCTATTAGAATCAGGTTTTTCAGTCCCTTTCATGATCCCTGGCATTTCTCTAAATTGTCTTCTTACTTCTTCAACCATTTCCATAGCTGCTTTACCAACTGCTCCCATAGTTAAAGCACTAAAGACAAATGGCATTAAAGAACCAATTAATAAACCAATTAAAACTTTGTAGTTTAATAAATCCACAGAACTGATACCTGTTGTTTGAGTATAAGTTGCCATTAGAGCTAGAGCTGTTAAAACAGCAGAACCAATAGCAAATCCTTTTCCTGTTGCAGCAGTAGTATTTCCTAATGAATCAAGTGCATCAGTTCGTTCTCTAACTTCCTCAGGAAGCCCCGCTTGTTCAGCAATACCTCCAGCATTATCAGCAACTGGTCCGTAAGCATCTGATGCTAACGTAATACCTAAAGTTGAAAGCATGCCGACTGCTGCAAGCGCGATACCATATAATCCCGCTAGATTAAAAGTAATTGCAATAGCAGCACAAAGGGTTAATACAGGTACGACAGTAGATAACATACCTACAGACAATCCTCCTATGATTATAGGACCAGCACCTGCTTCTGCTTGTGCAGACAAGGCTTGTGTAGGCTTGTATTCATATGCAGTATAATATTCTGTCGCAAGTCCAATAATATTACCAGCCACTAAACCAACTACCACCACCCATAACAAATTCATGTCTAAATTTAATTGGTGCGTTAGAAACCAAGCACCTATAACTACAAGTAAGCCTGAACCAAATATTCCTTTTCTTAATGCCCATAATAATGTACCCATATCAGCATCTTCTTTTGTACGAACAAGAAATGTTCCAATGATTGAAGAAATGACTCCTATGCCCATTATTAGTATAGGATAATAGCCTATAATTCGATAATCTGCTCTACCTTCCCAACTTAATGTTGAGACAATAACCAGCGACATTGCTGCAATGATTGAACCAGAATAAGATTCAAAAAGATCAGCTCCCATGCCAGCTACATCTCCAACATTGTCTCCTACATTATCTGCAATAGTTGCAGGATTCCTTGGGTCATCTTCTGGAATTCCAGCTTCTACCTTACCAACGAGATCCGCACCAACATCTGCAGCTTTTGTAAATATTCCTCCACCAACTCTTGCAAATAAAGCTATTGATGAAGCACCAAAAGCAAAAGCTGCAAGAACTTCAACTGACCGAAACGTTCCGTACATTAAGATAATTCCTAAAAGGGAAATTCCTACCACAGACATACCCATGACAGTACCAGATGAAAAAGCTAAGTTTAAAGCTTTATTTAAACCATGCCTTGCTTCTGCTGCAGTCCGAACATTTGCACGCACTGCTATCGTCATTCCAATGTAGCCGGTTAAAGCAGAACAGAAAGCGCCTAAAATATAGCTAAAAGTAAATGCAGGTAATGCATCGAGCCTTGCAAGCTCATAGCTTCCTTCATATTTATTTGCAACATCCAAGTCAACGAAAATAAATAAAATTGCAGAAACTAAAGCTACAAAAACAGCTAGTACTGTGTATTCTCGCTTAAGAAATGAACTAGCACCTTCTTGTATAGAAAGTGCAATATCTTGCATCTTTTCATCTCCTGCATCTGCTGCAGTAATTTTTCTTGCTAAAAAACTAGCAAATATTAATGCTACTACTGCAGTGGTAGCAACAAAGTACAACTCCCATCCCATGTTTATTCTCCTTAATTAAATAAACTATTAAATAAAAAGCTCTTCCTCATTTTTGATAAATCTTTTTCAATGTTTAATTTATAATTTTTTCATATTTTTAATAATTTGACAAAACGTTTTTATAATCAAGAGTGGTCTTGATGTTTTTTAGGATCCCACGTCCTCTCAACATCTCTACCAATGCCTTTAGTCTTAGCGATTTTGTTTAAAGCCGACCTCTTTTCCATTTCAGAAAATGGAGAAGAATTTGAAGGCATTAATTTTTTTACTTGAATACCAGAGCATTTTGGACATTCTATCTTTACCGTATTCATACGAATTAATTTTTCAAATACTTTTTTACAAACTGCGCACTGATACTTTTGTAAAGGCATAATCTGTCTCCTAATTAATACTTGTAACTATACTACATACAAATGCTTAATTAAAAACTTCTAATAATAAGAATTAATTTTTTTATAACTATAAAACACATCACACCAAGTCTTTGACAGGCTTAAAGCTATTTCTATGAATTGTTGATGGCCCAAATTCTTTTATTGACTCAATATGATATTTAGTACCATAGCCGACATTAGACTCCAAATTATACTGAGGCATATCTTTACTTAATTTTTCTAAATATTGATCTCTGTGAACTTTTGCAATAATGCTAGCTGCAGCAATAGAAACTGATTTTTGATCACCTTTAATAATATTTTTAACCAAAATATCATCAAAGACTAATTTAACATTTCCATCAACTAAAATTAAATCTGGCAATTTAAAAATCATTGTTAATGCTTGAGTCATAGCAAGGTGAATGGAAAGTTCAATACCGATCTGATCGATTACATGATTAGATACAGAACCAATGCCCCAATAACAATGGTCTTTGATGAGTGATGCAAGCTCTTTTCTGCAATCAGGCTTTAGTAATTTTGAATCATTAATCCTGTCGATCCATTCGTAATCTCTATCTTTAAAAATAACAGCTCCAGCAACAACAGGGCCGGCTAATGCACCTCTACCAACTTCATCGATACCAGCAATTAAATTGGTTGGTATTGATAAAAGATCTTCTAATTCAAATTTAATTATTTTATTTAATGCCATTATTGATTAATTTTGCTTAACATACTTTCTAAAACTATACATTAAGTTGATGAACTGTTAGACTATTTCATGATTAAATCATATAAGATTTTGAGGGTATTATGCGTAATTTTCTAATATATGGAATTATTTTAGTAGCCATAATATTGTCTATTGGGGCAATATTTCAACCAGATTCAGGTTCTAGAGAAATATCTCTATCTGAAGTTATTGAAAAAGCAAAAGCTGGTGAAGTCCAAAGTATTCAAGTAGAAGATAATATACTGCTAGTAAAAATTAATGGCGAAACAGGCGTAGTAAGATCCAGAAAAGAATCATCTTCGTCTGTAGAAGAAATACTTAGAGATAACCAAATTGCTGTAGGGACTTCTGCTAATGCAGTAGAAGTGATAGTCAAGGGTCCAAGTTCTTTTGGAAGTTTTTTTGGATTAATGATTAACTTCCTCCCTCTTCTCATTTTTGGAGGAATCTTATTGTTCATGATGCGTCAAGCACAAGGATCTAACTCTCAAGCCATGTCATTTGGAAAAAGTAAAGCAAAAATGGTTAGCGAAAAGCCAACTGTCAAATTTAATGATGTAGCCGGACAAGACGAAGCAAAAGTTGAACTTGAAGAAGTTGTAGACTTTCTAAAACATCCTCAAAAGTTTGTTGCCATAGGTGCAAAAATTCCCAGAGGTGTATTATTGATTGGTTCCCCAGGTACAGGTAAGACCTTACTAGCAAAAGCAGTTTCTGGAGAAGCAGAAGTACCTTTTTTCTCTATATCGGGTTCTGAATTTGTTGAAATGTTTGTTGGAGTAGGAGCAAGTCGAGTCAGAGACTTATTCGATCAAGCTAAAAGAAATGCACCTGCAATTGTTTTTGTTGATGAAATAGATGCCGTTGGAAGACAAAGAGGCGCAGGTTTAGGTGGCTCACATGATGAACGAGAACAAACTCTTAATCAAATTCTTGTTGAAATGGATGGATTTGATTCTACAGCAAATGTAATTGTCATTGCAGCTACAAATAGACCTGATGTATTAGACCCTGCATTATTACGTCCCGGTAGATTTGATAGACAAGTTACGCTAGACCTTCCAGATTTAACAGGCAGAAAAGCGGTATTGGAAGTACATGCTAAAGGAAAACCATTTGAAAAAGAGGTTTCTTTAGATACTGTCGCAAAACAAACTCCAGGATTTTCAGGTGCTGACTTAGCTAATTTATTAAATGAGGCAGCAATTTTGACTGCACGTAGAACAAAGAAAAAAATATCAATGGATGAATTAAACGAATCTGTCGATAGATTGATTGCAGGTCCAGAGAAGAAATCAAGAGTCATGACCGATGAAGAAAAGAAAGTCGTTGCTTATCACGAAGCTGGACATGCAGTCGTTGGACACTTCCAAAAAGATGCTGATCCAGTTTTTAAAGTAACGATTGTGCCGAGAGGAATGGCAGGTGGATATACAAGATCATTGCCAAAAGATGATAGGAGATTGCATGACAAGGCGTATTACCAGGCAATGATGGCTCAAGCACTAGGCGGATATGTTTCAGAGCAAGTTTTTTTTGGTATACCAACAACAGGGTCACATGATGATATAGGTAAAGTCACTCAAATAGCAAAAGAAATGGTTACGAAATGGGGCATGAGTGAGAAATTAGGAACAAGAACGTTTGGCAAAAGAGAGTCTATGGTTTTCCTTGGAAGAGATATTGCTGAACAAAGAGACTATTCAGAAAAAACTGCTGAAGAGATAGATGAAGAGGTAAGATTGTTAGTAGATGAAGCAAAAGAAAGATGCGAAAAAGTAATTTTAAAAAATAAAGATAAACTAATACTCTTAGCTGAAAAACTAATTGAAGTCGAAACAATTGAATCAGAAAGTTTAACGGAGCTACTTGGTGAAATAAGCACTAACATTGAAGAAACAACAGATAGCAAAGATTTAGTAGACAATGAAATTGTTGATAATAATGATTTAAAAGACAAGCCACAAGGAAAAATTGAATTAAACCCTTCTGGACCAACCATTGATTAGAATGTTTTCTATGAATTTAAATAGTTCTCAATTAATGTACTTGTCACAAGAAATGAAATATTAGAAGATATATATTCAGTGTTTAAAATTGATAAATATTTTAGTAAGGTTAATTAAATGTACGCAGTCATACAAATTGGTACAAGACAATATGTAGCATCAGAAGGCGCATCAATTAATATCGATAAAATCGATAAAAACCCAGGTGAAAAAATAATATTTGAAAATGTTCTACTTATCGATTCAGATAATAAAATTACACTGGGCGATCCAAGCATTAAAGGTGCTCAAATAAAAGCAACTGTTGACTCGCATATTAAAGATAAAAAGGTTATTGCTTATAGGTATAAAAATAAAACACGTAGTGGTACTAAAAGAGGTCATAAGCAAGATAAAACACAAATTACAATTAATAAAATTGTTGTATCAGCAAAGAAAACTGCTTCCAAAAAATAGGAAAATAAGGAAATAAAATGGCTCATAAAAAATCAGGTGGTTCAAGCAGAAATGGAAGAGACTCTAACTCAAAACGATTGGGAGTTAAAAAATTTGATGGTGAAGTAGTCACTGCTGGTTCTATTATCGTAAGGCAACGTGGTCAAAGGATACATGCTGGTGACAATGTTGGAATAGGCAGAGATCATACGTTATGGGCAAAAATTCCAGGTAAAGTTAAGTTTTCAATTTACTCTAAAAATCGTAAGAAAAAAGTTTCAATTATTGCTTAATTGCATATAGAGGATATCAATGAAAAAAGAAATTCATCCAGAGTATTTTATTACAAAAGTAAATTGTAGTGGTTGCGGATCAGAATGGGAAACTGGTTCTACAACTAAAGATGTTAAATTAGAAATATGCTCTAATTGTCATCCATTTTATACTGGAGAACAAAAATTAATAGATACAGCAGGGCGAGTTGAGAGATTCAGAAAAAGATATGATAAAAAAGATACACCTGAGGCTGAAGTATCACCTGAGGCTGAAGTAACACCTGAGGCTGAAGTAACACCTGAGGCTGAAGTATCACCTGAGGCTGAAGTATCACCTGAGGCTGAGGTAACACCTGAGGCTGAGGTAACACCTGAGGCTGAGGTAACACCTGAGGCTGAAGTAACACCTGAGGCTGAAGTAACACCTGAGGCTGAAGTAACACCTGAGGATCAAGAAGAAAAGGCCGAGTAATTACAGTTCCTACGCAATGTTCCTTAAATTCACTTTAACCTTCATAATTATTTATTCGAGTAACTTTAAGGATAAATATGAATAAAAATCAATTAGGTGGTCAAGCAGATTTTAATAGCATAACTATATATGACAATAAAAAACATGTGACTGTTTTACGTAATAATGATGGTTCCTTACTCATTAAAGTTAAAATCCAATCAAAAGATCGACTCTATTTACTAAAAAAAATATTCTTAATTCGTGGCTTTGTTCAGTTTATTAATACCATGTTTACGCAATTAAACAGTCATGGTATTCAAGATATTAATCCGACAAAAAAACAATTATCATCAAAAATAAAAAGATCATTCAAATTCATTTATGATTCTTCTGCTATCATTACATTCTTCTTAATATTTATCTTCATCCCCACTTTTATTCAATTTATACCATGGTTTGAAAATCAAAAACTTCTATTTATATTATTCGAGGGTGCCACAAGAATAATGATCTATTTACTGCTATTAGAATTAGTATCCAAATTAAATAACATTATCTATCTGTTAAAGTATCATGCAGCTGAACATATGGCGATAAATGCCTATGCAAAAAATAAGCAACTTACAGTACCAGCAATACGTCGTGGTTTTCAAAAAAATATTAGATGCGGCAGTACGTATTTTTATATACTCGCAATTATTTATGCAATTTTCTTTGTCTTAATATATTTCATTGATTCATCCTTATCTTACAATATTTTTTTAAGATTAGCTGCTTTACCCATTTGCAGCGGAATAACCCATGAAGTTATTAATATAATAGATCGATATAAAGAAAATATTAATATAAAGATTTTAAGTTTTTTTATGATAATGCAAAAAAAGACATTACGTTATCCAGACGATCATCATTTACAAGTAGCAATTACTGCAATTCATATACATCAATTAAAGACTATAGAAAAACATTACATATTAAATAATTTTTCTGAACTAAAAAAAATTAAATGATTGCTCTGAGTTCGTTATTATTCTCATCAATAAAACAAGAAGAAGTACCATTATGACAGGCAGCATCTCCCACCATTTCAACCAATAAAAGAATAGCGTCTAGATCGCAGTCTAAAGCTATACTTTTTATATTTAAATAATCTCCTGATGTGGCTCCTTTATGCCATATCTCTGATCGACTTCGTGACCAAAAAACAGCTTGTCTTAATTTAATTGTCATTTTAATACTTTCTTCGTTCATATAAGCCAATATTAAAACTTCTTTAGTTTCATGATCTTGAACAATAGCTGGAATCAAGCCATTTTCATTAAACTTTATTTGTTCTAAATCAATCTTCATTTTTATTCCTAACAGTTAATCCTAGACTCTAATTTCTACATCATTATTAATTAAATAATTTTTAATTTCATGAATGCTATAGCTACCAAAATGTAATATTGAAGCGAGCAATAAAGCATCAACATCAGCAGCTTGAATTGCATCCAAGAGATGTTCTGGCTTACCTCCACCACCCGATGCAATAACCGGCACTTTAACAATTTTTTTTATTTCTGAAAGTAAAGCAATATCATAACCATTTTGTTGGCCATCTGCATCCATAGAAGTTACTAGCAATTCCCCAGCTCCTCTTTCGACACTTTCTTTAGCCCACTCAGTAACTTTTTTACCAGTAGCATTACTGCCCCCATGTGAAAAAATCTCCCAATCATCATTTATGCGCTTAGCATCAATAGCTACGACAGTACACTGGGAACCAAAACGTTTAGCACTGACTGAAATTAGATCTGGATTTTGAATGGCTGCCGTGTTCATTGAAACTTTATCTGCACCAGATCTTAACATCATATATATATCTTTTTCTTTTCTAACACCACCACCAACAGTCAAAGGAATATTGATATGGTCTGCAGTTGTCGATATCAAGCTATATGCACTATCTCTTTCTTCAGTTGAAGCAGTAATATCCAAAAAAACAATCTCATCTGCGCCTTCTTTACAATAATAAGATGCAAGTTCAACAGGATCACCAGCATCTACTAAATTTTTAAATGAAATACCCTTAACAACTCGGCCATCTTTAACATCAAAGCATGGAATAATTCTTTTTGTTAACAACTTTGTTCCTTAACTAATTAAATTAATAGCTTCTTCAAGATCAATTTTACCATCAAATAAAGCTCTTCCTAAAATTGCTCCTTCAACTCCACATGACTTTAAGCTCTTTAGGTCATCCAAGCTACTGATGCCTCCCGCAGCAATAATTGGAATATGTGAGCTGCTAACTATTTTTTCAATATTCTTAAAGTTTATCCCCTCGTTAGTGCCATCTCTTTCAACATCAGTATAAATTATTCTTTTTACACCTTGCTGTGCTAATTCTTGAATTAATGCAAAAGATTCGAGTTGTGTAGACTCTGTCCATCCTTCTACTTGCACCAAGCCATCTCTTGAATCAATTGACACTATTAATTCGTCAGAAAAATCAGTAATCAATGATTGTAAAAGATTTTTATCTTTAATAGCTATGGTTCCAACAATGACTCTATTCACACCGTTATTTAATGCATTACTAAAATCATTATAATTCCGAATTCCTCCGCCTATCTGAATAGAACAATCAGATACATTAATAATTTTTTCAACAACTTTTTCATTAACTAATTTACCTGCCCTAGCACCATCAAGGTCAATAATATGCATCCATTTAGCGCCATAAGATGACCACCTTACAGCGAACTCAACAGGATCATCTGAAAATACAGTTTCCTGGTCATAGTCGCCCTGTATTAAGCGAACACACTTTCCATCTAATATATCAATGGCAGGAATTAAATTCATACTAGTCACTCCTTGTACTATTCTTAACAATATCTATAAAATTTTTATAAATTAATAAACCAATTTCTCCTGATTTTTCTGGATGAAATTGTGTTGCATAAATATTATTCTTAGCAACAATAGATGCAAAATCTGAGCCATACTCTGTGGTAGTCAATACAACATCATTGTCTATTGGTTCCGGATAAAAAGAATGTACAAAATAGAAATAAGAATTATTGTCTATGCCTTTTAAAAGTGAGTGATTTTTAATAATTTTAATTTGATTCCATCCCATATGAGGCACAGTAAGATCACCAGAAAATTTAACAATTTTACCAGGAATAAGGCCTAGACATTCTTGCTTTCCACCTTCAAGCGAATAATCAAAAAGTGCTTGTAATCCCATACAAATACCTAAAAAAGGCTTGCCATCATTAACAAAATCCTTTATTGCATTAACAAGCCCCTTTTCAGCAAGATGTTGCATTGTGTCTTGCGCAGCACCGACTCCTGGTAAAATAACTCCATCACTATTTAAAATATCATCTTGATTTTGAGAAATTAATGCCTCTATTCCTATTGCAGATAAAGCTCTATACACATTCCTAACGTTACCAGCTCCATAATCGATAATTGTAATTTTTAGCATGTTGTTTATTCTATTTAGAAATGATTACTTGAGTATCATTGTAATGCACTTTTGCATTACAATGATACAGACAGGCTAAAGAGAATATTATGAAAAATAATAAGATAACTACTAAGAATAAAATCTATGCTTTAAGAGAAAAAATTAATCATTTTGATCATCATTATTATGTATTAGATAAGCCTGTGATTTCTGATAAAGAATATGATTTATTATTTCAACAATTAATAAAAATTGAAAATGAATACCCTGAATTTATTAATGATGCCTCACCAACTCAAAGAGTTGGAGGGAAGCCCCTATCATCATTTAAAAAAGTTCAACATAACAACAAAATGCTATCATTATCAAATGTTTTTAATGAAAATGAAATGACTGATTGGATGCGAAAAATTCATACTGATTCGGCAGTTAAACAAGCTAATGTAATATGTGAACCAAAGATTGATGGTCTAGCAGTCAACCTGCTTTATCAGAATGGACAATTCATACAAGCTGCAACAAGAGGTGATGGTCAGATTGGAGAAGATGTAACATCAAACATTCGTACAATTCGAGAATTACCTTTAAGTATTTCTACTAAAGAGTCAATAACAGTTAGGGGGGAAATATACATTCAAAAAAATGAATTAATACGAATCAATGCAGAACGAACCAATTTAAATCTTGAGATTTACATGAATCCTCGCAATCTTGCCGCAGGGACTGTAAGACAACTAGATCCGCGCATAGCTGCTCAAAGAAAATTAAAATTATTTACATATCAAATGATTAATAATGATTCAAAAACTCATTCACAAACCACTCATATGGATAATTTAAATCGATTAACAGATTTAGGGTTTCCTGTAAATTCCTTAATTAAAAGAGTTCATACTATAAAAGATATTATTGAATATTGTAAAAAATTAGAATCAATCAGAGATGATCTTGATTACGAAATAGATGGAGCAGTCATTAAAATTGATTCATTGAAAATACAAAAAAAACTTGGTGAACGAACAAGAAATCCAAAATGGGCAACAGCCTACAAATTTAAATCAGAAAAAAAAATAACAATTTTAAAAAATATCCATGTAACTGTTGGTAGGACTGGTTCATTAACACCTGTTGCAACCTTGGAACCAGTCAAGTTAGGTGGAGTGACAGTAACCCATGCAACCTTACATAATGAAAATTATATTAATGAAAATAAAATTGCAATTGGTAATAAAGTGTTAGTAGAACGATCGGGAGATGTAATTCCTAAAATAATTGGATCTAAAGAAAATCTTAAAGTTTTTAGAAAATATACAATTCCCAATTATTGTCCTTCATGTAATAAAAAAATACACAAAAATCTTAAAACTTCTGAAGCATTTTGTACAAATACTAATTGTCATGACAGACTTATAAAAAAAATCATCTACTTTGTTTCAAAAGACTGTATGAATATTAAAGGACTAGGAAATCAGATAATTGAAAAACTTATTAATTATGAAATAATCAGAAATATCTCTGATATATATAAATTAAACAAAAAAGTGAAATCAATAATTCTATTGGATAAAATGG
>JAQWMB010000014.1 GCA_029246995.1 Dehalococcoidia bacterium | reverse complement strand
AAAAGAAAAATTAAATAAAGTACTTTTGAGACGTTTATCTGGTGAGCCACTTGCATACATAATAGGCTATAAACCTTTCTTTAATCACAATTTTATAGTTGGATACGGGGTATTAATCCCAAGACCTGAAACTGAAATATTAGTTGAGGCATCATTAAAAGCAATCAAGGCAATAGAAATCAATAAAAAGAAACTAAATATTATAGATATTGGAACTGGAAGTGGGGCAATAATTATTAGTCTTGCAAAAATGCTGAAATCTAAAAAAAATTATAGTTTTCATGCCATAGATAATTCAGAAATTGCTATAGAGTATTGTAAAAAAAATATATCAAAAATGAAATTAAATAAACAAATTAATATTATTAATTCAGATTTATTAGAAAAATTCCATGATATACCTGATATTATTATCGCAAATTTACCTTATATTCCAAAAAAAAATATGACTACTTTACAAAAAGAGATTAGGCTATCAGAACCAAAGAATGCGCTTGATGGTGGCAAAAATGGACTGGAAGTAATTGAAAAACTTATCTTGCAATTATCACAAAAAATTAACTATGAAAGCTATGCAATCATACTTGAAATCGAACAAAACCAAGACAAGGAACTAGAAATAATTTTAAAAAAGTATTTAAAAAGTTATAAAACAAGATATACAAATGATCTCCAGGGGTTTAAAAGAGTTATTACTGTCTCAAACAGCGACTAGTCAGCTTTCATTTGGTATATCTTGCCCTCAGTTTTAATAGCAGGCGCAATAATCATTCTTGTATTATGAAATTCTTCAATAGTTGTAGCACCACAAGTAGACATAGATGTCTTAAGAGCACCTATTAAATTTTCTGTACCATTAGTTAAAGATGTAGGACCAAATAATAAAGTTTCTAGTGTTTTATCTTGGCCAACATGCACTCTAGTTCCACGAGGAAGTTCGGCATGCGGGGTAGCCATGCCCCAATGGTATCCTTTTCCAGGTGCTTCAATCGTTGAAGCAAATGGAGAACCTATCATAACAGCATTTGCTCCAGAGCATATGGCTTTTGAAAAATCACCACCAGTTCTGATGCCACCATCAGTGATAATAGGAACATACCTTCCAGTTTTTTCAAAATAAGTATTACGAGCATGAGAAGTTTCAATAGTTGCTGAAACCTGAGGCATACCAATTCCAAGTACTTCCCTGGATGTGCAGGCAGCACCAGGACCAACTCCAACCAAAATTCCATTGATTCCTGTCTCTAATAACTCTAAAGTTGCATTAAAATCAACAGTATTACCAACTAAAATAGGCATATTTCCCATATCTTTTACTAGTTCTTTCAATTTTAAACCATTTAAAGATCTAGATACATGGTTGGCCGTAGTCACCGTTGATTGCACAACAAAGATATCAACGCCAGCATCTTTTGCAATTGGCGCAAATTTCTTTGTATTTTGCGGAGTAGCACTAACAATTGCTGTTCCACCTGCTTTTTTGATATCTTCTACGCGCTTTGAAATAAGTTCTAAATTAATCTCTTTAGAGTAAACTTTCTGCATTAGAGCTGTAACATCAGCATTTCTAGACTCAGCAATTGAATCAAAAATTTCCTCTGTATCATCATAACGAGTTTGAATTCCTTCTAAGTTTAAAACCCCCGCAGCACCAAGTTTAGTAAGCTTAACAGCCATTTCGACATCTACAACAGCATCCATTGCGGAAGCAATAATAGGAATATTAAACTCAAAAGAACCTAAGTTAAATTTAGGTTCGACCATTTGTGGATTTGTAGTAACTGCACCTGGAACAATCGCAACATCATCAAAACTCCATGCCCTATCAAGTTCTTTTGGATTGACTGTCATGTTATTCCTCTTTGTTCAAAATAAATAATTGATTTAATGAATGATTCTAATCATATAAATAACATTATGCCATAAAAAAATAAAAAATATCATGAGCTCTTTTTGTTATAGGTAAATATTATTTGTGTATAAATCAATAATGCTTCTATAATAGATAATAGAAATAGCAAATATTCAATTAAGGTAAATAAAATTTCATCAAATAAAAATATTTTAGTTTGTGTTGCTTGGCCTTATGCTAACAGCGATCTACATGTAGGACAAATAGCTGGTTGTTATTTACCTGCTGATATTTTTGCAAGATATCATCGTATGGTTGGTAATACCACGTTAATGGTTTCAGGATCAGATTCTCATGGTACTCCTGTTACTGTTAGAGCAGAACAAGAAAATATCACCCCTGAAGCAGTTTTTCAGAGATTTCATGAATCTTTCTTAAAAACATTTAATGGTATGGGCATCTTGTTTGATAATTTTACTTCAACCAATACAAAAAATCATGAAGAAGTTGTGCAGGACATTTTTTCAAAATTACTAAATAAAGGTCTTTTATATGTTAAAGAGCAAGAATTACTTTATGACACAGAGGTTAAAAGATTCCTCCCTGATCGATATGTTGAAGGTGCCTGTCCAAAAAATAACTGTGGATACGAAAATGCTAGAGGAGACCAATGTGATAAATGCGGATCTACGCTGGATGCGCTTGAGTTAATCAATCCAAAATCTAAATTATCTAATACAACACCAATAGTAAAATCATCTGAACATTTTTTCTTCAAATTATCCAATTTCAATAAAGAATTAACTGATTGGATCAAACAAAAAGATAGCTGGAGACCTGCCGTTAAAAATTTTACTTTAGGCCAATTAAATGAAGGCTTAAAAGATAGAGCAATAACAAGAGATATAAATTGGGGTATTAAAATACCTCTGGAAGGCTATGATGATAAAAGAATTTATGTATGGTTCGAAGCAGTCTTAGGTTATTTATCTGCAACTATTGAATACTCTAAAAATAATCCTAAATCTGTTAATTGGGAATTATTCTGGAAAGACGAAGAATCAGAGACCGTATATTTTCAAGGTAAAGACAATGTTCCATTTCATGCAATGATTTTACCAGCAATTTTACTTGGATATGGAGGATTAAATCTCCCTTATAATATTCCTGCAAATCAGTATGTAATGATGGGTGGAGATAAAGCTTCATCAAGCCGTAACACTACTGTCTGGGTACCAGATTACTTGAAATACTTGCCAGCAGATTCACTTAGATACTATTTAACTTGCATTATGCCTGAAACTTCAGATTCTGAATTTAATTGGGAAGACTTTGTTAGAAGAAATAATGACGAACTTGCTGCAAAATGGGGCAACTTAGTTCAAAGAGTAATTTCATTCGCAGCGAATAGAATGGAGAATACAATTCCAAATTCTAACCATTCATTAGAAGAATCTATTAATTTGAAAAAATTTATAACAAATACTTTTGTCTCATCAGCCGAAAATATTGAAAAAGTAGAACTACGTGCAGCTTTATCATCAATAATCAATGCCGCGCAAGAGACAAATAAGTATTTAGATAAAATGGAACCTTGGAAAACTATAAAAAATAACAAAACTCATAGCAATGAAACAATTTTTTGCGCTCTAGAATCTATATACAACATCGCAATAATGCTCTATCCATTTATTCCATTTAGTTCAAAAAAGGTATTAAAGATGTTTGGCAATGAAAATGACTACACAGACATAGAATGGAAATACTCAAAAATTGAAACGAATATGAAACTATTAGAGTCAGAGATACTTTTTCAAAAATTAGATATTGAGCAAATCAATGAATTTTTCTAATGGTAAAAAAAATGGATGATCTTAAAATTATTGACGCACACAGTCATATCTGGTCAAAAGAGTTTGACGAAGACAGAACGCGCATTATTGAAGACAGTATTCGTAATAATGTGCATAGTATTATTGAAGTAGGATGCGATCTTGGATCAAGTATTAAAGCATTGGAGCTTTCAAAGCAACATCCATTTATTTTTTCAGTTGCAGGTCTTCATCCACATGATGCAAATAAATTTCAAAAAGAAAAAAATGATCTCTTTCAACTAGCATCAAGTAATCCTTTTGTAGCTATTGGAGAAATTGGTCTTGATTTCTACAGAATGCATTCAGATAAAGAATCTCAAAGAATTGCTTTTACTCAACAATTAGATTTAGCCGTCGAGCTTAATCTCCCTATTGTAATTCATTCAAGAGATGCGGCAGAAGAAACCTTAGAAATAATTAAACAATGGAAACAAAGAGCTGGCGAGTACTTAGGTCAGCAATCACCGGTCGGCATGATGCATTGTTTTTCAGGAAATTTTGCTTTAGCGTTAGAATATGCTAACCTAGGGTTTATGATATCTATACCAGGAACAATTACATACCCAAAAAATTTAATTCTGAAAGAGGTAGTGTCAAAAATACCAGTCAATAAGCTGCTAATTGAAACAGATACCCCTTATCTTACTCCCGTACCACATCGGGGTAAAAGAAATGAAACTTCATTTATTAATTACACTTTAGAAGAGATTGCAGGAATAAAAAACACTGCTAAAAATAAAATTGCAAAAGTAATCTATGACAACACAATAAGTTTTTTCAAATTAGTAATATAGCGAGGTAAAATATGTCAAGAAAAAGTAAAACGAAAGATTTAAATGCGCAATTTATAGTTCCTGCCCTTGGCAATGAATTAGTGCTAGTCGAAAATAAAATTGCTGAAGAAACAGAACATGATAATCCATTGTTAAGCAGTATGCTTAAAACTATTCTTACTCAACAAGGAAAAATGATACGGCCAACTTTAACATTATTAGGTGGGAAAACAGGTAACTATAACATTGATGCCCTTGTTCCATTGGCAGCTAGCGTAGAGTTGCTCCATACAGCTACGTTAGTCCATGATGATGTGATTGATTCATCAGATAAGAGAAGAGGCAAGCCAACACCGACAGTAGCATTTAATAATAAAAATAGTATATTAATTGGTGATTTTCTTTTTTCAACAGCAGCAAGCTTTGTAGCTGAGACAAATAACATTCGAGTTATCAGTTTATTTGCTAGAACTTTAAGAAGCATTGTGAGCGGAGAATTGGCACAAAATGCATCAGCATTTGAATACGAAACAGACATGGATACATACTTTGATAAAATTATTGGCAAGACTGCATCTTTATTTGCAACAGCAGTTGAAGGTGGAGGCATTGTGTCTGATTGCTCTGATGTAGAAACTTTATGTTTAAGAAGATATGGTCTTAATTTAGGAATAGCATTTCAAATCATTGATGATATTCTAGATTTTGCTGGTGACGAAGAATTAGGGAAGCCTGTCGGTCAAGACTTATTTTCAGGCAAACTCACATTGCCAGCTCTTTTATTTATTAAAGCAAACCCTAAAAGTGCATTAATTAGACAGGCATTTAATGGAACACGCAGAGAATCAAACTTGACAAAAGCGGTAACTGCTATTCAAGAATCAAATGTCCTAAGAGAAAGTCAAAAAATTGCTAAAAAGTTTGCTGATGCTGCAGTTAATAATATTGAGCCGATGCGTTCAGAACTAAATCCAAGAACTCGACATGCCTTTGAAGTTATAGCTAATAGTGTTATAAGTAGAAATAAGTAGATAATTAAAAATTAATCAAAGCTATCTAGCATTTTTTGACTTTTCATTGGAGCATTCAAATTCGTCAATATAAATTTATTTAAAATTGATTCAACATCTTGATGGATTTCTTTATTAATTTTTATCTTTTTTATCATTTCATATTTTTCAAAAAGCATTGCTCTAATGATTTTTATAGATGTTGGTGAAATGATTATATTTTCAGAGTCATTACCAGAACAACTGATACAAAGCACCCCTCCCTTATTAAAATTTATTCTTGAATTTAGAGAATCTGTTGGTTTTAGGCATTCTAAGCAATTAATAAATTCTGGTAAAAAGCCAGTACTTTTTAAAAGACTTAACTCAAATAATCTTACATTTATTAATAAATCTTCATTATCATTTATTCTGTTAAGGGTAGCAACGACGCTATCAAATACATTATGATTATCACTATTTTCTACAGTAAATTTATCTACAAGTTCAAGCAGGTACATGGCCTGAGATAATTTTCCATAACTAGTTCTTATAGATTCAAAAGAATTTATCACATTAGCTTGAACAACTATATCCAAATTTTTACCTCTTGAGATTAGCAAATTGCTAAAATTCAAACTATCAAGATGATAAACAAGAGGGCTAGTATTACGTAAAATCCCTTTCGCAATAATAGTCTTTTTACCATATTTTCTAGTAAGAATAGTAATTAGTTTATCTGCTTCACCAAATTTTCGTTGAGCAAGGATCATTGCATCAGTCTTATAGCTTCGCTCTCTTCTTTCATTCAAATAAATAACCTCATCAATATTCCATTTCTTGCCGATATTCAATAGCTTTGCTTATCGTGACTCCATCTGCATATTCAATGTCACCTCCCGATGGTAATCCTCTAGCTAGTCTAGTTATTTTAAGTTTGTAGGGCTCGACTAATTTTGAAATATACATTGCTGTGGCTTCACCTTCAAGATTAGGGTTTGTAGCTAAAATTATTTCTTTGATTATTTCTTGATTCTGAGAAATACGTGAAATCAATTCTTCAATTTTTAAATCATCAGGCCCAATACCTTGGTTTGGTGAAATAACCCCATGTAATACATGGTATTGTCCATTGAACGCACCAGCATTATCAATTGCCAATATATCCATAGGATCTTCAACGACACAAATAGTTGATTTATCTCTATTATCATTAGCGCATTTACATTTTTGATTGATTGTAAAATCTTGACAAATATCACACAAGCCTATTTGATCTTTAACAGTCATTAAAATTTCAGTAAATTTTTTTGTTTCATCATAATTTTGATTAATAGAAAAATAAGCAAGTCTTTGTGCAGTCTTGGGTCCAATACCTGGAAATCGATTGAAGGCATTGATTAATTCCTGTATTAAAAAGTTATTATTTTTTTTATTTTCATATTCCATTATTTACCTAATCAATAATTTTAGCGCCTCTTTTTAAAGCTTCATCGACTAAATGCTTACCAGAACCTTTTAAATTATCTGATTCTAAAGAATCTTTTTCATTAATGTTTTGATCAGCAACTTCAATTTCTAATTCTAGATTAGATTCTAAAACTTTATTTACTGCTGTTTGAATAGCTAAAAAAACCTTACCATCATCAGAATTTTTGACAAGCTCAACGTGAGTAGCAAACTTAAATCCAATAGTCATTTTATTATTTACAATACTTTTTACAAAACAACCAGAATTCATTAAAGCTCCTGCTTTATTATTATTATTTCGAGCCTCAGATTTAATTTCATTCCAATGACTCATAGCATTATCTACGACATCTGATGGCTGTGCTGGTGCTTGTTTGTCTTCTGGTATTACTGCTTTAGCCTGTGCTGGTGCTTGTTTGTCAACATTAATGTTATTACTCGAATTTGCAGGATACTTATCGCTTCCATGACTACATATATCAGCAATAACTATTTCTAAAGGAAGAGGGTAAAAGCTATCTGATTGAAAATTAATTAATGATATTTTTTTTAAAAGTACTATAATTCTTTCAACATCATTATTTGATGCTTTCTTAATCATCAATAGATCATTTTCATTTAAATAAAGACTAGAGATATTTTGACTATTGTCCCATGCATATAATGAAGACCTAAGAGAGTCAATAAGTTGATCCCTAAAAATTTTAAAGTTTATTCCTCCTTCATATAAGCTTGAAATAATAGCAAGGCACTCTTGAAGTTCATAATTTATTAAATTAACTAAAAAGGGAGTACATTTATCATTTATATTAACTCCTAGGGCAGGCATCATATTTTCGATTGTTATTTCTTCATCAATTAAAATAGCAACTTGCTCAAGAATATTGATAGCATCTCTGAGAGAACCTTCAGACAAACGTGCTATAAATTTAAGTGAATCTTCACTAATATCAATGGATTCAGCATCAGCAATTATTGCCAATCTTTGCACAGTATCTACTGGGTTAATTTTTCTGAAATCATATCTCTGGCATCTAGAATGGACAGTAGTAGGAACTTTATGAGGCTCGGTAGTCGCAAGAATAAAAATAACATGAGCTGGAGGCTCTTCTAGCGTTTTTAATAAAGCATTAAAAGCAGCATCAGTCAACATATGTACTTCATCAATTAAATAAACCTTAAATTGATTCTCTCCTACCATGTAGGCAATATTTTCTTTGAGATTTCTAATTTCATCTATTCCTCGATTAGATGCGGCATCAAGCTCAATCAGAGATAATGCACTCCCATCAAAGAAATGCTCAAAGCATTCATTTTCTTTATCTTTACAATTTATAGTTGCAGCAAAGATTCTTCCAGCAGTAGTTTTTCCAGTTCCTCTAGGTCCAGTAAACAGATAAGCATGCGATGCTTGATTGTTTTGAATTGCATTTTGCAATGTTTTAACAATGGGTTCCTGACCAACTAAATCATCGAATTTCCTTGGTCGCCATTTTCTATATAATACTGCCTGGTGATTGCTAGCTAATTCCATGTATTTAATTCTCTTTCAAAATGATTTTAACATAACAAATATACAATAAAATTAATCAATGGATATTAATACCTAAAATACTTTCTTCTATACTTAACAGTTCATCATCTATACCAACATGATCATATTTAAATAAATGTAGAATACCATGCAAAATCAAATGCTTTAATTCCAAAGAATGTGAAATTTTCTTATCTTTCGCTTGATTTAATGTTTTATTTATAGCTATGTATATATCACCATCTTGCGAATTGATTAAATTAGAATGATCTAAAAAATTCATACTATTATCAAATGGAAAAGTTAGGATATCAGTAAATTTATCTTTATCTCTAAATTGAGCATTAAGCTTTTTTAATTCAATATCATCAGTAAAAATTATATTTACATCAATAGAATTTTGATCTACTGCAACAAGTAACGAATTTACAAGCTCATATATCATCTTCTTAGAAATTGGAACTCTAGAAATATTCTTAACATTAATTTTAATCTTAGGAGTCATTAGCTCAACAAAATTCTTAAAAAATCGCTCATTTGATTGGAATAAAATATAATTTTATTTGGATATAAGCCGATAATAATAGTGAATAATCCTAGAAAAAATAACAGTGCATAAACTGAATTAGAATAATGTATTTTGTTAATTTTTTTATTACTTTGTGTAAAGGCAATTTTAATCCATCTAAAATAATATCCGGCAGCAATCACAGTATTTAAGACTGCAAAAATTACAAGAAACCATGTCCACCAATAATTAGGATTATAGACATTATAAAACAAATAAAATTTTCCTATGAATCCAGCAAAAGGAGGAATGCCAGTTAAAGATAAAAGGCCAATTGTCAGAAAAATACCTAATATCTTGTTTCTATAAAATAAACCCTGAAATGAATCTAGAGAAAAGTTATTATTGGATTGAGAATTTAGTATAACAACAAAAAATACTAAGAGATTTGCACATCCATATGCAATCATGTATAAAAATACTGACGAAAGACCATTTGAATTCCCAAGAATAATGGTAACCAAACCTAATGAAAAGTAGCCAGCATGAGCTATAGAAGAAAATGCTAATATTTTTTTTACATTAGTTGATTGCAATGCACTTGCATTACCAAGAAACATTGACAATATTCCTATTAAAGACAACCATCCTGACCACCAAATAGCTAAGCTACCAGGTTTATCGCCAATAATAAACATGGCGAAAATTGCAAAAAAGATAAAAGCAGTCCCCTTGGATGCTGTTGAAAGAAAAGCAATCACATTTATTGGACCACCAAAATAAACATCAGGAATCCAACCATGAAATGGAATAAGCCCCATTTTAAAAGCAATCCCAATCGTAATAAGTAAGATGCTAAATAAAAGTATTGCAACAGAGCTATCATTAGCATTAGTAATGAATAGACCAATATCCAAAATATTTGTTGAAGCTGTAGCACCCCAAAGAAAAACGATTCCGTATGCAAAAATTGCTGTTGCAATTGCACCATTCAATAAATATTTAATAGCTGACTCAGCAGAAAATCTTGTTCTTGGCAAAGACACTAAGACATACTGGCAAATTGCTATCGTTTCTAAAGCTACAAACATAAGAATAATATCAATGGAATGTACTAAGATCATTGCAGAACCTAAAATAGTAGTAGTAATTGCAGCATAATCACCAAAGAGTAATTGCTTTTCAGCCAAGTTATAATATAAACAAGAAAACAAAATGCACACTATCCCAATAATTGCAAAGAAAACTATCAATAATGAACCAAAATCACTATACAAATAAGTATTTGAAAATAATTGCACTGAATCATATGCATGCATATTTAATATTGCAAAGCAAATTACTGCAAGATAAAAACTTGAAATAGTAAAAATCATTAATTTCTTGTCAAAAAACATGGACGCTAATAAAATAACAATAGCGCCAGTAAACATAGTTAAAATTGGTAACAAAATCATGAAATTATCTATGCTCATAATATTGCCCCAGCATTAAGTAAGAAATTAAGACCTTCTTCCATAATTGCAATAAATGGTTGAGGATAAATTCCAAATGCTACAATAGGAAACATGAGCAGTAGAGTAGAGACTAACTGCGGCCAACTATTTATATCTTCTGAATTATATTTATTCTTTTCAATTCCAAAAAAGATTCTTTGTAATGACCAAAGCATATAAGCTGCACTAAAAAGAACTCCAGAAATTGCAACAACTGTTACAAAAGGAAGGGATTGATAAGAGCCAATAAAAATTATTATCTCAGCAATAAACCCTATCATGCCCGGCAAACCTAATGATGCAAGTCCTGCAAACATCATTATTAATGTAATTTTAGGAAATTGATTAGTAATTCCAGACATATCTGAAATCTCTCTTGTATTTGTTCTTTCATAAATCAATCCAACACCAAGAAATAATAATCCTGAAATTAAACCATGAGTAATTAATTGCAAGCTAGCACCTAAAATACCTAACTCTGAATTTGAAGCTATGCCGACAAGAACAAAACCCATATGAGAAATAGAAGAAAAAGCAATTACTCGTTTTAAATCAGATTGCTTTAAAGTCTGTATTGCTCCATAAATAATTGAAAATGCTCCTAAGCTACCAAGCAGAAGGCCATAATCATTTAAAAGGAAGCCCATTGTAGGTAATATGATTTTTAAAATACCATAGCCACCCATTTTTAATAATATACCTGCAAGCATCACAGATACTGCAGTTGGTGCATCAGTATGAGCATCAGGTAGCCAAGTATGAAAAGGGAAAATAGGTAATTTAATTAAAAAGCCTATCATTAAAAACCAAAAAGCAAAACTAACTAATTCACTATCAACCAACATACCCATGCTATTAATTTGAATAATATCAAAGCTTTGTGTCTCATAGCCTAAAATAATAATTCCTGTCAATATCAAGGCTGATGCAACTAATGTATATAAAACGAACTTCATTGCACTGTATTCTCTATTACCTGTCCCCCAAAAAGTAATTAACATGAACATTGGTAAAAGTTCTAGTTCCCAAAATATAAAAAATTGTATTAAATTTAACGATACAAAAACTCCAATAATGGACCCTTGCAGTATCATTAGCCAAGTATAATAAGCTTTATCTTTTATATTAAAAGAAATTAAAACTGCCGAAATTGCTAATAAATTAGTTAAGATTACTAACAAACAGGCAAGCCCATCAACACCAAAAGCAATACTAATTTCAAAAGGAAAAAGCTCATTTAACCATACAAATTTTTCATAGCCACCATATGCTCCATCAGCAAAATCATAAATAAATGGAAAGCTCATAGAGAATAAAAAAGTAATTAAAGAAAAAAACAAAGCTATATATTTTGGCTGATACTTAGCGCTATTAGGCGATAAAGAAATCATTAGCGAAGCAAGAAATGGAATAAGTAATGTTAAAACAACCATTTAAGTTCCCAGTACATAAAAACTAACTAACAATAAAATTATTTGGCATACCAACAAGCCTCCAATAATAGCAAAAGAATAAAATTGAATTTGTCCATTAACAGATCTCACAAAGATTTGACCAATGTTAATAGAGAATTTTCCAGTAAAATTAACTGCCCGATCAATGACTTTCTTGTCAAAGAAAACGAGAGAATTACCCAAAGAACCTAAAATAAATCTAGTGACAAAAACTTTTTCAATAAAATAGTCAATATAATATCGTTCATTCAATAATTTAACAAGAAAGGAACTATTAAGATTATTTCGAAATAATTTTAAATAATTTTTATAAAAAATTAAGTATGAAAAAATAGCACCTAGTGTAATCAATCCAATAGAAATCACAGGTATAAATAAATGGAAATGGTGTTCGCCATGGTCAGAGTTTAAATATGGATTAGCATTATAAAGCATCTCTTCAAAAATATGAAAGAAATCAATGAACCCTAAAAATAATGCAGGAATTGCTAAGACAAGTAAGGGATAACTCATCACTCTAGAAGATTCATGAACATGTTTCTTTAATTTGGAAAATTCACTTGTAGGATGAAAATCACCAAAGAAGGTCATAATTAATGCTCTAAATACATAAAATGATGTTAAGAATACTCCAACCATTAGGCATACAAAAACAATAATATTTTTTTCATATGCAGCACCAATAATGAGTTCTTTGCTCCAAAAACCAGCAAATGGAAACAGACCACAAAGCGACAATGAACCAATTAAAAAAGTAGTAAATGTTAACGGCATCAATTTACTAAGACCACCCATATTTCTCATATCAAATGTATCTGTGCTATGGTTAATTGAACCAGCACACAGAAATAATAAAGCTTTAAAAAATGCATGAGTAATTAAATGGAAAATTGCTGCAATATAAGCACCTAATCCCAAAGCAACAAACATATAACCTAATTGAGAGACGGTTGAGTATGCGAGCACCCTTTTGATATCATTAGCAGCAATACCTAGAAATCCAGTAAGAATCAACGTTGTTATTCCAATAACAATCATAATTGTTTGAATCATATCAACGGATTCAAACAATGGAAAAAATCTTGCAACAAGGAAAACTCCAGCAGCAACCATTGTTGCAGCATGAATCAAAGCAGAGACAGGCGTTGGGCCTTCCATAGCATCTGGCAACCATACATGTAAAGGAAATTGAGCAGATTTGCCCATAGCACCGCAAAGTAAACCAAAAGCTGCAAACAACAAAACGTTAGTATCCATACTCGTTACCTTAGAATTAATTACCATAATATCTAAAGAGCCAATACTATTCCAAATTAAAACAATGCTTAATATAAAACCAAGATCTCCAAACCTAGTAACCAAAAATGCTTTTCTTGCAGCTTTAACTGCTGATGGCTTCTCAAACCAGAATCCAATTAACAAAAATGAACAGAGTCCCATTAATTCCCAGAATATAAAAATTTGCAATAGATTAGATGCTAATACAGCACCCAACATACTAAAGATAAATATAGATAAAAATGTATAATATCTTGGAATGCTTGAATCATGCTCCATATATCCCTTTGAAAAAATTTGTACTATAAGGGCAACACTAGTGACAACAAAAACCATTATTGCAGTTAATCCATCTGTCATGATTCCAAATTCAATATCAAAATTAAACACAGATATCCATAAATGCTGATCCATTACAAATGAATGGCCTTTTTCAATTATGGAACTAAACAATAGCCAAAGCGAAAGTAGCCAAGAAAAACCTATACCTGCAATTGATATATTTGATGATATTGAACTTTTCTTATAAAAAAGCATGACAATTAATGCGGAGCTAAATAATGGAGAAAATTGAATCAACCACACTAGGAATTCATTTATAGTCATAATATAAAAAACCTAAATCTTATTCTTAATTTCTTTGATTAAATGCGTCTTACCATCTGGAACCCATATATCTCTAGGATCAAGCATTGAAACCTGTTCTAAAGGTGGGACTATTCTTACAGCAATAGCCTCTTGATTAAAGAGTTCTTTCCATATTTTAGCTTCATATCCATTATTCACTTTAAAAGATTGTTTCCACATAAATTATCCTAATTGATTAACATCACTAACATTAATAGTATTGAAATGCCTATAAACTAAAACACACAAGGCAAGTGCAATTGCTGCTTCAGCAGCAGCTACGGTTAAAATAAAAATTACTAATACATGTCCAGCTAAGGCGTCAGATTGATCGGAAAAGCCACTACCGTATCGTGAAAATGAAATTGCAGCAATATTTACTGCATTTAACAATAATTCTATACCCATAACCACTGAAATAAGGTTCCTTTTACCAATACAAATAAAAATACCTATTGCAAAAAGTAAACTGGAAACAATTAAATAAGCTTCTAAACCAATCATTTGCTGTCCTTAATCTTCACATCAAAATCAGATTCACTACTTCTTACTATCGAAATTGCCCCTATTAAAGCAAATAAAAGTAATACAGAAGCTAATTCAAAGGCAATGATATATTTTCCTAATAATAGTGTTCCAATCTGTTCAATTGTATTATCAAAATCAAGCTTATTTAGTGCATTGCCTGTTAATTGATTAAGATCGAAAATGGTAATTAGTAATATCATTAAGTATAAAAATAATATCGCTCCTAGCGAAGCAAGAAGAAAATATTTTGAATTTTCATTATTAATAGAAATTTCAGGAGTAAGCATAACTGCAAACAACAATAAAATAGAAATGGAACCGGCATATATTAGTAATTGAGCAATTGCAATAAAATCTGCAGACAATAGTACAAAAAGTCCAGCTACTCCAATAAAAGATAGTATAAGTAACAACAAGGAGCGCATTAGACTATTAACAAAAGCAATGCCTAGTGCAGGCAGAATTGTAATTAAAGTCATCATTATAAAAGAAAAATTATACGCCGTTAATTCAATCAACTGATTTGACTCCTTTCATAGCTTCCAAGCCACCTATTTCTCCTGCAAATTTAGGTTGAATTTTTTCAGGTTGAAATTTATCAACAGAAAATATTTTACTCCATACAACAATAAGTCCTAAAAATAAGAAAATATTAAATAATGCAAAAATATAAATCAAAATACCAGTAGATTGAAATTGATTAAGAATTGTAACCTCAATAGCAATTACAAAAAAATTTATGATAGAAACAGGAATTAACGTTTTCCATGCAAAGTTCATAAGTTGATCCAGTCTAAATCTTGGAAAAGTTGCTCTAAGCCAAATAAGCAACAGATAAATAGCAACAGTCTTTCCTATAAAAATAATATAAGGGGGTACAAATTTTTCAATACCAAATAGAAACCACCCATTTAAAAATAAGCTTGTGACAAGTGCTCCTAATAAAACTGCATTACCTAATTCAACAGCCATAAATAACCCAGCTTTCATGCCAGAATATTCAATATGATACCCTGCTACTATTTCTGATTCAGCTTCAGCAATATCATTAGGTGTTCTATTTATTTCAGCAGTAGATGCAAAGAAAAAAGTAAACAAAGAAAAAGGCATGAATAAACCTAGCCATATTGAGTTTGTTGACTGCCAAAGTACAATTTCAGAAAAATTTAATGTTCCTGTTATAATTGCAACACTTAATAAGGAAAGTGAAATAGGTATTTCATATGAAACCATCATTGCAACTGTACGCATACTACCAAGTAACGCATAATGATTCATTGATGACCACCCAGCAAAAAAAATAATCGGAACAGTCAATGAGCTCACAGCAAAAACATAAAGAATTCCAACATTAATATTTAAATAAGACATATTAGGAGCCCAAGGTATTGGACCCCAGGCTAAAATTGCAGGCAAGAAAATTGCTACCGGAGGTATTAAAAATAATGTCTTGTCAGCAATTGCAGGGACCAAAACTTCTTTCTGCATTAATTTAATAGCATCAGCAATAGGTTGCAATAGTCCAAAAGGCCCTACCCTATTTGGCCCAACTCTGATTTGAAATTTTGCAATAACTCTACGTTCCACCCACGAACCAACTAATAACACTAAACCAACAAAAGATATGATGCCTAGTGCGCCAATAATAGAAGAAGTGAAATATGCAAAATTATAATTTGATCTTTGAAGAACAAAATCAAAAATAAATTGCGAGAATTTAGATAAATCAAAAAATAACTGACTGAAAAAATAACCTGCTACAATCACAATGAAAATAAAAACTGCAATAGAGATTTTTTTAAAATAATAAGCTAACTGAGGACCTTTAAACACTTGATTAAAAAAACTCATCTGTCAATTTCTCCAACAACAATATCTATTGACCCAAGGGTAACTACGGCATCTGGCAACGAACTACCAACTGCTAATTGCTTTAATAAAGATAGATTAATGAGTGATGGTGCCCTGATGTGCATTCTGTATGGCGCAGGCCCACCATCTGAAATAACAAAATAACCTAATTCTCCTCTTGGTCCTTCCGTTCTGTAATATACTTGCCCGGGCTCTGGTCTAAGAGCAAGTGGAATTTGAGTTTTGTGCATGCCTGAAGGCAATTCATTTAAAGCTTGCTTGATTATCTTTATTGATTCCTTTACTTCAAACATTCGAACCATAAATCTATCATAAGAATCTCCAGTATTACCTACCGGAACATCAAAAGAATAATTTTCATAATCACAATAAGGTTCAGCTTTTCTTAGATCCCAAGGGACACCACTACCCCTCAGTGCAGGTCCACTTAAGGATGCGTTAATTGCATCTTCTGGGCTAATGATTCCAACTTCCTTTGTTCGAGCAATAAAGATTTCATTAGTACTTAACAAATCCATATATTCATCTACTTTATCTGGTAATTCACCTAGCAATTCATTAAGCAATGGATAAAATTCATCTGGAGGTTCAAAAGCAACTCCACCAATACGCATATAATTAGTTGTTAAGCGTGCACCACAAGTCATTTCAAATAAATCAAGTATTTTTTCACGTTCTCTAAACATGTACAATAATGGTGTTTGCCAAGCTCCTGCATCTGACACTAAAGTACCATTTGCCATTGCATGACTGGCAATTCTCTGTAATTCAGCAAAAATTACCCTTAAAACAGTTGCTCTTTGTGGTGGAATAACATTTGCAAGCTTTTCAATAGCCAAACAATACCCTAAATTATTAGACATTGCGGCTAAGTAATCTGCTCTATCAGTGAATGGAATATTTTGAGTGAAGGTTCTTTCTTCAGATAATTTTTCCATTGACCTATGCAAGTAACCTACAATCATGTCAAGGTCTTCAATAGTTTCACCATTCATTGCAACTTTAATTCTAAAAACACCATGAGTGGAAGGGTGCTGAGGGCCGATATTTAATTCGTATTGCTCTTCAACTGTCACTATCTTTCCTGCTTTCCTTCTTCTTCGAATGGAAATCTTGGCAAACCAGGATTTGCATTTTCCATTTGAAGAAAGTCTTTTCTTAAAGGATGACCAGCAAAACCATCCCATAAAAAAATTCTTCTTAAATCTGGATGATCTGTGAAATTAATTCCAAATAAATCATAGACCTCTCTCTCTTGTAAATTAGCACCTAAATACAAATTAGACAAACTAGGTATCGACGGAGCATCACGATCAATAATGACTTTAATTGAGTATAGTTTTTGCTTGTCAAGTGACTGTAAGTGAACATGTATTTCAAAACTATCTAGCATATCGACAGCAGTTAAATTTGATAATTGCGCAGCATCGATATTTTTATCATTTTGCATCCATTCAATAATTTGAAGATAATTTTCAATTTTGAGTTCTACCCAATCCTCAGTATAATTTTGTATTGTATCAGCAAAAGAATTATTAATTAATTCAGATAGATCTTTGCCTGGGACTTGCAAGCTACCTAAAACCATTATTGCCACTCCAATGCACGCCACTTCCAAGCATAAAATAGACCAAATGCTAACACCCCAACAAAAATAGCAACTTTAACTAAAATTGATAATGCTTGGTCAGCATGTATAACGGCCCAAGGAAAGAGAAAAATAACCTCTACATCAAATATAACAAAACCTAAAGCATACAGAAAATACTTAGCATTAAATTGACGCCAAGTAATATCAGCTGCTTCAACTCCACATTCATAGATTGATGATTTAATTTCATTCTGATTCGATGGACGATAATTCATTTTACTAAAAAGATATGAACCAAGAAGCGGAAGCATTGGAAATGCTATCGCGAAAACAATTAATATAACAACTCTCAAATATTGTTCAACGATCATATGTATCTTCCAAACTATTAATGAATTATACATTTCGAATTTAGCATTCAATAGCTTGATATGCAATAATTGATTATACTTCTATAGTTAGTCTGTACATACAAGATAAGAGAAAAAATTTATGCCTAAAGATGAAACGTCTACTTCCAACTATACAGGACCTATTCCTGATCCAGATATTTTAACTGCTAAAGAGTTTTGGGAAGGCACTCAAAATCAAAATCTAGTATTGCCAAAATGCAAATCATGTAAGGAATTTTTTTTCTATCCAAGAATAATTTGCCCAAAAAAAGGTTGCCATAAAACAGACATTATATGGGAGGTTGCTTCAGGAAAAGGGTATCTTTACACATTTGCAATTCAACATGTAGCCATCGATGGATGGAAAGAAAAATTACCATTTGTTACTGCCTTTATTGATACTGATGAAAAAGTAAGAATGCTTTCTGTTTTAAAAAATGTAGACGCAAGTCAACCACAATCAATAATAATTGGTTCAAGAGTTGAAGTTAAATTTGAATATGTAAATGATGATATTTCTATTCCTTATTGGGAGATTATAAATGACAAATAACAAACTACGAAGAGCAGCAGCTATTGTAGGAGTCGGCGAATCAGATAAATTTGGATTTGATACTAATAAAACATCCTTAATGCTACACACAGAAGCAATAATAAGCGCTACAAATGATGCAGGCTTAGACATAGATGAAATAGATGGATTATTTATTACTGGAGGAGCCGGTCGTTTCCCAGCTATTGCTATGGCTGAATATTTAGGAATCCGTCCTAAGTATGTTGATAATACATATGTAGGAGGTGCAGGTTTTATTGTTTTTGTAAATCATGCAGTCGCTGCTATAAATGCAGGGATTATTGACACTGCAGTCATTTCTCATGGTGAAGTAGGGCATTCTATAAGACAAAGAGGCAATAAAGGTACTGGGGGCGGCTTTAATTATGATCCATGGGATCCAAGTATGCAATTTGAACAAATATACGGTCTCTGGGGTGCTCCTGCATATTATGCTCATGCTATGAATCGTTACATGTATGAGTTCAATGTATCAAAAGAAGATTTTGCACAAATTGCAGTTGTTGCAAGAGAATGGGCTACTTTAAACCCTAAAGCTGTCATGCATTCTAAGGAAACTCATCCATTTGGAGGTCCTATTGACATTAAAACTGTACTTGATTCCAGGCCAATAGCATGGCCTCTTAACTTACTAGATTGCTGCCTTGTGACCGATCATGGTGGAGCCGTTGTAATAACTTCAAAAGATAGAGCAAATGATTTTAAAAATATACCAGTATGGATTGATGGTTCGGCTGAAGCAATCAGTCATATTAATATGTCGCAAATGCAAGATATGACTGAAACATCAGCAAAAGAATCTTCAAAACGTGCATATGCAATGGCAGGATTAGGCCCTGCTGATATGGAAATGGCAATGCTTTATGATTCTTTTACTTACACTGCAGGGGTTACTGCAGAAATGGTAGGGCTAGCACCTAGAGGTCAAGGCACAGATTTATGGAAAAATGGCGCAGCCAGCCCAGGTGGAAAATTTCCAATCAATACTAACGGAGGAGGATTATCCTACTCACATTCTGGAATGTATGGCATTTTACTATTAATAGAAGCACAAAGACAGCTCGCACAAAAAGCTATTGGCCTTCCTGGAAGACAGACCAATGCTAAATCAGCAATTATTAATGGTACAGGTGGACCTTTAGCATCTACTGGAACGATAATAGTATCTGTTGATAAATGATTGAAAAAAATGCTAATAGATCTTCATAATCATACTCGAGAGGGTTCTTGGGACTCTAAATTATCAGCTGATCAGACAATTGAAATTGCAAAAGAAAAAAACCTTGATGGCATAGTATTTACTGAGCATGACAATACTTTTGGTTATGAAAAAGCTCAACAGTTAAGTAAAAAACATGATTTTTTAGTTTTTGCTGGTATTGAAATTAATGTTGAAGATGGTCATGTCCTTGTCTTTGGTATTGAACAATATAAAGATGAGTTTCGTAATTATCTACAGCTTTTAAATGTACTCAATATGAAAAATGCGGCATGGATTGCTCAACATCCATATAGAAGATGGAAACCTCAACCAGTTGTTTTACAAACGAGCGATTGGGACAACGAGAGTGAAATTACCAAAGCTCGTCATCGCGCAAAGAATGTCAAGCTTTTTAATGTTAGCTATTCCATGGATGTATTGAATGGAAGAGCTAATAAAGAAGATAATATGTTTTCACTGCAACTGGCTCAAGAAATGGGTATGTACCTAACGGCATCTGCTGATACTCATGAAGAAAAAGATATTGGAAAAGTTGCTACTTATTTTCCAAAAAAAATAACCAATTATGATGAACTAATAGAAGAAATTAAACTTGGCCATACATGGCCAGTTGATTTAACGAATGGATCACTTACAAATAATAAAGATTTCTGTATAATTCCTAGTGATAATGAACTTGAAAGATATTGGAAAAATAATAAGATTCTTAAATCGAAGAATAGCTTGGAGTAACAATGCACTTAAAAAATAAAGTGGCCATAGTAACTGGTTCAGGAAGAGGAATAGGTAGAGGTGTAGCCATGTTCCTAGCAAGTCAAGGAGCAAAAGTTGTTGTTAATGATCCTGGTTCTGCTGCAGATGGAAGTGGAGAAGACAAGTCCCCAGCACAACAAACTGCCGATGATATAGTTGCTGAAGGAGGAATAGCTATTGCAAATTTCGATAGTGTTGCAGAGATAGAATCTGCACAGCTACTCATCAACCAAGCAGTGGATGAATGGGGAACCATAGATATATTAGTCAACTGTGCAGGAATATTACGAGATCGTATGGTGTTTAATATGTCAAAAGATGAATGGGATGCTGTGATCCAAGTTCATTTATATGGTCATTTTAATATGATCAGTTTAGCTTCAAAAATTATGCGACAAAATCAATGGGGAAGAATTATTAACTTTACTTCTAACTCAGGTTTATTAGGAAATATTGGTCAAGTGAATTATGGTGCTGCAAAAGCAGGAATTGCAGGTTTAACACGATCAGTTTCAAAGGATTTAGAAAAATATAATATAACAGTAAATGCAGTATCACCTGTAGCAGAAACAAGAATGACTGCTGATGTTGCTAATCCAGATAAACCAAATAAAAAACAAAGTATTTTTGCTGGTATGAAAGCTCCTGAGCAAGTTGCACCAATGATAGGATATCTCGCTTCAGAAGAAGCAAAAGATATAAATGGTAAGATTTTTTATGTACAGGGCGGAAGAGTATCTATTCCATTTAATCCAAGCCCAGAGCACTCTATTTTTGCTTCAAAAAAACAATGGAGCATGGAAGATTTAGATGATGGCATCCATTATGTTTTATTAAGAAGAAAAAGAAATCCGGTGCCTCCATCAGAAGAGATTACTGTTGCCGGCAGAGATAGTGCTGCAAAACCACTCAACAAAGTAATGTTAAAAGATAAAACAATTTTAATAACAGGTGCTGTAGGAGGAATTGGAAGCGAAATTTCTAAAGATCTTGCAAAACATGGTGCCAATTTAGTGATTAATGATCCTGGCAGCAATTTAGATGGTTCTGGCAATAACCCAAAAGCACTAGAAGATTTAGGAAATAAATTACAAAATAATAATTCAAATATTCTTCTTTCTAACCACAATATAACTGATTGGAATGATACTGAAAAATTAATTGGTACCTCTGTATCACATTTTGGTTCCATTGATGCAGTGATACATACTGCTGGTATCTTACAAGACAGAATGATCTTCAATATGACAATAGATGAATGGAAAAAAGTTATTGATGTACATTTAACTGCTTATTTTTATCTTACAAAGCATGCATCGATGGTTATGAGGAAGCAAAATTATGGTAGATTAATAGGATTTACTTCAAGTTCAGGCCTGATAGGTAATCCAGGTCAAGCAAATTATGCTGCAGCTAAAGCAGGTATTGCAGGCATGACAAGATGTCTTGCAATAGATCTAGGCAGGAATGGCATAACAGCAAATGCTATTTCACCAACTGCAATGACCAGAATGACTGATTCAGTACCAGATAGCATTCAAAAAAATAAATTTAGTGAAGCTCAAAAAGTTTCAAGAGCAAATTATGCAGCATCTTATATAGCTCCACTTGCAACCTATCTGTGTTCAGAGCAAGCTTGGGATATTAATGGAAAAATATTTTATAGTGCTGGAAAAAAAGTCTCCATTGCGCATGATCCATTGCCATTTAGATCAATTAATAAGCCAGAATTATGGCAGATTGATGAATTATCTACGTTAGTGCCTGATACATTAATGAATGGCATAATAAGCAAATCTTAATTATTTGTTAATTTCCATTTTAATAAATGAATAACCCAGCCTTCGGATGTTTTTTATTTCCTTAAATCCTGATTTAAGGAATGCATTTATCGCCCGTTCATTCCATTTTAAGGTATGCAAATAAATTGATTTAATTCCAATATTCTCAAATAAATATTGTACAAATAACTCAACAGATTCAGTGCCATATCCTTTATTCCAATAATCTTTTTCACCTATAGTGATACCTAATTCAACACTTTTTTTCCTTCTATCGAAGCTATAAAACATAATATTACCAATATGCTTGTCATCTACTATCGAAACAATAGAAAATATTCTTCTTTCACTTTGATTCAAAAATTCAATATGATATCGTTCTACAAATTCATTAAAGCTTATAGATAAAGTTGGGACAGCATCATATTTTGCTAATTCCGCATCACGCCTCCAACGATAATCATCCAAAAGATCATCATTGGTCTTTAAACGCAATAATACGGAATTACCTTGAATAATAATATTTGGATTTGTGGTTTTCAGAACCATAATGAACTTTCTAAATAATTTATTGTTGCCTTGGATCGCGAGACAGCAGAGATTCAATCACTAGAGACGGATCTCGTGAGTCATTAATAATACTTGATAAAGCGCTAAAAATGGGTAATTCGACATTATACTTTTTAGCTAGTAGCATAGCTGAAGGTAATGTAGCATAACCTTCAGCTATGCCATTTAATTTTTTTAATGCCTCAGAAACAGAGTAACCTTCCCCAAGAAATTCACCAAATCTCCTATTTCTAGAATGTTGACTAAAAGAAGTGGCTATTAAATCTCCAATACCTGCAAGACCTTGCAAGCTGATTGGATCACCTCCAGCTGCAATAGTTAGGCGAGACATTTCTGCTAATCCTCTTGTTAACAACCCACTTTTTGCATTATCTCCATATTTAAATGCATCAACTATTCCAGCAGCGATAGCTACAATATTTTTTAATGCTCCACCTAATTCAACGCCAATCACATCATTTGATATATAAACACGAAAATTATCTTTATGCAGGCAATACTGTATATCAATAGCAAAATTTTCAGAATTTGATGCAATTACTGTAGCGCTTGGTAAATAATTGTTAATTTCAGCTGATAAATTTGGCCCTGAAATTACTGCTAAAGATTTAATATTTCATGAATAACTTCTGACATTCTCATACCTGAATGATTATCCAAGCCTTTAGTAGCGCAAAGGACTTGTAGCTCTAGAGACTGTGATAATTGCGACAGGCAATCACGCATAGCAGTAGAAGGAACAGCAATCACTAAAAGATCATCTTGATTAATAATTGACCAATCATTAGTTGCTTGAATGTTTTCTCTTAAAATTACTCCCGGCAAATAACTCTTATTTTCTTGAAAATTATTCACTTCGTTAGCCTGTTCAACTGTTCTTGTAAGCAAAATGACATTTTCGCAAGTATTAGCAAATTGGTTAGCAAGAGTAGTGCCCCAGCTCGTGTTACCTAAAACAATAATTCTCTCAAAAGTAGATTTTATATTAGTCATTTTTCT
Organism: Dehalococcoidia bacterium; assembly: GCA_029246995.1. Classification (GTDB taxonomy): domain Bacteria; phylum Chloroflexota; class Dehalococcoidia; order UBA2979; family UBA2979. The sequence continues at coordinate 6,889 of JAQWMB010000014.1, read as the reverse complement.
TCTTTATCTTCACTTTTTGCCCAAACTTAGATTCTGTTCCACGAATCAACCTTTTCATATTATCTAAATGATTTATTTCAATTAAGATTGCAGTTGGTACAGCAAAAAATAGTACTTCGTAAGACAAATAATCCAAAAAAACCATAAAAATAATAGCAACCGAACTTAGAAATACGGTAATAATAGATGCCAAAGACACATATTTTGTAAAAATAATAATTAAAATACCCAGAAAAAGTATTATTAATGCAACATAAGGTGCAAAAATTATAAAAACACCAAAAGCAGAAGCTACGCCTCTCCCTCCCTTAAAAGATGAAAATGCAGGCCAACAATGACCAATAATCACACACAAAGCACCTAATGCCGTCATAAGTTCATTATCAAAAAAAGCATTAGCGATAACTACAGGAATAGCACCTTTCAGGATGTCTAATATAATAACCAATATAGCAGGAACTACTCCTAAAGTGCGTAAAATATTTGTTGTCCCTGTTTTTCCCGATCCGTATTCTCTCACATCAATCTTACCCAAAATTCTACTGACAATAATACCAAATTGAATAGAACCAATCATATATGAAGAGAACATAAATAATATTAAATAAAACAAATCTGCATTCATTGTAAGCTCTTTCAATTATTAATTTCTATTTTTTTTGCTTCAAGCTCCTCTACCATGTCTTTATCTTTAAAAGTCATAGCAATCGATGTACCAAAAAAACCATACTTACTTCTTAGTTCATTTTCTAAATATCTTTTATAAGAAAAATGTATATTTGCAGAATTATTAACAAAGAAAATAAAATGAGGAGGACTAGTCTCTGCTTGGGTCACGTAATAGATTTTTAATCTGCGATTATGCAATAAGCCTGGAGGATTTTTATTCACTGATTCAATAATAAAATTATTTAATTCAGAAGTATCAATTCTGATTGCTCGTTGTTCAGTAATTTTTATTGCAGTTGACAATAAATCCTCTCTTCCAATATTATGTAAAGCTGATGTTTCAATAATTGGAGCCCAACTCACAAATCTATATTTATTTTTTATGATACGAGTGACCCTTTGTAACTCCAGACCATCATCTTCAATATCACATTTACTAATAGCTAAAATTAGGCCTTTATAGGAATCCAGTGCATAGCTTGCAACATGACTATCTTGCGCAACATATGGATCATTCAAATCTAATAACAAAACAGCAATATCGCCTCTTGAAATTGCAGCATGGGCCTGAATTGCAGATTTTTTTTCAATACCTTTTTCAATTTTTCCTCTTCTTCTGATACCTGCCGTATCAATTAAATTAAATTTTTGATCTTCAAAAATAAATTCTGTATCAATAGCATCTCTAGTTGTGCCTGCATGTTCAGAAACAATAACTCTCTCGAAACCTAAAATAGAATTCACTAATGATGATTTACCAACATTAGGTCTTCCTACAATTGATAAATTAATCACTGATTCATCGGTTTCAATAGATATATTATCGCGATCATGAGGCATCTTATTTGCGATTAAATCGATTAATTCATGAATTTTTAGGGAATGATAAGCAGAAACACCTACTTCTTCATTAAAACCAAATTTTGAATATTCACTAAAAGTATACATAGATTCCTTTTTATCAAATTTATTGCCAACTAAGATAATCTTAGAATGATCATAGTTTTTACGTAAAACATCAACTAATTCATAATCCAATTGCGTAGGCGACATTGAAGCATCTACAACAAAGAGAATTAATGATGCATGTTGGAATACATCAAAAAGAGACTCACGAATTGAATTTTGAAATACGTCACCATCAATATCTAACCAACCACCAGTATCAATGATCTTGACTGTTCTATTATTAATCTCAATTTCTTCTTCTATTAGATCCCTGGTGGTTCCCAATACATCTTCTACAATAGATTGATTTTTATTTAATAATCGATTATATAGTGCAGATTTACCAACATTTGATCTGCCAACAAGAGCAATTAAAAAATCTTGATTTAAATTACTATTATCTTGCATAATTTCTGCTTCCAATTTACTCAGTTAATTCATAAATCTGAACTATTATTTCTGACGGTTCACTTGAGACAAGCGCAATGTTATCTGGTAATAAAATTTTAGGGCGAACTGTTTGCTCACCTACTTCTAAACTGCTAATATCAATTTCTGACTTTATATCAAAAGATTGTAATTTACTAATTATATCTAGAGGTCCACGCAAGGTTAATTCGATGTACCTGAAATTTTCATCAAATTCTAGTTTTTTATCTTCATTACCAACAATCTGCGGTATAGCAGTAGTCCTAATTGAACCATAAATTGGAACTATGGTTATAGCAATCTTGATGTCGGTAATATCTATATATGTATAAGAATCACTTAAAGGTAAAGGTACATTTGTCAATAAAGAAGATGTTCTGCCATCAATATTAATTGAATTTAAATTCACGGAATTAATATTTTGTAATTCATTTATTGATCCATTAATTTTAATTGATACCGGATCTAAATCTATACCAGAAACTTTATACCCATAGCTTGGACCTCCAATAATATCAATTTCTACCGGCACTGTTTTAACATAATTAGTTTTCAAAATTTCAATATTAAAAAATGTAGATTCAGGATTCACAACAACTCCTTGTATCTCACTCCCTCCATTACTGCGAGGAGTCAAATTAAATGATTGGTCAAGACTAACAGTTAATCCAGTAATATTAATATTTGCAACTACGGAACTGATGATATTAACTAATGATTCAGGACCAGAGATATCAGCAACATTTGTACTAGGTGTAATTTTACCTAACTTATAGCCAATGGGCGCTGAACCTATAGCTCGAAAATCAACATTGACCTGTTTCTCCACTAAATTTTCAAGATTGACTTTTAAATTTGCTGGAATAATTTCAACAACTTTAACTCCTCTAATCCCTTCAACATCTACTCGTACTGGTAAATCTTGTTGCCTTGCACCAAATCCATTAAGATCAACAAATGCATTAAAATTATTTGAAGTTAAACTAGCTAATTTATTTTGTGAAGCTGATACTCTTAATTGCACGGTATCGATACGATTAGCAACTGCTAATTCAGGACCTACATTAACTGCTTGAACAACTATAGATACTGGGAAGGTTTCTGTAATTTGTGGATTTTTTGTATCAGTAACAAACACCCATAAAGAAATACTCATAATAAGGGAAAATAGCAATAAACCAGGAGATTTCTTAAGTTCAATAAATGTGCGTAAAAATACAATCTTAATAACAATTAAAAAATTAGAATAAAAGTCTTTTGGAATTCTATTTTTCATTAATCACTCCATTACTTTCAACAGCATTGACAGATTGATCAATTGTTATGTCAAATAAGTGATATATTTGTCGTAATATTGCATCCTCATCTGTTGCTGGAAAAACTCTTCCATTACTAATTAAAGAAACCCTACCTGTTTCCTCTGAAACTACAACTACAGCGGCATCGGTATTTTCTGTTAAGCCAATTGCTGCTCTATGACGCATGCCAAGACCAGCGGAAACCGGAGAACTACTTAAAGGCAATGTGCATCCTGCTGCTATAATAGAATCTCCATGAATTATCACTGCTCCATCATGTAATGGTGAGTTATTCGTAAAAATGCTTCCTAATAATTCAGTTGTTATTTGTGAATGTATATATATACCCGTGTCTGTTATATCTTCAAGACCAGTTTCTCGTTCTAAAACAATTAACGCACCAATTCTTGATTTACTTAAAGTAAATGATGTGTGAATAATCTTATCTATCACAGATTTACGATCAGCAACTCGAAGAACTGAATGAAGTCCTGTTCTGCCTACTCTTTCAAAGACTCTCCTGATTTCTGATTGGAAAATAACCAATAATCCTAAAACAAGTCCACCAACAGATTTACTAAGCAGCCAATTCAGAACAGTTAGATCAAATATTCTTGAAATTAAAAATACAAACACGACCAAAAGTCCTGCACCACGTAAAACTGTCATTGCGCTTGTACCACTAATAATTAATAGCAACCAATATAAAGCGATTGTTACTAGTAAGATATCAACTATTGCTACTAGTCCAAATCTTCCAATAATTGTTTCAAAAGTTTCTGAAATTAATTCAAACAACACTCACCTCTAAATTTAATATCCGGCTATTAACTTATTCATTATTGCTTGCTGAATCCACAATCTATTTTCAGCTTGCTCAAAAGCAATCGATTTTTCTGATTCTATTACCTCATCAGTAATCTCATTGCCTCTTTTAGCAGGCAAGCAATGCATAATTAAAGGAGTTTTATCTGTATGCTTTAATATTTCCGTATTTAGCTGATATGGTAAAAAAATTGGTTTTCTTTCATCAATAGTTGCTTCATCACCCATAGATGCCCACACATCTGTATATAACACATCAGCATTCTTAACTGCTATCTTAGGATCATGCTCTATTTGTAGCGAATCTTTATTTAAGTTATGAGATTGTTTAATAATTTCATCATTCAGCGAAAAATCACTAGGTCCACAAAAAGTAAAAGACATGCCTACTAATGATGACGCTATCGCAAGAGAGTTAGAAACATTATTTGCGTCACCAAGGTACGTTAAATTGATGTTCTCAAATTTATCAAATTTTTCATAAATAGTCATTAAATCTGCTAATGCCTGACATGGATGCTCTAAATCTGATAATGCATTAATAACTGGTACAGTTGCAAAACTAGCGAATTCTTCAATATTACTATGTGAAGCAGTTCGAATAGCGATTATATCTGTCATTTTAGATAACGTTCTAGCGATATCTTTAATTTCTTCACGTTTGCCTATTTGAATCTCATCTTTTGATAAAAATATTGAGCTACCACCAAGATTTTGCATAGCAGCTTCTAAAGAAACTCTCGTACGTAAAGAAGGCTTTTCAAAGATTAGAGCTAAAAGATGACCTTCACCTAAAAACAATGGTTCGCCATTTGCATAACCATCTTCCCAAGCATCTTCCTCATGCTCTGCATTTTTCATAGCAATTGCTAACCGAATCAAGTGAATGATGTCAGCTTTATTAAAATCAGATACTAATAAAAAATCTTTATTCATTTTTATTCCAAATAACTATCTTGTTCCTATCAATAAATTCATATTTAATTCATAGATAAAAACCTAATTATTAATAAAAAAGAATAGAATAGGAACTACGTATTCATGTAAAAAAAGAGTTTTATAAAAAAACGCTTTTGCCTAAATAAGGTTACCTGTTTAATTGTTATATGGCTATCATTAAAATAAAGTTTTTAAATATCTTAAAAGGGTAAAATAATATGCGAAAAAATGACAGAAAATTAAACGAAAAACGTAAATTTGAAATTTTACCAGATTACATTGCAAATGCTGATGGTTCAGTTTTAGCCTCAATGGGCAATACTCGTGTCATTTGCACAGCAACAATCGATGATTCCGTGCCACGTTTTTTAAAAAACAGTGGAACAGGCTGGTTAACAGCAGAATACGCAATGATCCCTGCGTCGACAAATACTAGAAAAAGAAGAGAAATTAAATCAGGCAGACAGGATGGTAGAGGTAAAGAAATTGAAAGAATCATAGGGAGAAGCCTGCGTACTGCAATTGACTTCTCGACTTTAGGCGAATATACAATTACCTTAGATTGTGACGTAATCGACGCAGACGGAGGCACGCGAACTACTGCAATCAATGGTGCCTGGGTGGCTACAGCATTAGCGCTTAAAAAACTAGCGCATGAGACAGGCTTAGATTCATTTAATAATGTTTTAATTCATCAAATCGGTGCTATTTCAGCTGGAATAAAGAATAAAGATATTTATGTTGATTTAGATTATGAAGAAGATTCATCGATAGACGCAGATTGTAATATAGTGATCAATGAAAATAAAGATATAGTAGATATACAAGCAACAAGCGAACAGAAAAGCTTTTCAATGGAACTTTTAAATGAGCTCATTCAATTGTCTTCAGAATCTATTGAAGAAATATTTTTAGCTCAGAAACTAATTTTAGAAATAAAATAAAAGGAGCGTCTTATTTCACTTTTTAAACCACTTAAAGGTTATAGGTATAATCAACTTAACATTAATATTAATGAAGTTATTGCTCCTCCGTACGATGTGATTAATGAAGATCAAAAAAAACAACTATATAGTTCATCAGAATATAATATCTGTCACATTGAACTTCCAAAAGGAGAAAGCGATGAAAAATACCTCCATGCAAAGCAATTAATTAATTCATGGATAAACGATAAAATATTATTGGAAGATGATGAACTAACGTACTACTTATATCAGCAAACATTTAATTTAGAAGGTCAATTAATTAAAAGAAAAAGTATTCTAGGTTTATTAGAAATACATGCATTTGAAGATCGAGTCATTTTACCTCATGAGAATACAATGGAAGGACCGAAAAAGGATCGCTACTCGCTTTTAGAGGCAACACAAACAAATATTAGCCCAATCTTTTGTATGTGCAATGATGATAATGGAAAATTATCTCAATTATTAGAAAATTATAGTATCAATCCACCTATTATTACATCAACTGACATAACTGCAATACAGCACGATTTATGGAAAATAACCGATACACAAATCATACAAAAAATTAGTAATGCAGTAGAAAACAAACAGATTATCATTTTAGATGGACATCACAGATATACAACCGCTTTAAACTATAAAAGAGCTAATCGAGAAAAAACAAATGATTACATTTTAACCGCCTTAACACCAGACTCCGATCTAGGACTAAAAATATTGCCTATTCATAGAATGCTTACAAGTACTCATACTCTAGAAAATGCAATTGCAATCCTAGAAAAAGATTTTGACATTGAGAAATTTAATAAA
>JAQWMB010000030.1 GCA_029246995.1 Dehalococcoidia bacterium | reverse complement strand
ATTCTATTGGATAAAATGGGAGAAAAACTTATCAGTAATTTACTTAGTGAGATTGAAATTAGCAAAAAACTACCATTTCATAAATTACTAACAGCGCTAGGAATACAACATGTTGGGTCAGAGATAGCATTGCTATTAGCTAATTCATTTAAAAATATTGATAATATTATTGCAGCATCTCATGCAGAACTTGAACAAATCGAAGGAATAGGACCAAAAGTAAGCTTAGCTATTAAGCAACATTTTCTTGAAAAAGATAACAGAACAACTATTGAAGAATTAAAAAAAGCTGGGCTTAAAATGGAAATATCTCTTGATTCACATCACAAAGCATACAAAACAAACTATTTTATTAATCAAAATATTGCGTTAACTGGTACCCTAGAAAAATGGTCGAGGGAAGAAATGTTTAATTTATTAAGTAATCTTGGTGGAAAAATTAATAAGTCTATAACAAAAAAAACTTCCATTCTTATAGTTGGATTAAATCCTGGAAATAAATTAGAAATTGCAAAAGAGAATAACATAGAACAAATAGATGAAAAAAAATTAATCGAACTTTTAGATTAAAGAAAACAGAAAGAAAATTATGTTGGATAAATTAAAAGAATACTACGATTTAATAAATAATTTTGCTGTTAAAGGTATAGGAATTGATCTAGGTACATCAAATACATTGATATACCTTAAGGGAAAAGGAATTATTATTGAGGAGCCTTCTGTAGTTGCTATAGATAAAACGAATAGACAAATTTTAGCTATAGGCACGCAAGCAAAAATGATGGTTGGGAGAACACCAGAAAATATTACTGCAATAAGACCTCTTCGAGATGGAGTAATTTCAAATTATGAAATAGCAGAAAGAATGATTGCTCATTTTCTTTCGCTTAGCGATGGAGGCCTAGTGAGCTATAATCTTTCTCAACCAAAATTAGTAATAGGAATTCCTACTGCAGCAACTGAAGTACAAAAAAGAGCAGTAAGAGAAGCTTCTCTTTCTGCAGGCGCAAAAGCTGCCTATTTAATTCAGGAGTCATTGGCTGCTGCATTAGGTTCAGATATTGATATTTCATCACCACAAGGCAATCTCATTGTAGATATAGGAGGAGGTACTACAGAAACTGCAGTACTTGCGCTTGGAACAATTATTAGTGGGAGTTCCATCAGATCCGCAGGTGATGCAATGGATGAATCAATTAAGGATTACATACGCCAAGTTTACAATATATCATTAGGTGAAATATCATCAGAGCAAATTAAAACTGATTATGGGTCAGCATGGCCATTAGATAATGAAATAGAATTTCAGATCAAAGGACAAGATATAGTATCAGGGTTACCAAAAGAAGTTGACATTTCAACAATTGAAATACGAGAAGCATTAAATCAACCTATTGAAGCTATTATTTCAGGAATTAAAGAGATCATTGAAAGGACACCAGCAGAATTAATAACTGATGTCATGAAAGTTGGCATAAGCTTAACTGGAGGAGGATCTCTTCTTCATGGTATCGACAGAAGAATTGCGAATGCTACTAATTTCCCTGTTAAAGTAAGCGAAGATCCAAAAAAATCAGTCATTAAAGGGATATCAAAAATTTTAGAAAATAAAGATATAATGTCAATACTAGAAACGTCTATGCAGTTAAAAAATGCATCAAAAAAAATATCTATTAATTAGAAAAATACTATGAAGAATAAGAAAATTTTTATCATTGCAGCAATTTTTATTTTAGCTCTAGCATCTTTATGGTCATCAAATCTTTCATTTACAAAATCATTTGAAGGAAGTATCAGTGACAAGAGTACGAATTTCATTAAACCATTAACTGACTTTTTCTATTCAATTACTGACCCAATAACTAGTTACAATAAAATTGATGATATCAAAGCAGGAAATATTGAACTAAGAAGTAAAATTGCAGAATTAGAAGTTAGTAATATCCAATTACAAGAAAAAATTTCTTTGCTAGAATCATTTACAAATATTAATTCTTCTCAGTTTGAAAGTAAATCAATTGTAACTGCTAATGTCATCATCAAAGATCTAATGTTCAATCGAAAAATATTACAACTTGATAGAGGATCAAAAAATGATGTTACTACTGGAATGGTTGTCGTAGGACAATCAGGTGCACTTGTAGGAATTATTACATCGTTATATGAAGATTACTCATATGTAACTTTGATAAATGATGCAAAATCAAGCGTACCTATTTTTTTACAATCAACTCAGCAGACTGGTGCTTTACAGGGTAACAACGGTCCCATAAATATAGATTTTATTAGTGCTGATAATTCAATTAAAACTGGCGAGAGCATTATTACATCATCCCTCGGAAACATTATTCCTGCAGGAATACCCGTAGGCAGAATATATGAGATCGACGATGCAAGCGAGCTTTTTTTAACAATTACGGTTGAACCATTTGAAGATTTAAATAATATTACAATCGTGAATATAATAAAGGATTAACAATGCTTTATCAAAATATATTTTCTATTATAAAGACTTTTTTTATAATTTTTTTCTCTTTTGTTGTACTAAGTATTTTAATTGTTACAGTTGATTATAATATTAGGCCAAACATTATAATTATTAGCTTAATAGTATTTTGTTTTAATCTAACATTTACGAGTTCAATTACTTTATTGTGCACATTATCTATCATATATGGCGCTATAAGTAATGAAAAAATCGGATGGCTCTTAATCGTTATGAGTATTCCAATTTTTTTATATGTAATACTTGAATCATTTTTAACAAAAAAAATAGGATTATATGCAATTCTTTTTATTTGCTTAATATCAGAACTTGCTTTTGAAATATTATTAAATTTACATACTAAGGATGCAATGTTAATTTTCCAGATGTTTCAAAGTAATACGAATCTAATATATTTTATATCAAACTGCTTGTTAACTACTGCAATCGTAATAATAATTAATAAATTATTTTCAAATCTGAAAGCTGTACAATATGGCTAGTTCCAAAAATATAACCACAAATAAATTAAGAACGTATCTTGCCTCAATGATAGTATCGTTAATTTTTTTATTTATTTTAATTTATTCATCTTATTTCTCAAGCTATGATTTATCAAATTCACAATTGCAAAACTTTACCAATACTCAACGTGTTGGCATCGAGGGAATGAGAGGAAATATATTTGATGCAAAAGGTAATCAATTAACAAAAAATGTACCTCGATTACAATTAGCAATTATTCCTAAGCAATTAACTGATATCAAAATATCAACTCAAATACTTAGAAAAATAGAAGAAGCAACTAGTATTCCATTTGCTAACTTAGAAGACAATTTAATGCTTGGGCTAGAATCAAACGATCCTTATCGACCAGTAGTAATCATAGATGATATAAGTTTGAATGAGGCTATAAAATATTCATCAATTTTTGCTTCAACAGACAGCACTGTAATTTTAAAAAATGTAATGCGTGAATACAATAATTCAAACTTATTCTCAAGAATTATTGGTAGCGTAGGCTCAATAGAAGAAAAAAATATAAAATATTATCTCGACAATGGATATATGCTTAATGAAAAAGTTGGTAAAAGTGGCTTAGAGTTGCAATATGAATCCTACCTACGTGGAATAGATGGTAAAGAGGTTTTAACTCAATTAGAAAATAATTCATCTAATGAATTACAATTTATCCAGGCACCAACAAGAGGGCAAAACTTATATTTATCCATAGATTATAAACTTCAACAAAAATCATATGAAGCCTTAATAAAGCATGCAAATCTAGGAATTAATTCCTTTGAAGACAACAAAGACATGACAATAGAAGGTACGATTATTACTATTGATGTACACACTGGACAAATACTATCTTATATATCAGTCCCCGATTTTCCAGGTAATACATTTGCAAAATTACCTAGTAATAAAAAAGTTAACCAATTACTCAATGATCCAAAGCGACCACTCCTCGACAGAAACATTATGGAGAATTATCCTCCTGGTTCAATTTTTAAACCAATAGTAGGGATAGGCGCATTAGAAGAAAATATTGCAAATGAAAATACAGTGATAACGACAGAAGGTTCCATCACAATTAAAAATGAATTTAATCCTGAGATTGAATATGTGTTTGAAGACTGGGCAAATCATGGTGTTCTAGATTTCAAGCAAGGATTAGCAAGATCGTCTGATGTATACTATTATTATATATCTGGAGGATATCAAGATGAACAGGAAATATTCAAAGGTCTTGGTTCAGATAAAATTGCTGAATATGCCAAAAAATTTGGGCTTGGAACACAGACAGGTATAGATCTTCCTGGAGAAATATCTGGACTAGTCCCTGATCGAGATTGGAAATCAAAAACTATAAAAGAACCTTGGGTTATTGGTGATACATATCAATTTGGGATTGGCCAAAGCTACTTAAGAGTTTCACCCATGCAAATGGCTGTAGTTGCAGCTACAATTGCAAATAATGGTTATCTCGTTACACCAAAAATTGTTAATAATATTGGAAATGTGCCAAATATCTCTGAGAATATAATGAAGAAAAATAAAATTGATATTAGCAAAAAATCTTTAACAGTGATGCAAGAATCAATGAAACTAGCTGCCGATCCATACGGTACAGCTTTTACTGGAGAACCTGAAGGCATAGAAATTGGTGGTAAAACAGGAACCGCTGAATATGGTTACAGCAATGAAAAAAAAGAATACAAAACACATGCTTGGTATATGGGATATGCTCCTTATGAAAATCCAGAAATTGCAATTATAACATTTTTAAAAAATGGAGTAGGCTCTACGCATGCTGCACCAATTGCAAAAGAAGTATTAGAATATTATTTTAGTAATAAAAAAAATGAATACTAAAGTGAATTAGGCTTTCAATGAAAACAAAGTCCCTCATTGCAATAATCTCATCTCTATTATTAATAAAATTTATTTTTAATAGCCCAAAAGGGACCAGTAATTCGTTGATATTATTTTCTGATTATTCTCAATTAATAGCATTGCTAATTGGTATAGCTTTAATGCTATTAATAATATACTTTTTTAATTTCCTCGAAAATGAATTGTTAATTTCATTGATGTTTATCATAGGCATTTTACTTTTGATAGCGCTAGCAACGAATTATCTTGGGACAGAAGAGTATGGATCTACAAGAAGAATATATCTAACAAATACTTTCAGTATTCAGCCATCAGAATTAATTAAAATACCAATCATACTATTGTCATCAATAGTTTTTAGTAAATTGTATTCTAAGCAATTACGTTTAATACCAATATTACTATTTATATTTTCTACTACTATTTTCTTAATACAATTACAACCTGATACGAGCACCGCACTGCTTTATTCTGTTTTTTTTGGGTTAACAATTTATCTCAGTGGAACATCATACAAGGCTCTAATTGCAATGACCCTAGGGGTTATTTCTCTTCTCCCCTTAGTATTCAGTTTAATTATTTATGAATACCAATTTGAAAGATTAAGCGCCTTTGCAAATTCAAATGCAGACCCTCTTGGTAATGCATATATTATAAACCTTGTTAAAGAAGCTATAGGCAGCAGCGGAATAATTGGCCCTGGTTCCATAGACCAAAGCAATTCTATACTATTGAATGTATTAGCTGCAGATAGTGACTTTGCGTTAGCTGTTATTATAGAACAATTAGGTTTTATCTTTGTAATTTTTATAGTAGTGATGTTTGTATCAATTTTATGGATTGGCACCAATATAGCTATAAAATCATCAAGTAAATTTCATTATTTAAGTTCAATCTTAGCAACATATTTCATAGTATTCCAAGGAATGTTACACATAATGGTTAATTTAGCAATCTTGCCAACAACCGGGACAACTTTACCATTCATCAGCAATGGATCTAACTCATTAGTTATAAATCTAGCTTTAATAGGAATTATTATAGCAGTGGATAGAAAAAATAAAATAGAAACAATGAGCCAAAAGGTGTCTTAAGAATTTACTTAGTTGATTCAATTACAATTTCAGAAGCAGATTCACCTTTCGAGCTAGATGCTTTACGACTATTAATTTTGTTAAAAACAATTTGTTCATTCTTAACATTAACTTTAATTGTATCGCCACTTTTAAATTGTTCATCAAGTAACTTATCTGATAAAAGGTCCTCTATATCATTTTGTATTACACGCCTTAAAGGTCGAGCTCCATATTTTTCATCAAAACCTTTTTCAGCAAGATAACTGTATAACGATTTGTCAAATTCAACTTTCATATTCTTTTCAGCAAGATTATGTCTAAGATCATTCAACTGAAGATCAACAATATTTTTAATATTTTCTAGCGTTAAAGGGTGAAAGACCAAAGAGTGGTCAAGTCTGTTGATGAATTCTGGGCGAAAGACTTTTTTGACTTGTTCCATGACTTTCAACTTCATCCAGTCATATCTTTCAGTATCTCCAGATACTTCATCACTTGCTAAAGAAAAGCCAACATTACCACCATTTTGGATTAAATCTGAGCCCACATTAGAAGTCATAATAATAATTGTGTTTCTAAAATCAACCTTACGACCTTTCGAGTCTGTTAAATGACCATCATCAAAAATCTGCAACAACATATTAAACACATCAGGATGTGCTTTTTCTATTTCGTCCAACAAAATTAAGCAATAAGATCTCCTGCGGACAAGATCAGTTAATTGTCCACCTTCATCGTATCCAACATAACCAGGAGGAGAGCCGACAAGTCTGGAAATATTATGCTTTTCCATAAATTCTGACATATCAATACGAATAACATGGTCTTTAGAACCAAACATAAATTCACCAAGTTTATTAGCTAAATAGGTTTTACCTACTCCCGTAGGACCTAAAAATAAGAAAGTTCCTATCGGTCTTTGTGGATCCTTTAATCCAGCTCGCGCTCTTCTAACTGCCTTAGAAACTGTTTGTATAGATTCTTCTTGACCAATAACCTGTTCCTTTAAACTAATTTCCATTTCTTTAAGTCGAGTAGACTCCTCTGCCGCAATTTTTGATAAAGGTATACCAGTCCACATTGAAACAACATCTCTGACATCGGATTCTTTAACGTGTGAAAGAGAATTTTTATCTGGTAATGCTTTTTCATCAATATCACTAAGTTTATTTTCTAATTTTGTTTGTCTTTCACCTAATTCTTTTGCCAGTTCATATTCTTGATTTTCTATAGCTTGCTCTTTCTCTCTCGCAATAGCTTCTAATCCAGAATTGATTTCAGTCGCAGATGGTGGAAGTGAATATCTTTGTATTCTGACACGAGCAGATGCTTCATCAATTAAATCAATGGCTTTGTCTGGTAAAAAACGATCAGAGACGTAACGAGAAGATAATTCAACAGCAGTAATAATAGATTCATCAGTAATAGTTAGTTTGTGATGTTCTTCATATCGGCTACGAACACCTTTCAAAATTTGAACTGTTTCATCATTGTTGGGTTCATCAACACGTATTGGTTGAAAACGTCGCTCAAAGGCAGCATCTCTTTCAATATGCTTGTGATACTCTTCAAGAGTTGTAGCACCTATAGCTTGTATTTCACCTCTTGCAAGTGCTGGTTTGAGAATATTTGCTGCATCTACTGCACCTTCAGCAGCTCCAGCTCCTACTAACATATGTAATTCATCAATAAAAATAATACAATTTTTTGCATTTTTAATTTCTGCAATAACTTTCTTCAATCGTTCTTCAAATTCACCTCTATATTTAGTTCCTGCTATTAACAGTGCAATATCTAAAGTAAGCATTCGTTTATTAGCTAAACTTTCAGGGATATCTCCTGTAGCAATTTTTTGTGCAAGCCCTTCTGCAATTGAAGTCTTACCAACGCCAGGCTCACCAATTAAAACAGGATTATTTTTTGTTCTTCTAGATAAAATTTGAATCGCTCTTTCAATTTCTGACTCTCGTCCTACTACAGGATCTAGTTCCTGATTTTGAGCAGCCTTCGTAAGGTCAATACCAAGCTGATCTAGGGTTGGCGTCTTAGCTTTTTTTTGTGTTCTCTTTGATTCATTGGGCGATTTTTTATCAATTAAATTTGAAAGCTCAACTCGGACATTATCTAGATTGACTCCTAGGCTTTCTAAAACGCCTGAAGCAATGCCCTCGCCTTCTCTCACTAAGCCTAGTAAAAGATGTTCAGTACCTATATACGAATGACCTAATCTTCTAGCTTCGTCAACGGCAAGTTCGATGACTTTCTTAGCACGAGGAGTTAAGCCTATTTCATTTGCATTCGGTCTTTCTCCGCGACCAATTATGAATTCAATAGCAGAGCGTACTTTATTTACATCAATATTAAGATTACTGAATACTTGAGCTGCTACACCATCATTTTCACTAATTAAACCTAATAAAAGATGTTCAGTGCCAATGTAGTTATGATTGAAGCGTTGAGCTTCCTCTTGAGCAAGAGTTAAGACCCTGCGAGCACGTTCAGTAAATTTATCAAATCTATCTGTCATGAATTATCCCCTACAGCTAGGCTACCACGACTATTGTGTCCGATCGACGCTTTTATGTAAATATATTTATAGAATTTTAGTAGTGAGATGTAAATAGAAATCATGTTAAGAAACATTGTTTTAACTGCAAATTATTTCTTAGAAGATTCTGATGCTGTTTCATCTGAAGCTGTTTCATCTGAAGCTGTTTCATCTGAAGCTGTTTCATCTGAAGCTGTTTCATCTGAA
>JAQWMB010000003.1 GCA_029246995.1 Dehalococcoidia bacterium | reverse complement strand
AATAGAATTTGATTCTTTATCTATAATCAATCTATTTATAGTACATTCAGAAAAAACTTTTACTCCTAAAGATGCTGCTTTTTGTTGTTCAGTTCGTATCATTTCTAATCCAGTACTATCACCAACATGTGCTAATCTTGCAAATTTATGACCACCAAAATCTCTTTGTAGAATTAATCCATCTTCCGTTCTATCAAATAACGCTCCATATTCTTCTAATTCAAGGACACGATCAGGAGCTTCCTGAGCATGGATTTGTGCCATACGCCAATTATTTAACATTTTACCACCACGCATTGTGTCTCTAAAATGTACTTTCCAATTATCCTCAGCATACACATTACCCATTGCTGCAGCCATTCCACCTTCAGCCATTACAGTATGTGCTTTTCCAAATAATGACTTACATACTACAGCAGTTGAACAACCTAATGCCATGGATTCAATGGCTGCTCTAAGACCAGCACCACCTGCTCCAATAACTATGACATCATATTCATGTTCTTCAATTTCAAATTTACTCATAATATCCTTAGAAAAAACTACCCCAAGTATTCAAATCAACAATCATCTCAGATGCTACTAAATGAACATACAGATCAGTAAGACCTACAACAATTAAACTTGACCATGCCCATGCACGATGCTTTGCATTGATTGCGGAAACAATATCCCAAGCTTTTTTTCTTAATAATTGATATTTACTGCCTGTAAATGAATTCAATCCACCGCCCACTAGATGTCTAAAAGAATGACATCCAAATGTATAACCAGATAATAAGAAGGCATTCAATGTAAGAATAAGAGAGCCCACTCCTATACCTAATTCTCCATCCCAGTAGTATGATTTAATTGCTCCGCTCCATAGAATTGGTACAAAGATTATTGCACCATACATAGCAAATCTATGAATATTTTGTACAACTAATGGAATCGTTGATTCTCCAGAATAAGAACCAGCTGGTTCTTGGACAGAACAAGCAGGCGGACTTAAAAAATAAGAACGATAATAAGCTCTTCTGTAGTAATAACATGTCATCCTAAAAGATAGGGGAGCCCACAGCACAAAGATAGCTGGGGAAATCCATTTTGGTAAGATATCAGTATAAAACAATGGCTCAAAAAATGGTGAGAGGTAAGGCCCAATTTCATATGGCCAATAATTACCTAGCAGGGCGGCAGATATTGTTGAATACAACACAAAAAGAAACAGTCCTATTCCAACCATTAATGGTTCAAACCACCAACGGTCAGTCCTGAGTGTTTTACCATATCTCTTTAATAATGAATCAGTTTGTACGCTTTGACTTACCATGATTATTCCACTATATCTCTAATAAATACAATAAAAACTTTCATGACTATTCTATGCACCTAAGTCGTTAATAACTAGAGCTTGCGTAAGCAATTTTTAACTACAGCCACACCTAAGAAATAAAGTTAGCACCAATATGAGGAAGATGTAAGAAATTCAATTTAAATCTAAAGTAACAGCAATTTCTTCACAAGCAGGAAACTTAGGACATCGATAGCATTCATTCCATACTTTTTGAGGCAGAGTCATCACATCAGCCTGCTTCCAACCTAATTTTTCAAAAAATTGAGGTTGATAAGTTAATGCAAAGATTTTTGATAAATTAAGAATTTTACCCTCTTCAACACATTCTTTGACTAACATCTTTCCATATCCATTAGAATGTTTTTCATCAAGTACTGCAATGGATTTCAATTCTGCGAGGTCATTCCATGTAATATGTAGTGCCGCGCATCCTACAACTTTATTTTCTTCTCGAACAACATAAAAATCTCTTATATTTTCATAAACCTCACCTAAAGTTCTAGGTAATAATTGTCCACGACCAGCCCATATATTAATTAACTCAAAAATTTGTTCCCCTTCATTTAATGTTGCTCGAGTAACTTGAGTCATATAATAAATTCCTAAATAATATTCTAACTAATATCTAAATTATGATCTTTGCGTAGCCAACCTAAACGATCCGCAACACGATTAAGAAAGTTATAACTATTATTTATACGTAAAAAAGCTATATTCTCTTTAGAGACAGATATAAGAATTTTCTTATCAGTTTGAATTGAATATTCATGAAGTCCATCAGCAACCATAATTGAATCATCATCTCTGAGTACTTGAAGAGCAACTTCATCACCAGATGGTAAAATAATTGGATTGCTTGGAGTAAGATGTGGGGCAAGGGGCATAATAATAATCGATTCAGCACTAGGCATAAGCACTGGGCCACCAATTGATAGCGTGTAACCAGTTGAACCAGTTGCAGATGCAATTATGATTGCATCTGATCTATATTCAGCAATAGGCATGCCATTAATCCATACACCTATAGATGCAGTTTTGCCTAAATTTTTCCTTCCAATTACAAAATCATTTAAAGCAAAATAATTTTGTTCATCATAATTTGCTTGTACAAGTTTTCGCTTTTCTATATAAAAATCTCCATTTAAAATAGAATTGATCTTCTCTTTTGCCTCTTGTGCAGTTGATTCAGTTAAAAATCCTAATCTTCCCATTCTAATACCAAAAATAGGAATTTCGTGGCCAATGACTGATTGAGCTAATCTCAATACAGTCCCATCACCACCAACACATACAATTAAATCTGTTTTGATTAACTGCTGCTCATATTCATTAAGTAGATCGCCTTCAGTATTTAAAACAAGTGGTATTTTAACTATTTCATTAAAGCGTTCATTAAAATCATTGAAAATCTTATTTACAAGATCTTCTACTCCTGCAATTTCAATATTATAAAATAAAACTATTTTCTTAAAATCTATTTGGTTATTAGTTTTCATATTTCATCCAAATAAAAAACTCAGAATTACCACTTGCGCCCTTTATAGGAGACCGTATTACTTGGCAAAATTGAAGTTTTTGATCAATTAATTCTATTACTATTTTAGCAACCGATTGAGCATGGAGTAAATGGCTCTTAACTACACCTCCGGACTTAACCATTTTCTTTGGAAGTTCAAATTGAGGCTTAACTAATGCAATCATATCTGCCCCAGCCTCTAAGGATAGTAAGATATTAGGAATAATCTTCAATATTGAAATAAAAGAAACATCTATAACAACCAAATTGACAGGTTTCTTCAGTCTATTCATATATCGGGCATTTGTTCGTTCAGAAAGCATTACTCTTGAATCATTTCTAATTTTATCAGCAGCTTGCCCGTATCCAGTATCAATAGCTACAACAGAATTAGCATTTCTTTGCAGAAGACAATCTGTAAAACCACCAGTTGACGATCCTATATCTAGGCAGTGCTTATTTAAAACTTTTATACCAGATATATTTAAGGCATGCTCAAGTTTAATTCCACCTCTGCTAACAAATTGTTTTTTTTGTTTTAATTTAATAGTTATATCATCACTAAATTTTGTTCCTACTTGTGTTACATGTTGCCCATCAACAATAACTTCGTTCGACATTATTAAAGACCGAGCATTAACAATGCTCGGTGCTAAGCCTCTTGAAAAGAGCATATTGTCTAATCGTTCTTTATTTTTTTTCATAAATAAAATCCATAATCAAAAAGTAATCAACATGAGTATTAAGCAATATCTTCTTCTAATTTTTTTGGTATATCTTTCTTACTAGCATTCAAAGGCTTGCCAGTTTTAGTAACAAGTATTGGAGTCCCACCTTGTTTATTTATTGACTTCGTTGTAATAATGCAGCGCTCAATATCATCTCTAGAAGGTAAATCGTACATTACATCCAATAACACTTCTTCCACAACTGTTCTCAAACCTCTTGCTCCTGTTTTTCGAGTCATTGCTTCAGTTGCTATGGCCTCTAAGCTACCTTTTGCAAATTCTAATTTGACACCGTCTAGTTTCAATAATTCAACAAACTGCTTTAGAATTGCATTCTTTGGTTTGCGCATAATATCTATCATCATGTCCTTAGAAAGAGGCTCTAAGACTCCAACAATAGGCAATCTGCCAACAAATTCAGGAATTAGACCATGATGTATTAAATCATCAGGAGCTACTTCTTTCAAAAGCGCTTGTTTGATTAAAATTTTATCTTCATCATCAGATGAAAAACCAATCCCTCTAGCGCCAAAACCAGTTCTTTTTTGAATTAAATTTTCTAATCCTTCAAAAGCACCTCCGACAATAAAAAGAATTTTTGAAGTATCAATTTCTAGAAACTCTTGATTAGGATGCTTTCGACCACCCTGAGGTGGCACTTTTGCCTTAGTCCCTTCAATAATTTTTAATAATGCTTGCTGTACTCCTTCTCCAGAAACATCTCTCGTAATTGATGGATTATCTGATTTTCTAGTAATTTTATCAATTTCATCAATATATATAATGCCTGTTTCTGCTAGAGAAATATCAAAATTAGCAGATTGAATTAACTGTAATAAGATATTTTCAACGTCTTCACCTACGTATCCAGCTTCAGTCAATGCAGTTGCATCTGCTATAGAAAAAGGTACATTTAAGATACGTGCTAAAGTTCTTGCAAATTCCGTTTTACCTGTTCCAGTAGGACCAATTAATAAAATATTAGACTTATCAATTTCTACATCTGTTTTTGATAAAGCATTGATTCTTTTAAAATGATTATAAACTGCGACAGACAAGACTTTTTTTGCACGATCTTGTCCAACAATATACTCATTTAACTTTGCATATATTTCCATTGGCTTAAGAAGCGCGCCATCATGTAGAGGGTCTACTTCAGACTCATCAACTTGCTCATTATCAACTATTTCTTTACATAAATTGATACATTCATCACAGATATACACTGAACTTGGGCCAGCTATTAGTCTTTTGACCTCTGATTGTGTTTTCCCACAAAAAGAACAGTGGTATTTTAATTCTTGATCATCCATAATAAATCATATCGCCCAAATTAACTATTTTTCATTCTTTTTATTAGGCGTTAAGATTTGATCTATCATTCCATATTTTAATGCTTCATTAGCATTCATATAAAAATCACGATCAAAGTCTTCTTTAATCTTTGCTTCAGTTTGACCACTATTTTCAACGATAATATTTTTAATAATTTCATTATTACGTAAAATTTCTCTTGCAGCAATCTCAACATCTCTTGCCTGACCTTGAGCTCCCCCTAATGCTTGATGCATGTGCACAGTTGCATTTGGTAGTGCAAATCTTTTACCTTTAGCTCCAGAACATAATAGGACCGTGCCCATTGATGCAGTGACACCAACTGCAATTGTGGAAACGTTAGCATTAACTAAGTTCATCGTATCATAGATTGCAAGGCCAGCATAAATTTGCCCACCAGGAGAATTAATATATAAAGAAATATCCCTGTCAGGATCTTCTCTATCAAGATAAAGTAATTGCGCAACAATAGTATTTGCAACTTGGTCATCAATGCCTGTGCCTAACATAATAATTCTTTCTTTTAATAAAAGTGAATATATGTCATACGCTCGTTCACCTCTAGGGTCTCGCTCAACTACCATAGGTACTATATTCTCAATAGTATTTTTAGAACTATAAAAATTTGTCATTCAATTTCCTTAAACTAAGTTATTGCAACAATAAAACTTGCAACTGCTAGTGTAAATAAGTTTAACTAAACAAGTAGCTATAACGAAAGATAATTAAAAATTATTTATTATTTGCTTGTTTTTTATTTTTAACATTTGATTTAGTCTTTGCTTGAGATTGCTTATTTAATTTTGGTTTATCGGCATTTTTGTTCTGTTTTTTACCTGATGCAATAGCTTCTAATGTTTCCCAAGCTTTATTTGTTAAAATCTGATTTTTTAAAGAATCGACAAAATCATCACTGTTAATTAATTCATCAAGTTTTGCCTTTTCAGGACTTAATGAATAAGAAGGATCAAGTTTTATTTTATTAACTTCTTGTTCAATTGCTTCAGTAGACGCATTAATTTTCTCTATATTAATTACTTCTGATAGTACTAAGGACCTCTTAACAGCAATTTCTGCATTTGGCTTTAATGCATCATTCACTTCCGTTTCTGATTTACCAATTGATTTAAGCCATTTTTCAAATCCTTGTGGAGTATGAGATTCATGGTTAGATTGCTGGTCAATAATTCTTTCAATTTCTCTTTGAACTAATATTTCAGGATACTCAATTTCAGACTTTGTGACAAAGAAATCTATAATCTCTTCTCGATAGGCATTCTTTTGATCAGATTCTAATTTTCCTGTAACGTCTAAATGTAATTTTTCTTTTAGGTCTTTTACAGTTTTTAATTGTGGATCAAGTGTTTGTACAAAATCATCATTTAGTTCAGGTAAAATGGATTTCTTTATTTCTTTAATTTTTACATCATAGTTTGCTTTTTTACCTGAAAGCTCTTCGACTTCGAATTCTTTAGGAATAGTAATAGAAAATTTATATGAATCATTTCTTTTTTTACCAACCAATTTATCCAAAAAACCAGGCAGAGAGCTTTTTGCATTTTTATCCATAATAAATTCAGCATCTTCTTCCGATTGGTCTTGGTCTATACCAGCAATCTTAAGATTAAAATCAATTCTAACAGAATCACCCCACTCAATTGGTCTATCTACTGGCTCTAGAGTGCCGTATTGACGCTGTAAAGTATCAATTGATTGCTGGACTAAAGGCTCTATTTCAGGCATTTCAGGCTCTTTAACTCTGTATTTTTTATACTCACCAAGATTAATTATTGGCTTAGTAGGAATTTTTGCTTCAACTATTAAAGGTTCTGTTGATTTAATATTTATTTCAGGCTGACCTATTGGTTCAATAGATTCAAGTTGAATTGATTCACTGTATATTTTAGGCAATAAGTCATCCAAAGCTTTTTGAAAAATTGCAGCTTTACCAAAATTTTTTTCTATAATATGTTTAGGTGCTTTACCTGGTCTAAAACCAGGGATTTTGGATTCTTTAGCTAAATTCTTTGTAGCCTCATCTGTGGCATCTTGGACCATCGAATCTTCAACCTCAATTGTTAATTCAATAAGGCATTTAGGCAACTGCTTTTTTACTGTTTCAACCATATTGCTTACTCTTTATTTGGTTTATTATTGATGGAGTATAACACTATATCTACTTTTGGTAAAAGCATTATCTTAATTTAATCTCTACGCAAAACATCATTAAGAGCATCACCAAGAATATTAAAAGCAAACATTAATATTGTCACGAAAAAAGCTGGGACTAATAATAGATGTGGATAAGCTTGAAAAGTACGTGCGCCTGAACCAGCATATAACATTTGTCCAAAAGATGCTGCAGGGGGCTGAACCCCAACACCGAACCATGTAAGGACAATTTCCGAGCCTGCAATAGCACCTAAAGAACTAGAAATTAACAATATGAGCAAGTTTGAGATATTCGGTAATAAATGTCGAATAACAATTCGCTTCTGCTTGAGGCCAATAGAACGAGCTGCAGTAATATAATCTTTTTCTCTAATTGATAATACTTGTGATCGAATCAACCTGGCACTACCAACCCAAGAAAATAATGAAAGAGCAAAAAAGATTGTTATATACGATGCTGCACCAGAAGCTTGAAAATCATTAATAAATGTATTTTCATCAATCCATAAGCTTAGTTCATTGATTTTAGGACTCAAGGCAGCATTGACAAGGATCAATAAAGGTAGACCTGGAAGGGATGCAAAGACATCACCAATACGCATAATAATAGTATCAGTTATACCTCCTTTATACCCTGACAATAGACCTAAGAAAGTGCCTAAAACCAATGAACCACTCACTATAACTGCAAAGGTAACTATTAAAGTTGTTCTAATCGAATACAGTACTCTGCTATACATGTCCCTACCGAGTGTGTCCGTACCTAAGATATGGTCAGCGCTAGGCCCCTCTAATGAACGTTCTAAATTTTGCTCAGTATATGAATATGGTGCTAAAATTGGAGCAAAGATACCAGCCGTGTACATCACTATAATTAATACTAAAGAAATTACGCCTAATTTTTTTTTCATAAAACGCTGAGAAAATGCTTGCCAGGTACTACTGGAAGTATTCAATAGATCGTTTTGTGAAGATTCATTATTAGATATATTTAATTGATTGCCTTCTACGTTAGTCATTGACCAATATCCTCACCTAACTGTATTCTTGGGTCAATTTTTGTATACAACAGTTCCACAATTAAATTAATAACAATGAACATCGTTGACAATATCACTGTCATGGCCAAGATAACGTCATAGTCACGACTTTTAACAGCTTCAAAAGTAAACCTACCAATACCAGGTATACCTAATAAAACTTCTACAAAAAAAGCTCCTTCTAAAATGCCTACTAACGCAAACCCAATAACAGTTATTAATGGCAGTAGAGAATTTGGTAAAATATGGCTATACATTACTCGAGATTCACTTAAGCCTTTCGATCTTGCAGTAATGATAAAAGGTTCATCTTTAACTTCTAGCGCAGTAATTCTTACTAGACGCGCAACGCCTCCAAAACCGCCTATAGATAATGCAAATACAGGTAAATAAACATGCGGATTTAATATCGGTATTGCGATAATATCAAATAGCCAGTAAATATTAAAAAGTCCACCTTCCCAACCACCAACAGGAAGTAAGTTCCAGTGCACGGCAAAAAGCCACAATAATGGTGGAATTATCACAATAACTGGTATGGCTCTAAAAAAAAGCAAAGTGCTAACTATAAAAGGATCGATCCAAGTATTATGTAAAGTAGCTGCAAGCAATCCTAATGGAATACCCAATCCGAAAACTACTATTAATGCTAAAAAACCCAGTTGTGCAGAAACTAACATTTTAGGAAAAATTAATTCAGAAATTGTATATCCCTGATATATATATGAATCACCAAAATCAGCTCTTACAGCGCCTTTAAGCCACTTGTAGTATTGAATTGTTATAGGTTTATCAAGACCTTTCTCAATACGAACTTCTGCCAATAATTGAGGATCTCTGATTTGTCCAGCAGCAACTGAAATAGGATCACCAGGACCCAATCTACCAATTAAGAAAGTAAAAAAAGTAACTGCTAATATAATTACTGGAATCCATAGCAAACGCTTAATAGTATACTCAAGCATCATTTTCCTAATATTTTATTCTATTATTTCTATAAATCTCAGGCGAGGCACAGTCATAGGTGGCTCGACCCACTTTTTTATTTTCTTATTGACTACATAATGACTACTAGGAAAGTAAGTTGGTATCCAAGGGACTTCGTCAAGGATTAATTTCTCTGCTTGTTGATAATAGTTTTTTCTTTTTTCGATATCATTTTCAGAACGAGCAAGTTCAAGTAATTTATCGACCTCTTGATTTGAATAATTTTCATTATTTTCTGTTGACTCTGAATGAAATTTTAGATCTAAAATATTCTCTGGATCAGGATAGTCCATAATCCAACCTATTCCATACATTTGCATTTTACCTTCATCAAGATCTTGGAGAAAGGAAGCGAAATCAGTTTGTCTCAAAGTAATATTAACGCCAAGATTTAATTTCCATTGTTCTATATATGCTTGAGTGTCAACAGAGCCTTCAGCTCCTGCTCCAATATCTGAAAAAACTATTGGAGGTAAATTATCAGCAGTGCCATATTTTGATTTTTTCAAAAATTCTCTTGCTAATTCAGGATCATAATTAAATGTCTTTTTTGTTGATTCATAGCCATACATTCCTGGAGGTAAGATACCTGTAGCTTGTTTAAACATTTTTTTATAAGTAAGTTCAGTGACCTTACTAATATCGATTGATGATGCAAATGCTCGTCTAACATTTACGTCATCAAAAGGTGCAGTCATTATATTTAAACCTATGTATGAAGTTTGAAAATATGGACTTTGGTAATACAGACTATTCAATGGATTACTTGCATCGCGAATTCTATCAATATCAGCTGTACCAATACCAGCGAGGTCAACTTCACCATTTTCAAATCTCGTTAAAACGGAACCACCAGAAAGTGCATATACAACGTTTTTAATTTTTGGTGGACCAAGATGATATGAAGCATTTGCCTCTAAAATTATTTTTTCAGACAGTTGCCAATCTGCAAGCTTATATGGTCCAGTACCATTTGGTTTTCTAGTCCAGTTTCTTGGATTTAATGCAATTTGCTCTTTATCTAATACAAATGAAGTAGGATATGATAATTTAGCAAGAAAGTATGCTTTTGGGCTATCAATAGTAATTTGGATAGTATTCTTATTCAATATTTTTATACCACTAATTTCTTCGGCAATACCAAATCTTTTTTCACTAAAACCAACAATATCTTTCAAGTAGGATAATGATGTATTTGAATTTAATTGACGGGATCCTGCTCGTTCAAAAGACCATTTAACGTCTTCTACAGTTACTTTCCTGCCACTATGGAAATAAATATCATCACGTAATTTAAAATTATATTGCAATCCATCTTGGCTCACTTCAAGTGTTTCTGCGAGATCTAAAACAATTTCCATTTCTGGCGTTATTGTAACTAAGCCACTAAATAGCTCAACTATGTATTGAGCAGATGTAGCATCTCCAGCTAGATGTGGATCAAGAGTGACGGGATCTGATCCGGCAAAAAATAGCGTATTGTCTTCTGTAGTAGATTGATTTCCTTGACTAGAATTAATTGGTTGATTATCTGTTACGCGAAGCAATAAAGTCAAAGCAAATACTATGCCTAGTAAAAGAGTCAATACTGTAAGTAATAGCGCAATAATTTTCTTAGTATTCATAGAATAACTCCTTATAAAAATTAATTATCAGTCAGATTAATTTTTAATTTTAATTCATCTAAAAATTTTTGATCAATCTCACTAGGTGCGCCTGTTAAAAGATCAGCAGCAGTTTTAGTTTTAGGGAAAGCAATGACTTCCCTAATATCGGTTTCCTTAGCCAACATCGCTACAATTCTATCAATACCTGGCGCAATGCCTCCATGAGGAGGAGCTCCAAAATCAAAAGCATTCAACATATGTGCAAATTGTTTTTCTGCATCAGCTTTATCAAAGCCTAATTTTTCTAAGATTTGTAACAACAATGCGCTTTCGTGGATTCGAATTGACCCAGAACCAATTTCTTGTCCATTGCAAACTAAATCATAAGCATGCGAGCGAACTTTAGATGGATTATCTTGAATTAATTCAATATCAGATAAATAAGGCATAGTAAATAAATGATGCATTGCAGTCCAACGGTTTTCTGATTCACTAAATTCAAACATTGGGAATTCAGTTACAAAACAAAAGCCAAGTTGATCTTCATTAATTAATTTCATATTACTAGCAGCTTCAACACGAACGGCCCCTAAAATTTCAGAAGTCAATGTCTCATCACCGCCAGAAATTAAAATCAAATCTCCACTTTTACTCTCTAATGTGTCTATTAAATGCTTGAGTTCTTCATCATTAATATAGTCTTTCAATAAAGAGCTAATATCTTTAGATGAAGGAGAATTAGATTCAAAACTATCTTCTAATTTTATAGAAGCTATCCCTTTTGCACCAAGGTTGATTGCAATATCATTAAATACTTGTATTTGTTTTTTATTTAAACTCGCACCGTTAGGAATACTGATTCCTCTAATTCGATTTTTTGATTCTAAAATATTTTGAAAAATTTTAATTGATGTATTAGCAAAAATTGCAGAAAGATCGCGGATTGGTAAATTAAATCTAATATCAGGCTTGTCAGTTCCATACATTTCTATACTATTTGCATATGTAATCACAGGAAAAGGATTTTTAAATTGAAACGCTGGATTAATTTTTTTAACCATAGCCGTCATTAAATTTTCCGTTAACTGCAGAATATCATCCTGTTCAACAAATGACATTTCAATATCTAATTGCGTAAATTCAGGTTGTCTGTCAGAACGCAAATCTTCATCCCTAAAACATCTGGCAATTTGAAAGTATTTTTCGAAACCACTAACCATCAATAATTGTTTCCATTGTTGCGGAGATTGAGGCAAGGCATAAAATTTTCCAGGATGCACTCTGCTAGGTACTAAATAATCCCTAGCACCTTCTGGAGTAGCAACATTTAAAATAGGAGTTTCAATCTCAATAAATTCTTCATCATGTAAAAAATTCCTTATGAAGTGTATAATTTCATGACGTAATTTAATATTTGAAAGCATCTTACTGCGCCTCAAGTCAAGATACCTGTATTGCATCCTATTAGTTTCTTCAATATTAATTTCTTCATTTATAGGAAAAGGAGGGGTCTTGGATTGATTAGCTATTGTAATATTCTTAACTTGAACTTCTATATTACCTGTTAGCATACTGCTATTTTCAGTACCTTTTTGCCTAATTACAACGCGACCCTCTACAATTAATACCCATTCATTTCTAATTCTGTTAATCTCATCTTCAT
This sequence comes from Dehalococcoidia bacterium, assembly GCA_029246995.1. Lineage (GTDB taxonomy): Bacteria > Chloroflexota > Dehalococcoidia > UBA2979 > UBA2979. The sequence continues at coordinate 31,215 of JAQWMB010000003.1, read as the reverse complement.
TTAAATTTAAATCTTGATTTTTGATCACTATTTGAATAATTCCCGACGAATCACGTAAATCAATAAATGTTAAGCCTCCGTGATCTCTTCTGCGAGATACCCAGCCTGCTAAAATAACATTTTCATCAATATTTTTAATGTTCAGTTTGCCGCACATATTAGTCTTTAGCATTTTAATTACCTAAACAAAAATAACAATATTAAAATAAATTTTAACCTTCACTTGATTTTTCTTCATCATAAATGTGATCCTTTTATGAAATAAAAAATAAAGGATAAATATAATTGTCTAACAAATGTAATTCTTTATCGCCTATAAGTCTTTACATTCACATACCTTTTTGCAAAAAAAAGTGTAATTTCTGTGATTTTAATGCATATGAAGGTATTGATGACATGATTGATGAATATGAGAGCGCATTAATTAAAGAATTAGAATTTTGGATTCCTAGCTTAGAAAATAAAAAAATTGTATCAATATTTATTGGTGGAGGCACGCCAAGTAGAATTGAAGCAAAGAAATTATCTAACATAATTAATATTATTAAAAATAATACATACCTAAGTTCTGATGCAGAAATCACTGCTGAAGTCAACCCAGACGATATCCCCGATTGGGAATTAAGTACACTTATAGATAGTGGAGTGAATAGACTCTCAGTTGGAATACAATCTTTTATTGATAGCGAGCTGATTCTTTTAGATAGAAACTACACAGAGCAATTTGCAAAAAAACAAATAAAAAAATTAAAAGATGTTGGATTCACTAATATTAATTTAGATCTCATGTATGGATTGGTAAATCATACAATGGATAATTGGATTTATTCTCTAAAACAAGCTTTAGAGCTTGAGCCAACACATTTATCTTGCTATGCGCTTGGTGTAGAAGAAGGAACCTTATTGAAATATAGAATAGAGCAGGGGGAACTCCCTGCTCCAGATGACGATCTAGCTGCAAACCAATATGAACATACTAGTAAAACTTTACTTTCATATGACTACAATCACTATGAAATATCTAATTGGGCAAAAACAGGTTATGAGAGCTTACATAATAGTTCTTATTGGAATATGAATGAATACTTAGGCATAGGTGCCGGAGCGCATTCTTTTATGAGCAATAATCGATTTTCAAATATTAAGAATCCACGAGAGTATATATCAGCAATAAAAACAATGAGCTTAAATGTTAACCAACAGCAAGAAATAAAAATGGAACAAGTGACAGAAGGCGAAAAGATTGATGAATCTAATATCTTAAACGAAGCAATGCTCTTTGGTTTACGAATGATAAGAGGAGTCAATATAAGCCAATTCCAAAAAAAATATAATATTGATCCCAGGCTACAATTTAATGAACAAATAGAACGCAGTAAAAATAAAGGACTGATGATTGAAAACAATACCCATCTTAAATTAAGTGAAAAAGGCTTACTACTATCAAATGAAGTTTTTGAAGATTTTATATAAGATCATTAATAAGGATAAGAGATAGTAATGTATGTTATTGCAACAGCTGGTCATATCGATCATGGAAAAACAACACTAGTTAAGCGATTAACTGGCATAGATACAGATCGACTTCCAATAGAAAAAGACAGAGGAATGAGTATCGAACTTGGATTTGCACATTATAACTTCCAAAATAAATATCAAGTCTCAATTATTGACGTCCCGGGACATGAAAAATTTATTCAAAATATGATTGCAGGTATGCACTCCATTGATCTTGTTATTTTAGTAGTAGAAGCTGGTGAAGGTATTATGAAACAAACAGAAGAGCACCTAGATATCATTGGTTTATTAGGTATTAATAAAATTATTATTACAATTACAAAATGTGATTTATACAACGAAAAAGAACTGTTAAATAAACTTGAAAATAATCTTAAAAAATATATAGAATCTAAAAATGATATATATAATTTTGACTTACTAGAAACAATAAAAATAGATGCAAGCGATACATCTATAGAAAAATTAGCTAATACGATTGATACTTTTTTACTTAAGATACCTAAAAGAAATATAATCAATGATCCAAGATTATCCATTGATCGAGTATTTACATTAAAAGGTTTTGGAACTGTTGTGACTGGTACAGCAACAAATGGTAATTTTCAGATTGGCGATTCAGTACATGTGCTTCCTACAAAAAACACTGCTAAAATTAGGGGAATGCAAATCAATGGTAAGCAAGTTAACGAAGGAGTCAATGGAGCTAGGCTTGCAATAAACTTACAAGGTATAGCCAAGCATAAAATTATGAGAGGCAATGTAATTCGGTTAATTAATAATGCATCTATTACAACAAGATTTGACGCACGCATTCTAAATATTTCAAAAAATAATATACTAACAAACAAGAAAATAAGCTTACACGTAGGGACTGTGCACTTAGATGCTAGATTAAAATTATTAAATCAAGATAGTTTGATTCCTCATCAAGCTGGATTTTGTCAAATACAACTATCAAGCCCAATTTCAATTAATCAATTTGATAGATTTATTATAAGATTTTCTGGAACAACAATTGGCGGAGGACAAATCTTAAGAATAAATCCCTTAAAGTTTAAACGATTTAATAGCCGTGAAATAGATAAATTATTTGAACTTTATAAAAAAAACAAGCAAGCAATAATAATAAATATTATTGAACAAAATCAATCAATACAGCTAGAAGCATTAAGGAAAATTGCAGTTTTAGAAGTAGATGACTTTGATATAAATATAGAGCAATTAATACATAGCAATCAAATTAAAATTATTTATGTAAATTCAAAAAAATATATTTATACAAATAAAAAAATTGAATCAATCGAACAAAGAATGATTAAAATCATTTCAAAATATTTAAATACTAATAAAATCGAAAGCAATATGGAGATAAAAAAAATATCACAAAAAGTAGAAATTGAAATACCGATATTAAGGTCAATTATTGAAAATAGTAGCGAAATCATAATTGACAATAAATCTTTTTGTTCTTTAAAAAACTATTCAATAAGTCTGACAAAAAAGCAACAATCCGAGTTAAGTCATGCTTTAGTAATTATTAATGATTATCAATTCAATCCAAATAATACACAATTTACTCAAGAAACAGTCAAGCTTTTACAAAATGATAAAGGAATTAAGGAAATCTCTAAAGAAGTATTCATTTCAGTTGATAACTATGAACTTGCGATTCAACTCATAAAAAATGTAATTCAAAATAATGGCAGTATAACTCTAGCAGAATCAAGGGACTTACTAAAAACAAATAGGCGCATAGCCCAATTACTATTGGAATTTATGGATAAAGAATTAATAACAATTAGAAAAGGTAATATTAGAAATTTAGTTCTTTAAAAGTTATGCTTTATTACGATTCAGTAATTTTTTACGCATTCTAGCAAAATCACCATCTTCCCAAGCTACAAGTACTTGAGCAGCAATAGCAATACTAGAGTACGTTCCTACTATAATACCAACAAGCATTGTTACTAAAAATTCTCTAATAGTTGGCCCACCTAAAAATAATAAAGTTAAGACAGTTAAAAGCAAGGTGACTGATGTATTTAAAGAACGAGCTAAAGTTTCTACAAGTGCTACATTCACATTATCTGATAGTTTATTGAGCGGATTACGAGAAATATTTTCACGTATTCTATCAAATACAACTATTGAATCATGAACAGAAAATCCCAGAATCGTTAATAATCCTGTGATAACCATTAAGTTGATTTCAAAATCCAACACTTTACCTAAAAGCGAGAAAACACCTAATACAATAATGACATCATGGACTAAAGCAATTATTGCCGCTAATGCATAACGAAATGGTTTAGGCATTTGACTGAAAGCAAAGGCCACGTAGGCCATAATAAAAAAGGTTGCAATAAGAACTGCTATACTTGCATTTCTTACAGCAACTTGTGAAACAATTGGGCTTACAGAAGAAAATTCTAAAAGATCAAAATTTCCAAATTTTTCATAAATTGCTAATTCTATTGTTGAGCGCTCACCCAAATTAGTACTAATTTTTCTCTCTTCAATTTGACTTTTAAAAGAAGTATAATCAGAGCCTTGTTGAAAAGGCATATATACAACCAAGTCGTTGTATAAAATACTAAAAGTTTGATCCGTAGGTCCAGCACATTTCTCGCTTGGTCCCATCACTACATCTAATTTTGTTCCATTTTTTACTTCAAAAACAATTTCGCCTAAATTAGTATTACAGTAAGGGCCTAATATTCCTCTAGTGTCATTTTCAAGTGAAGATTCAAAAAGTCCCCGTAAGAAAACAATGTCATTAGTTTCATTTGTGCTATTTGCAATAACGTTTCCTAAAATCTCAATCTCAGAAGGCTGAGCTGAACTTTTACTGACTGAAGCAATGGGCGAAGTATACGTAAAAGCATCTTGTGGCACTTTCAATTCTTTCGTTCTAATTAAATATTCAAAACCATTATCAGTGATAGATGTTTGTATTCTTGCTTCAGGATGACCTAGATTTTCAAATAGTAAACGTATTTCAGATTGATCAAACTTTGAATCACTAGAAATTAACATTGTCGTTCCAGAAGAAAAATCTATACCTGGAACAAAAGCTGGAGGGATAGCCAACAAAACTAAAGAAGAAATAACTAAGACGCCGCTGACTATAAAGAAATATATCCTTGTTTTAACAAAATTTAATTTCATACTTCTTCACCAACAAATCTTCTGAACCTTTGATACTTACCAAGAAAATACAACATTGATTTAGTGAAAAAAACTGCTGTATACATAGAAATTAATACTCCAATTGCTAGAGTAATAGCAAATCCTTGTACCAGCGGAGCGCTAAATGAACCCATTCCTGGTAATGCAATTCCACCCCCGAGAGAATACAAAATAAGACAAGTTATTAATGTTGTAGCATTAGAATCTCGAATAGAAGGCCAGGCTCTTCCAAAACCTATCTCTAGCGAACTCACATAACTTCTACCAGACCTCAATTCTTCTTTCATTCTTTCAAAGATAAGTATATTAGCATCAACAGCCATTCCTACAGATAAAACGAAGGCACCTATACCTGCTAAAGTTAATGTTATTGGTATCAATTTAAATAAGGCAAGTGTCAATAATGAATAAACAAGTAACGCAATTACAGAAACCCCACCAAGCAAACCATAGTAAAGCAACATAAAGAAACATACTAACATTAAGCCAAGTTGCCCTGCGACTAATGATTTATCAATTGAATCTTGACCTAATGTTGCATCAACGCTTTGCTCAGAAAGTATCTGCAAATCAACTGGCAATGAACCGGAGTTTAACTGAATGACCAATTGCCTAGCTCGTTCTAGGCCTAATCCAGTAATTTGGCCTTGTTTGATAATTGTAGCATTAACAGTTGGTGCGGATAAAACTTCATCGTCTAAAAAAATTGCTAAACGTTGACCAATTAACCTTGTAGTTACTTGCTTGGATATCTCTGGTCCATCATTTTGCCATTCAAACCCAACCGCTGGATTACCTAAAGTATCCGTACCAACAAAAGCATTGGGCTTAAGTAAAGAACCAGACATAGCAATGATCTTGCCATCCACCTCTCCGTATGCTTGAACAAATTCACCATTTTCATCACATGGTTCAGATTGAAAAGGAGCAATTGCAATTGGTTCACAAAACTTCAATCTTGCTGTCCGTCCCAATAAATTTCTTGCCTCTTCAGTATTCAATCCAGGCAATTGAATAGAAATCATATCTTGATCTTGTCTAGTAATTTCTGCCTCAGCAACTCCAGCACCATCAACTCTTTTACGAAGGACTTGTATGGTTCCTTCTAAAACAGAATTTGAATCACCTTCAAACTCCTCTGGAAAGATTGCTTTTAACAATAATCTTGTGCCTCCTTGGAGATCTAAGCCGAGCCTCATAGAATCTCTTTGGAAATTACCTATAGAGAGACCGCCAGCAGATTCAGGCCATATTATTGATTCTTGTATTGAGTTTGGCAAAAAATTAGGTGTAGCATTTGGTAGAAATAAATAAGCAGAAAAAATTGAAATAAAAATAGTGAAAAATAAGCTTATGAAATGACGTTTAAACATAAAAACCTATCCTATTTTTTTATTATATCTTTCATGTTACTTAGAACAGTATCATCTTCAACAAGTCTATCGATTGACTCAGGTAAAGAATATATTACTGTATTATTATTTAAGATTAATTTTAATAAAGACGTCCCAGACTTAGTAACAATAATCTCATCGATTACAGCAACCAATCCTCCAGAAAACACTACTGTATCACCAATTTTTAAAGATGACATTGTTTTCTTTTTTAATTTTTGATCTTTCATTACCGGTTTAAGTAAAATAAAATAAAATGCAATGGCAATAAAAATTGGATAAATAAATTCCATGACACCTACTTTCATAGATTGAATTTTACATCTATTCTTCTGGATCATTCCAATCAAGGCTATTCAATTTGACTAATTCATTGATGTCTTTCAATCTGTCAATATAAAGAGAGCCTTGCAAATGATCAATCTCATGTTCAAGCACTTGAGCTAGTAAATTATCTTGAGCATGAAATTTAATTTTTTTGTTATTTACATCTCGTGCTTCTACAAAAACTTCTATGCTTCTTTCAGGATTACCACGATAACCAGGAACTGAGAGGCATCCTTCATTTTCAACAATTCTCATACCGTTAGACTTCGTTATAACAGGATTTATAATTGTAAAAGGTTCATGAGTAGGAATATCAATCACTGCAATAGCTAAATTTACTCCTACTTGCGGTGCAGCTAAGCCAACACCTTGAGCTTTATTCATAGAACTAAACATACTTTCAACTAAAACATGAATATCATCATTTATCAATTCAACTTGCTTAGCTTTTTTTCTTAGTACTGGATCACCGAGGTAACGAATTGGCCTCACAATCATTTAATTATTCCTTAATTTATTTCCATGGGATTTAAATCTACTTGCCAGCCAATTGGAATATCAACATTTGATATATAAATGTTAGCATCTTGACCTTTTAAATATATTATCCATCTTTCCTTATTGCGCATAATATCCTTTTGAAGTTTTATTGGACCAAATATTTTAATATTGTTATTATTTATTTTTTCAATCAGTTCTTTATATAGTCTATTTGCTTCCTCAGCTGCGAAGCTACCATCGTCATGATTAAATTCTAATTTTAATATTTGAGTATAAGGTGGATATTCATAAAGTGATCGCCACTCAAGCTCTCTTTGATAAAAAGCATCCACATTTCTATCTAATGCATTCTTTATTATCAATTCATTCGGATTAATAGACTGAATGACTACTTTATGTAATGGATTATTCACATCAACGAAGTCTATTGACTCCATAATTAATTGAAAAATACTTTCTTGATATCTATAATCAATTTCGTTTTCATTATATTCAGGTAATAGCAAGCAAACAAATGGAGACTTTTGTAATTCATGAATATCTAAAATTTTTTTTGTTCCTAAAATAATATCTGCATTTTTTACAGCATTGACAAGTCTATCTCCAGTTCCATATTCAAGAACCGAATCACTATCAAGTCTAATAATTTTTGCATCTTTTATTTTTTTATGAAGCAAATCTTCAGCCATATTAGTGCCTGCTCTTAATGGTAAATAATTACTCATACACTTATTACAGCTTTTTACTTTCTTAGATTTATTCCCACATTGATAACAAAAAAGAAAGATAGTATTAAAATTATTTAAATCTTTAGATTCTTGCTGCACAGACATAGGGGAAAAGCAATTTTCACACAAAATCTTTTTTCCACATTTACAAATTAGGTATTTTGCAAATCCACGTCTATTCATAATGATTATGCTTTGAATATTTTTTTCTATATTTTTTTTGATAGTTTCTAAAATACCTGATGAAAAAATTGTGCTAGGATCCTTGATTGCATCTAATTGAACATTTGGTAATGATTGCTTGCGCCATATTTTATAATTACCATTTGATTGAAGAATTCTATTAATTTTTCCAGGTAGATTAATTTTTATGATCTTTTCTTGATAAGCTTGAAGCCATAAACTAGCATTCATAGTTGAAGTAAGATACACAATTGTAATCCCAAAATTCAATGCTAAATATTCTGCAACATCTTTAAGATCGTATCTTGGTGAAGAAAAATTCTGTTTATAAGAAAAATTTTCTGCTTCTGTGATTATTATGAGTTTTAAATTATTGACTGGTAATGTAAATCCAAATTTTGTTGATATAATAACCTTATAATCAGAATTTTGAATACTGTGCCATTTTTCTAAAAAATTTTTTTTTGTTGAATCAGAGTTTATTAAGATTAAATTAGAATCAAAAAATTCTTTAAAACGAGAATAAATCAATGAACTATTTGCAATACTAGGTGAAATTACTAAAGAACTTTGTGATTCAGCAGAAAGATTTTTTATAATGTTCAAGCATGTTTCAAGTTTACCTGATTCTCTAGCACCATATATCACAAAAGATTGACCTAAATTATTATTTACACTCTCACTAATCTCACTTACAGCACTTTTTTGTTCTTTAGTTAATGTTTTTTTACTTCTCAATTCATTATTTGATTTAAAAATTGAATCACTGGATTCATTGCGTTTTTTATATTTTATCATTCCTAAATAAAATAAAAATTCTAACGCTTGATTGGAAGATGGACCAAAAATTTTTTTTATATTTTGAGTTGATATATATGATTCTATAAAATTTGATTTATCTATAAAAAAATTAAGTACTTTTTTAGCAGTTTTTTCATATGTAAGACAAGTTAAGTCAAGTATTTCATCCATTGAAAATTTTTGCAAATCAAAAACCACTAAGTGTGAATCAAGATCGTGGTTCAAAATCTTTTTTGCAATTAGTTTATTAATAATCACTTTATTATAAATAGCTATTAATTTTTCATAAGTTATTGAAGAAGGATGCCTCATCATAAAAGTAATAACTTCTGATGTTTTATTTTTACGTGAGCCAATATAGTTATTTAAAAAATCCCTAATTTCAATAATGCTTTTCTTTATTTCAATATGTTGAATCTCATAATTTTTTGGCACTAGGCTTGGCAGAGAATATACCTTTTGAATTAAATTAGATGAAATCAATTCATCAATATTAGCATTAAACTTTTTTGGATATTTTTTTTTTAATTTAGCTGCATCTATCCCTTGCATATCAATATCATCATAAAGATCTTTCAAATCTTCGTTTATTAATTGATCATTGCTTGCAATTTTTTTTATAGTTTCTATTGGTTTTTGGCTAATGCCTGGTGGAAACATCATTGAAAAAGTTTCCCACTGAGGAGATAAATAGAAACCACTTATCCATTTAGCAAGTTTTAAATGATCTGAAGAAATTGGTTGAAAATCATTAAGAATACTATCTACTGGCCTAGTTTTACCATGGTATCCAGGCAGATCTAGTGGGCCTTCTACAACTATTCCTTGCAATATTCGTTTTGCAAATGGGACTAATACTAGAGAACCTGATTGAATCTGCATACCATCTTTAAGATGATAACTAAAAAGCATCCTTGTAGGACGACCAGTATTTACAGCAACCCTTACATATTTTAAGCTAATTAAGCCTTGATCAGAATTAATGTTTTTAATATTCAACTAATATGCCAATAGTCTATGAAAAGATAAACAACTATTTCTGTTTTAATCGAGCAGATTTACCTGTCCTGCCTCTTAAGAAATAGAGCTTAGAACGACGAACTTTACCTCTTTGTATAAGCTCTACCTTTTCTACACGATTTGATTGTAATGGGATCGTTCTTTCAACCCCAACCCCAGATGCAATTCTTCTGACAGTAATACTGCCATCCTTGCCATTTCTTCTTTTGATTACAATACCTTCAAAAGGCTGCAGCCTTTCTCTGTCACCTTCTACAATTCTGTATGAAATTCTGATTTGATCACCTGGCCTCACGTCTTCCAGATGAGGATTAGTAGTTATAGCAATTTCTTCTAGTAAATTTTTATTCATCTAACTTTCCCGTTACATTAATAATTAATATCTATAGATTATTCTACGTTTCATCATTACTTTCAACTAGCCATTTTTTTTCTTCAGTAGTTAATTCTTTTTTTTCAATTAAATCTTTTCTTTTTAAAGCTGTGCGTAAAATTTGCTGCTTGTGACGCCAATCGTTAATCATTTTATGATTACCTGATAAAAGCACTTCTGGTACATGCATATCATGGACAGAAGCAGGTTTTGTATAATGTGGATATTCAAGTAAATTATCACAAAATGATTCTTCATTTAAAGATTCTGCATCGCCTAAAACACCTGGTATTAATCTTGAAACTGAATCTATTAATGCTAATGCTGGTATTTCACCACCAGAAAAAACAACATCGGCTAAAGATATTTGTTGATCAATGCTCTTTTCTACAACTCTTTCATCAATACCTTCATATTTTCCACATACAATAATTATATTTTTTTGTTTGGCAATGTTTTTTGCAGTTTCGTAGTTTAATTGTTCTCCCTGAGGTGTCATCAAGATTACATGGGCTTGCTCGGATTGCATTTTAGAAATTTCATCTATAGACCTAATCAATGGCTCAGCCATTAATACCATACCCGGACCTCCTCCATATGAAGTGTCATCAACTTGACGATGTTTCCCAATACCCCATTCCCTTAAATCATGAATATCTACATGAATAATTTTTTCATTAATTGCTCGATTTAAAATAGAAACATTTAATGGACTAGAAAAAAATTCAGGAAATAAAGTTAGTATATTAACTTTCACTATTCAACTCCTTATGTTCAGCATCAATGACTCCTTGTATTTGAGTTAAAAGATGTTCAAGCTGATCAACAATTATATTAAGACTTTCTGTAGCACCTTTTAGGCTACCCGGAAGATTAATAATTAATACTTTATTACGCACACCAGCAATGCTTCTACTGAGTATTGAAAAATGATTAAATTCATATCCCTTAATCCGAATAAGTTCTGATATTCCAGGTATTTCTAAGTCTAAGATATCTTTTGTCGCTTGAGGTGTAATATCCCTAGGAGACAAACCAGTTCCACCAATGGTTAAAATCATGTCTACATTTTTAAAGCTCTCGATAGTTGAATCAATCAAGAGATTTACCAAAGTCTGATAATCATCAGGAATGATTATTTTTTTAATGATATTAAATGAATGATTCTCTAATATCATTTTCACTGATGCGCCTGCAGTATCTTCTCTTTTACCTTGAGAGCCAAGATCGCTTAAAACGATAATTAAAGCTTTTCTTTTATTAATTTCTTCCATTAGAATAATCATTCTACTAAAAATATACTTTTTATACCAATAAAATCAAAATATTCCTAAAGAAAAATATTAATACTTTTTTGGATAATACTTGTCGAATCTGGTTGAATTTGGTACTTTAAATGATAAGAAATGGGTGTAAATGGGCTAATTACCCAATAATTCCCTATCTAGGTTAATGGACAATTTATGTATTTTTTTGGTTCTTATGATTACGCAATAGATGCTAGAGGTAGAATTTCAATTCCCCCTCGGTATCGCACTGCTTTTTTGAAAGGTGCAGTTATCAAAGAGAGTCCTGATAAGTGCTTGGAACTTTATACGGCAGCTGGTTTTGAAGAGGAAACTTCAAAAAGACTCGGCGAACATGTTAGTAATAGAAAACAGATTGGGCGAAAAGTAAGAAGAAATTTTTTAGCTGGTGCTTTTGAAATTGATCTTGACTCACAAGGAAGAGTATTAATACCTACAAAATTAAGAGAAATATTAGATGACGCAAAAATGATCACAATCGTTGGGTGCGGAGATTACATAGAAATATGGCCAACATCTAAGTGGGGAAAAGAACTTATTAGCGAGGAATTAGATGAGGAATAAAATTGTTGAGCACAAAACTGTAATGATTAAAGAAGTCATCAGAGGTTTAAATTTAAAAGATAATAGCCACTTCCTTGATGCCACTTTAGGTGCTGGAGGCCACACTAAAGCAATTCTTGAAAAATACCCAAATACTAAAGTGATAGGCATTGATAAGGATGAAAAGGCTCTTGCAATAGCTAGAAAAAATTTATTAAATTTTAAAAATTCAATTTCATTACACAATCTTGATTTTAGCTCAATAGAACAAATTGCAAAAATAAGTAATTTTAATAAAATTAACGGTATTTTGTTTGATTTAGGTACTTCACAAATTCAACTTAATGATAATAAAAGAGGATTTTCGTTTAGATACAATGCACCACTAGACATGAGAATGGATGAGAAACAAAAAAATACTGCCCATGAAATCGTAAATAAAACTTCAGAACTTGAACTAAATAATATCTTACGAGAATTTGGTGAAGAAAAACATAGTAAGAAAATAGCTAAAGCAATAATACGTAAAAGGCCAATTAATAATACTGAAGATTTAACTAAGCTTATTTTATCAGTGTATCCAAGAAGTAAAAAAAGAAATAGAATTCATCCAGCAACCAAATCCTTTCAAGCAATTAGAATTGCTGTGAACTCTGAGATAGAGTTACTAAAAATTGCACTAACTAAATCATTGCAATTACTTGAAAAACCAGGAGGAAGATTGGTTGTAATATCTTTTCACTCACTAGAAGACAGAGTCGTAAAGCATTTTTTCCAACATGAATCAAGGCATTGTATCTGTCCAGCAAAATTAATAATTTGTAATTGCAATCATGTTGCAAAATTACAAATTATTAATAAGAAAATCATTACTCCGACAGATGAAGAAATTGATGAAAATCCATCAGCCAGATCAGCAAAAATACGAATTGCAGAAACAATTGATTCAAGGAAGGCATCCTAATGGTTTTAGCAAATCCTACTGCAGAAAAAATTTATGCAAAACAAGAAACAAGAAACAAAAAACAACTACAGCACAAGTCTCTAGTTAAAAAACGTAATCTCTCACCATATATATTTTTATCTATATTCATTTGCATCATTGGTATAACTCAGGTCTTGGCAACTGATAAGTTATCTACTATAGGATATGAAGGAAAAAATCTTGATTTAGTTAATAATAATTTACAGGCTGAAATTGCAGAAATAGAAGTAGAAATTGCAAAATTATTATATATAGAAAGAATAGTCTCTTCAGCATTAGAAAATGGAATGATTAAAGTAAAACCTATACAATCTTACCAATCCTATATCCCTCTAGAGGTAGTTTCATATATACCAGAAAAATATAAATTACCACCACAAGGAAATGATGCCTACCCACAAGAAGTGATGGATGTAAATGTGACACAAAATATATTTTCAGATTTTATAGGCTTTGTAAAAGATGCAAAAAATTTAATACTAAAGTTTTTTTAGAATATCAGGGGTAGAAATGAGGTAAAATGTCGAACGAAATTAGTCGTTTGACTTGGAGACATAAAACCTTATTCAGTATTGTAGTTTTACTGACCGGCATTCTGCTCTTTAGGCTATTTAGCATTCAAGTTATCAATCATAATAAATATAAAGAAGAAGCTTATCTAATGCATTCTTCTGTTCAAAAATTAACTGCAAACCGTGGCACAATTTATGATAGAAATTTCTTTCCATTAGCAACTTCTTTACAGACTTGGGATATTTTCATCGATAGTTCAAAAATTAATACAGCTAATCAAACAAATGAAATCCAAGAACTTTGCGCATTCCTGTTAATCAATTGCGATGAAATATTATATAAAGCATTAAATGGCTCTGAGCAAATCCTAGTACAGAGAAAAATTCCCTACTCAAAATATAGCATAATCAACAAAAAAAACTCAGATGCAATATACGCATTAAATTCGAGTAAAAGGATCTATCCAGAAAAAAATTTAGCTGGCCAAGTCATTGGTTACCTTGGCTTGGATGAAAAAGGCCTATGGGGAATTGAAAGAGATTTTAACGATATTTTAAGCGGAACAGCTGGTTCAATCTATTTTGAAACTGATCCATTTGGAAGACCTATTACATTTGGTAATCAAGTTATTACTGAACCCCAAGCAGGCAAAGATATTGTACTAACTATTGATAAATACATTCAAAATTATTCTCAAAAATATTTACTTGAAGCTTTAAAAGATTTTAAGGCTGAAAGTGGCAGTATATTAGTTATGGATCCAAACAATGGTGAAGTGTTAGCTATGGCAAATTATCCTGAAATTGAACTTGAAAATAATATCCTACTATCTGAAAACTTATCTGATAATGTGCGTAACAAAATTATTAGTGATATTTATGAACCAGGCTCAGTAATGAAATTAATTAATACTGCTATAGGATTTGATCTGGGGGTAGTTGCCCCAGAAACAACTTATATAGACAAAGGATTCGTTGATATTGGCCCACAAAGAATACAAAACTGGGATTTAAACACTTATGGAGAAACAAGTATTAAAAATCACTTAATTCATTCTTTAAATACTGGTGCTGTATGGATAGCCCAAAAAGTTGGTCCAGAAAGATTTTATAAATATTTGGACAATTTTGGTTTTGGCGATTTAACATCGATAGGTTTATCTGGAGAAGCAGAAGGCCTATTAAGAACAAATAAATCAAAGGACTGGTATCCTATAGACTTAGCTACTAACTCTTATGGTCAAGGTATAGCTGCAACGCCTCTTCAAGTATTAACAGCAGTGAATGTATTAATTAATGATGGAAAATTAATTCGTCCTAAAATAATTAAAGAAATAGCTAACGAAACTCATGTTAATAATTCTATTTTTATGAATGATGACCAAGTAATTAAACAAAAGACCTCACAGAACATGAAAGAAATGATGTTAGCGATTGTAGAAGAGAGTATATACCATCAAGCAAAAATTGATGGTTTCCTTGTAGCTGGAAAAACTGGCACAACTATAAATACAATTAACGCAGTTTATGACTGGGATTACACTATTGCAACATTTGCAGGATTTGTTCCATACGAAAACCCAAAGATTTCAATTTTAATTAAAATTGATTATCCAAGAGGGAATAAAAATCTTGGTGGTGAAATAGCAGCTCCAACATTTTCAAAATTAGCTTCTGAAATTCTAGAATATCTTCAGATTGCCCCTTCAAAAGAAATGGTCAAAAATTAATGTCGAATAAATTACAATTAAATAACAAATTCATTACCGACGCCTTAAAAGACATTTTGATTGAGGCAAGCGATACAAATCAAGTATTCAACAAAATCAAAATTCATTCAAAAGATATTAAAAATAATGACCTCTTTATCGCTATGCAAGGTAGCAATGAAAATGGAAGCAAGTATATTAATGAAGCAATCAAAAATGGTGCCAAAGGAATAATTACTTCTCAAAATAATAAAATAGACAATAATATTGCCAAGTATTATGTTAAAGATTGTAATTTAGCACTACAAAAAATGGCAAAGATATGGCGTGCACAGTTCAAAGATTTAGATGTTGTAGGAATTACTGGAAGTGTAGGTAAAACAACTACTAAGCAAATATCCAGTGCATTATTACAATCTAGATTTGAAACTTTAGGTTCTAAAAAAAATTATAATAACGAAATTGGCCTCCCTTTAACAATATTCGATATTAATCACAATACTGAAATTGCAGTACTTGAGATGGGCATGTATAAAAGAGGCGACATTAATCTTTTAACTAAAATAAGTATGCCTAATATTGGTGTTATAACAAACATAGAATCTATTCATGTCGAAAGAGCTGGTTCAGAACAAAATATTTTTCTTGCCAAACAAGAATTAATCGAAGCATTACCATCAGACGGTATAGCAATATTAAACATCGATGATAAGCAAATAGCGAAAATGCAAAACATATTTCCTGGTAAAATAATTACGTTCGGCATAGAGAAATCTGCTGATATTTCTGCAAAAAATATTGATAGTAATGGGTTAAATGGTTTTTCATTTGAACTACTCATTAATCATAAAAGTGCTGGAAAATTTCGAACATTACAACCAGGCGTACATCTTTTACCATGTTTCTTGGCAAGCATAGCGCTTGCTCATAAATTTGAAATCAGAATAAAAGATATGCAAGAAGTAATTTCAAAATTTAAACTAGACAGTCGACTACAAATCTTAAAACTTGATAATGACATCACAATCATAGATGACTCTTATAACTCTGGGCCATCTGCATTAAAGGGAGCATTGAATTTATTAAAAGATTCTAAAAACTATAAAGTTGCTATCTTAGGTGATATGAATGAATTAGGTAAGCTTTCCAATCAATTACATCTTGAAATTGGCACCCTAGTCACTACAGACATTGACGAGGTTATTTGCCTTGGTAAGCAATCTAGCATTATTTTTCATAAAATCAAAAATAATGCATTAATTAAATCAAAACACTTCCTTGATATTGAAGAACTTAATGCATATCTATCTATTCAAAATTATAAAAATAGTACAATTCTAATAAAAGGTTCAAGGACACTGAAAATGGAAAATATAGTACAAAAATTTATTCAATTAAATAGTATGAGAGATTGAGAGAAAAAAATGCTTGAAGCTCTACTTATAGGAGGAACTGCTTTTTTATTGTCTGTTATTATTGGGCGACCAACTATCTATTTTTTAACAAAATTTAAAATTTTAAAAAATATTTCTGATGATATATCAGATAGGCATCATAATAAACTTGGTACCCCAACAATGGGGGGAATTCAAATATTACTTACTGCATTAATAATTACAGGAATATTCAACCTAGAAAATCGTCTTTCTATCTTATTACCATTTTTTGCAATTACTGCTTGTTTACTTATTGGAATTATAGATGATTTAAGGACAACTATTTCTAACTCAAATCATGGCTTGTCTTGGAAAATGAAACTTATTTACCTACTATGTCTATCTATATCCATAGGGCTTATTTTATTTTATCAGCTTGAAGTTCAAAGCATCAATCTGCCGATTTTAGGACAAAAATTTCTTACATTCTATTATATTCCAATCGCAGTAGTAATTATAATATTAACTACTATTTCTATGGCAATTACAGATGGGCTAGATGGGCTTCTTGCTGGAACATCAGCAATTGGCTTTGCAGCATTCGCTGTAATCGCATTTATACAAGGGCAAGTATACTTAGCAATTTTTTCATTTACGATGGTCGGTTCAATACTTGGATTTTTATGGTATAACGCATATCCAGCAAAAATATTTATGGGCGAAGCAGGCGCGCTTCCAATTGGCATGTCGCTTGCCGTAGTTGCATTAATGACAGGGCATTGGCTTCTACTACCTATCATTGGTATCGTGTTTGTTTTAGAAGCTGGTTCAGCTGTAATTCAAATAATTTATTTTAAATTATCAAATGGTAAAAGATTATTTAAAATGACTCCTTTACATCATCATTTTGAAATTATTGGTTGGAGTGAAAATCAGATAGTGATCAGATTTTGGTTAGTAGGACTCATAGGAGCAATTGTTGGTATTGCTTTGGCAATAACAGTATAGATAGAAGGCAGTAATGTTACCAGTATCATTTAAAAATCAACATATTGCAATATTTGGATTAGGTATTGAAGGAATTGATATGTTGAAATTTCTATCATATGAAGGAGCAATAATCACAGTTATAGATCAGGGGCCTGTGAAAAAAATTCAAAAAAACATAGATGAAGTTGATGGTTACAAATTTAATTTACATATTGGGCAAGTTAAAGAAAAACATCTTCAAAACATCAAATATGCATTTATTTCTCAAGGTATTCCCTTAAACTCTGAGCAAATCGCACTTGTCCATCAAAACAATATATCTATTTCTTCAATGACCGATCTATTTTTTGATCGATGTCAATCACCAATTATCGGGATTACTGGTTCATCGGGTAAGACTACTACTACTTCAATTATAAAAGCTATTCTAGAAGAAAGCAAAATAGAACATGTTATTGGTGGCAATATTGGTATTGGCATGCTGGGATTACTACATAAGATTAATAAAAATACTAAAGTTATTTTAGAACTTTCACATACGCAATTACAGCTATTAACAAAAAGTCCGAATATAAGCTGTATTACAAATATTACTCCTAATCATTTAGACCAATTTTCTTGGAATGAATATGTTCAACTAAAACATAAAATTATGTTGTTCCAAAAAAAGAATGATCATGTAGTAATGAATTTAGATGATGAGAATTCTCAAGATTTTATCAAAGATGCAAATGCACAAATAAGCTATTTCTCCGCAAATCATGAAATAGGAGATGAAAATGGCGCGTTTATGGATCAAGATGGTTTCCTGACATACAAAAAGAACGATGAGCTAACAAAAATTATCCACAGAGATGAAATAATTTTAAAAGGTAAACATAATATTAGTAATGCCTTATTAGCAATAATCATAGCTCAAATGCTTGGAGTTAAAGCCCAAGATTGCCAAAAAGGTATTTCAAAATTCAATGGCGTAGAGCATAGGATAGAAACTATTGCAATAAAAAATAATATAGAATTCATTAACGATTCAATTGCAACAACTCCTGAAAGAACCATTACTGCACTTAAGTCTATAGATAAGAAAGCAATTTTATTGATGGGAGGCAAAGATAAAAATCTTGAATTTGGTGATCTAGTTATGCATATTCAAGAAAAATGTAGATTTGTAATTTTATTTGGCGAATCAAGAAAAAAATTTTTACTTCAATTAGAATCAATTGACATAAATATTAAAGAAGTAACGACTCTTAAAGAAGCTGTTGAACTTGCCTGCAACATTGTACGTACAGGTGAATGCATACTATTATCACCTGGAGGAACTTCATTTGATGAATTTGAAAATTATGAAGAAAGAGGAAGATTTTTTAAAAAAATAGTTAAGCAAATTTATAAAGATTGGACTAAAAATGAATAAAATTGCCAATCATCATTTTGCTTATGATCAAATATTATTGTCAGCTGTTCTTCTTTTAGTAATCATTGGAATCGTATCAATATATTCTGCTTCATATGCAATCGGTTATTTGGATTATCAAGACTCATATTATTTTCTTAAAAGACAAGTAATTTACACTTTTATTGGATTAATTGGTATGGGATTCTTTGCCGTTATGGATTACAGGATTTTAGCACCATTAAGCCCATTCATCATGATCTTCTCTGTAATACTACTAATTCTTACTATAGAACCTCACACTGCAATGGAAATTAATGGTGCTAAAAGATGGGTGGATCTTCCACTCTTGCCACCATTTCAACCAAGCGAGTTTAGTAAATTAGCTATTATTATATATATTGCCGCCTGGTTATCTAGCAGATCAGGCAAAGACATAGGATCATTTGCGAGTGTAACAACCTTCGTTATAACTGTTGGTACAGTAAGTTTCTTAATAATGTTAGGACCTGATCTGGGGACCACTTTACTAATAACCGCTGTTGCAGGTGCGATGTTTTTTGTTGCAGGAGCGAGACTATTGCATGTGATTGCACTTGCAACAAGTTCCATAATAAGCTTAGGTTTATTAATCATTGTAAATGGATATGGTTTTTCTAGAGTAGTTTCATACTTATCTGCTGAATCTGATCCAGGCGGAGCAGGATATCAAACCTTACAATTATTAATTGCTCTTGGATCCGGAGGTCTCACTGGATTAGGCCTTGGTTCTTCAAGACAAAAATTCTTTTACTTACCAGCTTCTCATTCTGATGGAATTTTAGCAGTAATTGGAGAGGAGTTGGGTTTTATTGGAGTTACTCTAGTAATCATATTGTTTTTAACAATTCTTCTACAAGGATTAAAAATTGCTAATAAATCATCTGATCAATTTGGATCATTGTTAGCATCAGGGATTAGCTTGATGATAATTTTTCAAGTTTTATTAAATATTGGAGGGATCAGCAGAACAATACCGCTCACTGGCATCCCACTTCCAATGCTTTCTACGGGAGGAACGTCTTTAATTGTAACACTTTCTGCAATTGGCATACTTTTTTCAATAAACAAACAAATAATGCCAAAGGAAAAAGAACGCAAAAAAATTAATATAACTCGAATAGAATTAAATAATACAATATTAGCAAGAAAGTCAAAATGAAAAATAATTCAATCGTAGTTTCAGGTGGACATACAGGTGGTCATATTTTCCCTATAATATCTGTTTGTAATTATTTAATTGATAACAATCGAACATCTATTAACTTTTATGGTTCAAAAAAAAGTATTGAATATCAATTAACAAATAAAGACCATTACACATTTAGAAACATTGAACCATCTAAAATTCGAACAAAAAATCTTCTTATGCTGATTAAAGGAATTATAAATTTTTATAAGACAGCAAGATTAGCTAAAAAATATTTTTTGATTGATAAGCCAGATGCTGTTTTTATAACTGGTGGCTTTACATCAGCTCCAATAGGTTGGGCGGCTTACAAAAATAAAATACCATTAATTATTTTTTGCCCAGATATTAAGCCAGGATGGGCAATACGATTCTTATCTAAATATGCTAAATATATTTGTTGTTCTGTAGAAGAATCAAAAAATTATTTACCAAAAAATAAAACTATCGTGACTGGATATCCGCTTAGAAAAAGATTTTATGAGAAATCAATAATAAATAATAAACGAACATTTAATAAATCAGAAAAAACATTACTTATAATGGGAGGATCTTTAGGTTCCTCATCTATAAATAAATTTGTTAAAAAAAATCTTCTAGAGTTGATCGATAAACATAAGCTGATACACGTTAGTGGCATAAATGACTATGATAAATTTTTGAAAATTCATCATAGCCTTAACACAACTATGCAAAGCAGATACGAACTATATGAATTCTCACATCTTATCCCAGACCTAATGATTAAATCAGATTTAATCATTAGTAGAGCAGGAGCAAGTATATTTGGAGAATTGACAGAAACGCGTATTCCTGCATTATTATATCCTGGCAAATTTTCAGATCAAGCAGACAATGCTCGATATCTTATAGATAATAATGCTGCAATATTACTGCCTAATATTAATCAGGAAACATGCGCAATAGTACTAAGCTTATTGAACAACAACAAGCTATTAGAAAAAATGAGTATGAATATGGATCTACTAAAAAATAAAGACTCAGTAAAAAAAATAGCAGAGCTATTAATGGAGCATACAAATGAAAAATGAATTCATAGATTTACCTAAAAATATTTTTTTCCTTGGCATAGGTGGTATTCATATGTCAGCAATTGCAAAACTTTTATTTATGCGCGGTTATCAAGTATCTGGTTCAGATCTTAGTCATTCATCAACCATATCTCATCTAGAAAAAATTGGGATAAAAGTATTCATTGGTCATAATGCTGTGAATATTAAAGATGCAGAATTAATTGTTTATACATCTGCCATTAATCCAAATAACCCTGAACTAGTTCAAGCAAAACAAAGTCAAGTTCCAATAATTAGTAGAGCACAAATTATAAATTTTTTAGTTCAAGATAAAAAACTAGTTGCAATTGGTGGCTCACATGGAAAAACTACTATCACAACACTCATATCATATTTCTTACTCAAAATGGAATTAGAACCATTAGTATTTTCAGGAGGACTTTCAAAAGATATTAGTAAATCAATTGAAACCAAGATTGAAAAGAAGTTTTTAAGAATGGAGGAAAATGTTTACGATGGAATGGGTAAACTAGCAATTATTGAAGCTGATGAATATAAAGAAGCTTATCTATCATATCATCCGAACATAATACTAATAAACAATGTTGATATTGACCATATAGACTATTTTGTCTCTGAAGATGCTATTACAGAATCTTTTTTAGACTTTGCAAATTCAATTGAAAGAAATGGGACTGTCTTTTTAAATAAAGACTCTCACAATGCTTCAATAATAGGAGCTTCTATTGAAAAAAAGAATATAAAAACAGAGTATTACTCAATTGATAAAAGATCTGATTGGCAAGCAAAAAAAATTACAGGAAATAAAGATGGCACCACTTCATTTGAATTATTTTGGAAAGGGAAAAAAATAGAATCATTGACTACAAAACTTTCTGGCAGGCACAATATATTAAATATAACTGGAAGCATTGCAATAGCAATGAAGCTTGGAATAGGATTTCAAGAAATTAAAAGCATGCTATTAGATTTTGAAGGAATTAATCGCAGATTCAGTATTTATAAACATCCTCAAAATATTATACTTATTGATGATTACGCACATCACCCAGCTGAAATCAAAGTCACTATAGCAACTGCAAAAACAAAATTTCCAAGAAGAAAAATTATTGGTTGCTTCCAGCCACATACTTATTCTAGATCGCAATACTTATTGTCCAAGTTTCAAGACTGCTTTGAATTCTTAGATGAACTAATTATTTTACCAACATTTGCAGCACGAGAAACACCAGAACAGGGCATTGACTCAATCCAGTTATCAAAATCAATTAAACTTGCAAGATGTACGTATATTGATTCTTTTGAAATGGCTATAAAAAGGATTACAGACAATATTGAAGCAGGAGATATCATATTAACTCTTGGTGCAGGAAATATATCTGAAATTGTTCCTATAATCAATCAAAAAATTGAAAAGAACTTTTATGAATAAAATGAAATTAAAAATTGGAATATTGTTTGGTGGTCAATCCCATGAGCACTCAATATCAATTATTTCCGCACTAAATATTTTACAATCAATCAATAAAGATGAGTTTGAAATTTTTCCATATGCGATATCAAATCAAAATGAATGGCTGACATTAAATGAGACAAAGAAAGCAATCCAAACCATACAGAAGATTGATAATCCATTAAATTTTACAATATCATCTATAAAACCAGATAGAATAATGGATTCATCTGAAATTCAAACAAGATTTTCTGAATTAGACCTCGTTTTTCCTTGTATCCATGGTGCATTTGGTGAAGATGGAAGAATTCAAAAATATTTAGAAAATATTAATGTCCAATATTTGGGGAGTAATAGTGAGGTCAGCTTAAAATGTTATGATAAAAAGATCACAAAAAATATTTTTAAAAAATTAAATATTCCTCAAGCGAATTATGCTACATACAATATCGATAAATTCATAGACTACAAAGCAGAAATCATAGAAAAGTTTAGATTCCCATGTTTTATAAAACCAGCAAAGGGTGGATCGTCTATAGGAGTAAGAAAAGTAATGAACTTTGAAGAAATGATTTCTGCTTCTAATGAAATCAAAGAACTAGATGAGACAATTATTATTGAAGAAGAAATCATAGGTCAGGAAATTGAATGTGCGGTTATTGGTAATGGTGAGCTGAAATTTCCTCCATTAGGAGAAATAAGAAATAATAATGGATTTTATAATTTTGAAAATAAATACCTTAACAATTCAGCTCGTCTTATTATACCCGCTCAAATCAGTGAATCAGCATCGAAAAGAATTTTTAATTATGCAAAAAAAGTCTATTTAGATATCGGAATAAACGATCTTGCAAGAATTGATTTTTTTTATATTAAAAAGAATGAAATGATATATATTAATGAAATTAATACGATGCCAGGATTTACTAAAAAATCACTATTCCCATTAGTCTGGGAAAATGAAGGAGTGGCATTCCAAGAATTAATTACTAGGTTAATAAACGGAGCAATTGCAAAGGGTAATGCAAAATGAGAAAAGAAAATTGGTCAAGTAAGTCGAGACTTAAAAAGAAAAAGAAGACTACTACTAATAGTAAATTGCACGATCAATCAAAATTTTTTAATAACTTAAAAATAAAATTTACCAGAATGATCAATTTTTCTTTGTTTATCACTTTTGTATTTACAACAATTTTTTTACTAATTTTCTTCTTCGAAAAATCTATTAGAGTATCTGAAATAACTATTAATCATCCATCAGGAACTATTAATAGTGCGATTATGCAAAAACTAGATGTAACTGGTGAGATATTATTTTTTATTGATGAAGAAAAGATAATAAATAATATTACATTGCTTAACGATGTTGATTCAGCTTCAATAAAAAAAGTATGGCCTAATAAATTAATTATTGACATTGAATACAGTTCAATAGCTTTAATAATAAAAAATGATAAAGGACAATTATATTACTTTAATCAAAATGGCGAAAAAATATTAAACATTAAAAAAATGCCTAGTTTGCCAATTATATTATTAGAGGCTAATACTAGCATTCAAGACTTAAATCCATTACTTAATAAAAATTTTATTAAATTCACACAAGAAGTTGAAAAATATAATTTGAAAGAGAAAATAAAATTAAATAAGTGGAATTATGTTTATAATAGAGATACTGGAATTAGTGTAACTATTAGTAAAAACCAAAAAATAATTTTTGGTAATGGTGAGCAACTTGAATTTAAAATTCTTAATCTTGAAAAAGTGATGAATGATATTGCGTTAAATAATATTGAATTCAATGAAATTGATTTAAGATTTAATAGTAAAATAGTTCTAAGGTAAAAATGAAGAAATCAATTATTACAGCTCTCGATATAGGAACAACTAAAATATCAGCTGTAGTAGCAGAAGTCAGCGAAGAATTTGAATTGAAAATTCTCGGTGTTGGTATTGGGCCTTCTTCTGGATTAATTAAAGGCGTAATTACAAATATTCCTGCAGCAATAGAAGCAATTTCATCCGCAATAGAAAGAGCCGAAAAAACATCAGGTATAACTATCGAATCTGCCTATGTAGGAATAGCTGGCCCACACATTTCTTCGTTGAATTCTCAGGGAATTATAGCAGTTGCTGATACACAGAATCCAATCACAGAACAAGATGTAACTCGAGCAATTGAGAGTGCTAGAATTGTACATGTCCCAAATAATCGTGAAATCATTCATGTTGTACCAAGATTTTACACTTTAGATGGGCAAGACCAAGTAGTTGATCCTGTAGGAATGTTTGCATCAAGATTGGATGTTGATGCCCATGTCATTACTGCTTCATCCTCAAGTATCAACAATCTGATCCAATGTATTGAAGGTGCGGGTGTTCAAGTTGAATCTTTAGTCTTAGATCAATTAGCATCTACAGAAGCTGTAATTGAACATGAAGAACTTCAACACGGTGTTGCTCTATGTGATATAGGTGGAGGAACAACAGATATATCAGTCTATGTAGATGGCAATATATGTCATACAGGTGTAATTGAAGTCGGAGGCTCTCTAATGACACGAGATCTAATTGCTGCTTTAAAGGCTCCACATTACTCCGCTGAACACATTAAAAGAGAATATGGTCATGTTATCCCATCAATGATCGAAGCAAGTGAATTAATTGAATTAGATAGCTTCGGCATGGAAAGTAAAAAAGCGATTGAAAGACGATACGTCGCAGAGATCTTACAACAAAGATGTGAAGAGCTTTTTGAAATGATAAGAGCTGAAATTAATAGAGGGTCAAGCACGCAAATGCTTTCTGCTGGCATCGTCTTGACTGGAGGTGCTGCTAAAATTCAAGGCATGGAATTATTAGGAGAAACTGTTTTAGATATGCCTGTTAGAGTTGGATTACCTAAGAATTTAGCTGGTTTATCGGACATACTTCATGACCCTGCTTATTCAACATCTGTTGGGTTGTTAAGATGGGCAATGCGTGAAAATGCGCTACTAACAAGCAACAAGCCTGGGCAATTTACAAATAATTTTGTTAAAAAAATTGCTAGCATAATGAAAATTTGGCAGCCTCAATAGTATTATTGAATGAATTAATCTATTGAAAGCTAAATAAATGAATACAAATAATGATGATTCTCAAAAAAACTTTTTTGACCTTTTTAAATCGAATAACCAAGACTTTGAAAAAGAGCTAAATAATATTGATGAACCTCCTGAATTTGATCTCGATAAAAACATAGAACAAGAAGTAGACTTGTCCAATCATGATAATAATCAAATTTCTAATGATTTAACTGAAAAATTTCTTAGTGACTCAGACCCAATTGAAGAATTTCAAGAAGTGAATGATTTATCTAATGAAGAAAATTTTTCAATTGAAAGTCTTGAAAAAGAAGTAGACGAACAGAATAATATAATTGATGATGAAGATAATATAGAAAAACTGATCAAAAATGATAATTTATTTGATAATGTAGAATCTGGATTATCAAATAAATTAAAAGAAATTGCAAATATAAAAAAGAAAAAAAATAAAAGGAAAAAAAGTATGAATGCTAATCGTAAAGCAGTGATTAAAGAAGACAAAGCTGTGCTACCTCCCATTAAAGTTGTAGGAGTCGGTGGTGGTGGCTCAAATGCAGTCACTAGAATGGTTGAAAATAAACTTGAAGGTGTTCAGTATTTAGCAGTAAATACTGACTTGCAAGCTTTAAACAACAGTATTGCAGAACACAAAGTTCAAATAGGCACTCATGTTACAAGAGGCCTAGGTGCAGGAAGTGATCCAGTGCAAGGGAGAAGAGCTGCAGATGAATCTAGAGAACTTATTACGGATGCATTAGATAATGCTGAGATGGTTTTTGTGACTGCCTGTCTTGGTGGTGGCACAGGTACTGGTGCAGCTCCAATTATTGCTGAAGTTGCACGTGAATTAGGTGCACTTACCATAGGTGTAGTAACAAGACCATTTATTTTTGAAGGAAGCAAACGAAGACAAATTGCTGAAGAAGGCATTAGGGATTTACAAGAAAAAGTTGATACATTAATTGTAATTCCTAACGATCGCTTGCTACAAATATGTGGCGAAGATGCATCTGTTGAAGAAGGATTTGAAACTGCTGATAATATTTTACAGCAAGCTATTCAAGGAATAAGTGAATTAATTACTAAACCAGGACTTGTCAACTTAGATTTTGCTGACGTACGAAAAATCATGTCAAATGCAGGTCCGGCTTTAATGGCTATTGGCTCAGGACGGGGCGAAAATAGAGCTGTCGAAGCTGCTAGAAATGCTATTGCTAATCCACTTTTAGAAGTCGATATTACTGGTTCAACAGGAGTATTATTTAATATCGCTGGTCCTGCTGATTTTACACTAAGAGAGCTTGATACCGCCGCAAGGGTAGTCGCAGAAGTCGTTGATCCTGATGCTGAAATTATTTTTGGTGCAGCAATAGATCATGAACTTTCTGATGAAGTCAGATTAACTATTATCGCCACTGGTTTTAGTACAGGGCCAAGTCTAACATTAAACTCAGAAATAGTAGAACAAGAGATTGAGCCTATAAAATTAGCAGATCTTCAAGTTGAAGATACAGCAAATAGTCCATCCGATTTGCCGACTTTTTTAAGAAAAAATTTTCCTTTAAGATAATTTTTATATAACGTTGAAACTTCTGTGAAGAAATGTTGATGTTATTGATTGCTATCAATTAAACAAAGTACTAAATTATTTTTAGTCATATTTTTTAAGGATATTAATGTAAATGAGTTGCCCTTTTTGTAACAACAAATCAAAAATCATTGCAATAGAAAAAAAAGAAACTACGACATACAGAATGCATAAATGCATAAGCTGTAATAAAAAATTCAACTCAGTTGAAAAGTTACTATTAAGAAACACAATGGTCATTAAGAGAGATAATCGACGAGAAAAATTTGAAGAGAAAAAACTACTCAACAGTCTATCCATAGCGACATCCAAAAGACCAATTCCAACAAATTCATTAAATGCAATTCTTGAAGATATCACCCAAACAATTAATGATTCTGATATAAACGAAGTTTCTACTAAAATTATTAGCAAGATGGTAATCAGCCATCTCAGTAGGCTGGATTTAATCTCTTACGTTCGTTATGCAAGCACTTATCAAGATTTTATTTCTATCGATCAAATGTCCCATGAACTTCAAGAGCTATCTTCTAATCCAGCAAATAATCACCAACAACAAAAACTATTTAATGAGCAGTATATTTAAGCTTATTTAATGAGGTGAAAAATGCCCTGGCAAGACCCAAATGATCCTCGCTCAGGAACCTGGAAAGACTTCGTAGATATGACAATAGGAACATATCGAATTATTTTACCTGTTTTGTTTCTTTTGCTCACAGGTTTGGGTATTGCATTATTTATTTTATGGATAATCTTTTGACGATCTTCATCAAAAATAATTTTAATAATTTACAGCAAGAAATAAAAAAAATATGTGATTTAATTCACAAAGATTATCATTCAATAACTACTATTGCTGTTTCAAAAGGGAGAAATATTGATGATATAAAAACTTTATACGACTTAGGACATCAAGATTTTGGAGAAAATAAAGTCCAAGAAATAAATCGTAAGATAAAAAATATTAATAACAAAGATCAACCACTAACTATAAATTGGCATTTTATAGGTCATCTTCAGACAAACAAGGTTGCTAAATTGATTCCCTATATTAGTACCCTTCATTCATTAAATTCCTTAAAACTTCTTGAAACTATAGAAAGTTATTATGGAAAAATACCAACAAACCATAATATTGCTATAGCTAATAGATTAGAATGTTTTATACAGGTAAATATTGCAAGAGAAGAGCAAAAAAAAGGCATATTAGTCAATGAGCTAGAGCCATTCTTGCTAAAATGTAAAAAAAGTAAAGCAGTAAAAATAAAAGGGCTTATGACAATTGCGCCATTATCAAGTAATGCTGAAGATTCTAGAAAAATTTTTCAAGAATTAAAATTTTTAGCAAATAAATACGACTTAGATGAATTGTCCATGGGAATGACAAATGATTATAAAATAGCACTTGAAGAAGGTGCAACATCGTTAAGAATTGGTAGATTAATTTTTGAAAGAAATGGATCAGTCATATCATGAAAATAGGCATTATAGGTGGCGGATTTATGGGTGAAGCAATAATAAAAGGTATGCTCAATACAAATCAATTTAAACCCAATGATATATCAGTTATAGAAATCGATACTGAAAAAATAAATCAGTTAAAAAAATATAATATTCAAGTTCATCATCGCCTTGATCTGCTGAACAATGAAAAGGTTGTTATTTTAGCAGTAAAACCACAACAAGTTGAGCAAGTTCTGAGCGACTTATCAAAAAACATTTCACCAAAAACAATAGTCATTTCAATTGCTGCAGGCACTACAATCGCAACAATTGAACAAAAAATCAACAATCATCCTGTTATTAGAGTTATGCCAAATATACTTGCAGCAATAGGCTTAGGCGTAAGTGTTTATACGACTAGCAAGCAAGTAAGCACAGAAGATATCGCGATTACAGAAGCTATTTTGCAATCATTTTCGAAAGTTGTTATAGAGGTATCAGATGAAAAGACTCTAGATGCAGCTACTGCAATACATGGCTCAGGCCCAGCATATGTTTTTCTATTTATGGAATACATAATTCAATCAGCTATTAAACTAGGTATTAATAAAAAAGATGCAGAACAATTAGTCCTTGCTACTTTTTTAGGCTCAGCAGATTATGCCCTGCAATCACAAGAATCATTAAATAAATTAAGAGAATCAGTCACATCTCCAGGAGGAACAACTGAAGCAGCATTAACTAAACTTGACGATAAACAATTAGATGAAATAATAGATTCAGCTATTCATGCAGCTTTCGATAGAGCTACTGAACTAGCTAATAATTAGTAAAATTAATTTATTAAGGATAAAACATTGAACATTTTTATAGATTTCATAGCATTAATTGTTAGACTTTTATATTTTGCAATTTTTATGCGAGCAATCGTTAGCTGGTTTCCCATTGATCAAAATAATGCTTTGATTCGTTCACTTGATTCCCTTACTGAACCAATCATAGAACCTATACGTAAAGTCCTCCCTACATTTGGGATGCTTGATCTTTCTCCATTAGTAGCCATTATTCTATTATCTTCCATAGTGCGCGTTCTTGAATCGGCAAATTTCTAATAAAATGCTTATTAGTATATTGACAATAATAGAACAATTGTTCTATTATTAATATATTCAGAAAGGTATAGAAATGAACAAAAAGAACCAATCACCAGAAAATTTATCTAAAACTCTAGATCAAATTACAAAAGATTTTGGCAAGGGTGCAATAATGCGTTTAGGAGATAAAGATATTGACAATAACACTGATGTAATTCCTACAGGAATACTGTCGTTAGATATGGCTTTAGGTGTTGGTGGAATCCCAAAAGGGCGTATTACAGAAATATATGGTCCAGAATCAGCAGGAAAATCAACACTTGCACAAAATATAATTGCAGAGTCACAAAAAGAAGGTGGATTAGCAGCATATATAGATGTGGAACATGCCTTAGATCCGGAATATGCAGCAGCATGTGGTATTAATACAAAAGAATTACTAATTTCACAACCAGATACAGGTGAGCAAGCATTAGAAATATGTGAAGCACTAGTTAGATCTAATACCTTAGACCTAATAGTCATAGATTCCGTAGCAGCACTAGTTCCACGTGCAGAAATTGAAGGTGATATGGGTGATTCATTACCTGGACTTCAAGCTAGATTAATGTCACAAGCATTAAGAAAATTAACCGGAGCAACAGCAAAAAGTAAGACAGCATTAGTATTTATTAATCAACTCAGAGAAAAAATTGGAGTAGTTTTTGGCAACCCTGAAGTAACTCCAGGAGGCAGAGCATTAAAATTTTATTCATCTGTTAGAATAGAAATACGTAGAATAGAAAGTTTAAAATCAGGAACTGTGTTTATAGGCAATAGAGTGAGATGTAAAGTAGTTAAAAATAAGGTCGCACCACCATTTCGACAATCAGAATTTGATATCATGTTCACAAGTGAACGAAAAGGTGTAGATAAAGAAGGAGACATACTAGACTTAGCATCCGAGCATGAAATAGTACAAAAATCTGGTTCTCATTACTCATATGGAGATATAAAATTAGGACAAGGGAAATTAAATGTTGCTAAATATCTAAGTGAAAATAAAGAGTTAAGCTTCAAAATAGAAAATCTATTAAGAGAAAAAATAGGTTTAAGACTTTCAAATCCAATAGTTCAACAAAAGAAATCACAATCGACTAAAATTGTTGATGAAAAAATTGTTGATGAAAAAATCACACAACCATTATTTGGAGGAGAATCAAAGGATAAACAATAAGTGAATTCATCAAAACAAAATCTAAAAATTACAAAATTGATCAATCGAAAGCATTGGACAAAAAAAAATTTTGAGAATGAGCTAAATAAATTAGATATATCAAGTGAAGAAAAATTTCTTATCATCGATAAATTAGTTAAAGGACATATTATTGATGATAAGAAATGGGCCATATTATATATTGAAAAAAAAAA
>JAQWMB010000029.1 GCA_029246995.1 Dehalococcoidia bacterium | reverse complement strand
GTACCCGTTGAAGATACAGTAAAAGCATTTACCGATAAACAAAAAATTGATGGCTCAATTATAGTTGTGCCTCCAGCATTTACTGCTGATGCAGTAATGGAAGCATTAGATGCAGATATTAAACTTATTGTTGTTGTCACTGAGAGAATACCCAGGAAACAAGTTGCCCAATTTGTTGAGTATGCAAAAGAAAAAGAAGCAAGAATCATAGGACCAAATTGCCTAGGAATTATTAGCCCTGGAAAATCAAGAATGGGGGGTATAGGTGGATCTGCTGAAGCAACAAAAAGAGCATTTGAACCGGGTAAGATAGGAGTCATGTCTCGTTCTGGAGGGATGACAGTAGAAATTGCTAACAGTCTTTCTGCTGCTGGTTTA
This sequence comes from Dehalococcoidia bacterium, assembly GCA_029246995.1. Lineage (GTDB taxonomy): Bacteria > Chloroflexota > Dehalococcoidia > UBA2979 > UBA2979. Next base: position 21,364 of record JAQWMB010000029.1, on the reverse strand, counting down.
GGCATCAGTACTGCTGTTTCAATTGGTGGAGATGTAATCATTGGTTCTTCTTATGCTGAGCTGATGCCATTATTTGATAATGATGATGAAACAAAAGGTATAGCAATCTATTCAGAGCCAGGTGGAAGAGCAGAATTACTTTTAGCAGAATATGTGAAGCAATCAAAGAGAAAACTGCCAGTAGTTGCATTTATGGCTGGTAAATTTATGGATACAATGCCAGGTATGAGATTTGGACATGCTGGAACTATTGTTGAGGGAAAAGCAGACACAACAGAAGAAAAAATCATAAGAATGACAGAAGCTGGCATTACAGTCGTAGAGCGAATAGAAGAAATGCCAATAAAATTAAAAGAACTCATAGGCGAGGAATAATTATGCCAAATGGAATGTTCATTGATATAAAAATTAGCAACAAGCTTAAAAAAGATACTGAACTGTCCAAGCAAGTCGTAGAATCTTGCCCAGTCGATATTTTTGCACTTGAAAATGAAGAAATTGGCATAAATATGGAATACATTGATGAATGCACATTGTGCAATCTATGCATTAATGTCACTAGCAAAGAAGACATACAAATCATAAAGATATACGAAAATAATTAGCTTTCATCTATCATGTCAATCCTTTTTGCATGGCGACCAGCCTCAAAAGAAGAATTCATCCATTTATCTACTATTGGAAATAAATCATCTTTAGCAATTAATCTTTGACCAAGAGAAAGCATATTAGCATTGTTGTGTTTTTTCGCATATTCTGCTGAAAGTAAATTCCATGCAATAGCACATCTTATCCCTTGAATCCTGTTTGCAACCATTGCTTCCCCGTTACCTGAACCACCAAAAATAATGCCATAATCCACATTCCCATTCGCAACAGCAATTGCTGCGGGTCTAATAAAAATTGGATAATCTACAGAATCTGTAGAGCTAGTCCCAAAATCAATAATCTCTATTGATTTTCCATGTAAATAATCTCTAACTAATTCTTTATACAAGTATCCAGCGTGGTCAGAAGCAATGGCAATCTTTAACATATTTATATATCTATACTACTTTTTAGAAAGTAACTCTCTTCCAATAACCTTCAGCTCAAGGACAGGCTTTACCCCTTCAAAAATTGGTAAAACTAATGCATCAACAACATAGCGAGATATAGGATCTTCTTCGGAGTAACCCCATCCACCATGCAAAAGTAATGCTTCACGAGTAACTTCTCCAGCTATATCGCATGCTAATAACTTAGACATTGCTGCTTCAATTGAACGAGTGTGAAAATCTCTTGCTGCAGCATAAGTCAAATGTCGAGCAGCAGCAATTGAAGTTGCCATTTTGCCAATTTTATATTGAGTTAGTTGATATTCTGATAATTTATTTTTAAATTGCTCTCTTTCACTTACATAAATACATGCTTTTTCTAAAGCTGCCTGAGCAAGTCCAACGGCTCTGCCACCTGTTTGTAAACGACCTACAGCAAAACCACCCATCTGTAAATAAAAACCATTATTAACACCATTATCTTCTCCAACTAAATTAGCATGGGAGACCCAAATATTTTCTAGAGATAACGTGTAAGAATGCATACCTCTGTAACCAGGTGTAGGGTTAGCAGTTCCTTGTATTAGCCCACCATTTTCTTGTTTAAATTCCCATTGATGTTCATCGCCAAAAGATTCCTTGGGTACAATAAATAATGAAAGCCCTTTCGCCCCCTTACTATAATCAGGATCAGTCCTGGCAAGTAATGCTAGGACATTTGCTTTACCTGAGAATGTACTCCATGCTTTTGCACCATTAATCAACCAGCCCTTTTCACCATTTACTTCAGACGGTTCAGCCTTAGTTTGCAAAGCGCTGACATCTGAACCTATATCTGGTTCAGTAACTGCAATTGCAACTAATACTTCTCCATTTGCAATTTTTGGTAGCCATTCATTACGCTGTTTTTCAGTGCCACCAGCAAGTAATGCTTTCGTAAGAATTTCTGGTCGTGTGGACAAAGACCCTGCAGCGGCTAAAGAAGCTGCAGATAATTCTTCAGTAATAATTATCATTGATAAATCACCCATGCCAGTTCCACCATATTCTGTTGGAATCGAAGAACCAAAGAACCCCTGCTCAGAGAATTTTTTAATTAGCTCATCTGGTACCAAGAGATCATTTCTATGAATATCTTGTGCTATAGGCATGACTTCTTTTTTTGCAAAATCTCTAGCCATTTCTCTTGTTAATGTTGCGACTTCATCCTCAAGATTTACATTATTAATTCCAAAAGATTCAATAACTGATTTCCCAAGATTACGGATACTTAATTCAGAAGTTAATGATTGATAAATTTGGTTAAAGTTCTCTCCAGTTAAATCATTAAATTCATTAGTGTTTAAGTTCAGCTGTCTAGTATGTTCTGTAATAAAAATTTGCATTGCTTGGTAAACATCAGCTAAATACAAAGATGTCATTTGAGTATTATGATTATCATCTTGGCCTGTGGCAGACATCCGTAAATTAAAATTATTCATTTCTTTAGCAGCACGAATTTGCGTAGTTAAATATGCAATATCTTCAGTAAGTTTTTGAAAATTATCGATATCTTTTCCATTATTAGTCAAATCTTGAGCATTTTTAATGATTAAATCCATATATTGGTTTAATGTGTCAATTAAATCATTAAGTTTTTGACTATCAGCAACTGAAGTTTCTTGAGATAAAACCATTACAAATTCCTCCCGAAATATACTAACTAATGCTTTGGCATTAATATTGTATAATCAAAATCCAATACCACTGCAGGGTGATAACTTTCTTTACCATCCTTTTCTATTTTAATATCTACCTCTTCTTTCATTGGGTCAAGGTTTTTCAGGGCAATTAATCTCAATCTTAATGCACCAATTTCTTTGCTATCTAAATTTATAGATTGAATGACATCTGTAAAAGCAAAAATTGTATCACCTGCAAAAGCAGGATTACTATGCGTGCCACTATTGCATGCAACAATTCTCAGAGCATTTTCTAGGCCATTATATGATAATTCTCTCGCAACAGAGATAACATGCCCTCCATAAATTACTCTTTTGCCAAAAAGACTATCTTTTAAAGCATACGCATTAAAGTGTGCTCTGGCTGTATTTTGATATAACCTTGCAGCCATTTGATGTTCTGCTTCCTCAATAGCAACACCCTCAACATGATAAATTCTTTCTCCTTCTTTATAATCATTCCAGAGCCATTTTCCACCTGTTACTTCTTTAGAAAAGTTATTTACTTGTAATTCACTAGGAATAAAATAATTTTCAACGTCAACTTGGCTAGGAGTAGCAATCCGTTCAGAATCTTCTGTCTTACTATTGATATCTTTTTTTGCCATAAGAACCCATCTAGTAAAGCGTAAGACTTCGTCATTATGCTGATTAAAACCAATAGTTTGCACCCAAACCACTCCAGTATTACCTTTGCTAGATTCTTTTCTTGCTAGTACTTTTGTTACCGATCGAAGAGTATCACCTGGATAAACAATTACTCCAAAACGAACGTCCGCATAGCCTAAATTAGCAATTGCATTTAAAGAAATATCTGGTACAGAATTCCCAAATATAATATGAAAAACAAGTAAATCGTTAACAACTTCTCGTTGAAAACCAATCAAGCGAGCAAATTCTGCATCACAATGTAAAGGAAAACGGCTTGCAGTAAGAGCAATGTATAATGATTGATCTCCTTCAGTAACTGTTCTAGGGGTAGCATGATTTATATCTAATCCGGGATATAGATCTTCGTAAAAATTCCCTAGTGAATGTTTATCATTCATCTTTTGTTTTACCCTCTTGCAATTCATGTTATATTATCAATTATACGAGTAGTCTAACTTATAGAAATAAATTAAAGAAATATAACTAAAAAAATTTCATATAATTAATCTAATAATAAAGGGAAATAAAAATGGGTGAAAAAGAATTACAAGCATTACGAGACATACTAGAAGATGTAAATAATAAAAAATATATGATTGGCGCATGGTCAATTAATTTTAATAAAGAACAAAATACATTTCAATTTGATAAGTGTGAATTTGGTGGCTATTGCGAAGAAAAACCTGTAATTATCAACTTAGAAGGCACTGTTCTTGATAAAGGCGGTCCCATTATTTAAATCATGGACTAATAGTTATTTAAATCATGGACTAATAGCTGGCTTTCTTGCGAAAAGCATAACAGGTACAGCAAAAACAACAGGAATAGAAACAACGAACCATCCAATTTGATAAGAACCTGTTAAATCGACTGCATAACCTACTACAACTGGCCCACCAAAAGAGCCAATAGTTACAAACAGTCTTGATAATCCTGCAATAGTACCTAATGATTTGATTCCAAAAAAATCAGCTAAAATGGCAGGACGTAAAGGAGCAGTTGCACCAAAACCAGGGGCTACAAGACAAGTTACAGTAATTGCTTGAACCAAAGTATTACATAAACCTAAAGCAAAAATTCCTACTGCCATTACCATCATTGCTATAGATAAAACTTTTGTTTTTTCATATTTATCTCCAAAATAACCACCAGCCAGCCTTCCAATTATAGAAAAAATTGAAAACAAAACCACCACCCCACCAGCAAGAGTTTTATCAGCACCTAATGATTCTAAAAAAGGAATTTGATGTATAATTAGTGCAGTCCAACCAAAGCCAAGCAAAATAAATCCAAGCGACAAAAAGATAAATCCCTGTGTAAAAATAGCTTGCTTAGCATTGATTCCCTGATTAGCAATATCAATGGATGTGTCAGTATTTTTATCTTTAATGCCGTCAAGAGGCTGATGATGATTGAACGGTCTTAATTTAATAGATGGACCTAAAAATAATCCTACCGATAATACAATAAGTGCTGTAATACGCAATGCAAGTCTCCAACCAACTTCATCAACTAACCAAGCAACAGGCAATGCCATCATGCCAGCACCTGCACCGCCAACTGATAAAAAAGCAAGTGCCTTCGCTCTACGTTTTTCAAACCAAGTAGTTGCAGCAACTGTACCTACAGGTCCGGATGCAGCGCTAATTCCTAAAGCAATAAAGAGAATCGATATGATGAATTCAATCTGAGTTTCCATATACGAGAGTAATAAAACACCAATAATGACAAAAATAATTCCTCCAAGAATTACAATTCTTGCTCCGATATTATCGATCATAATTCCAATAATTGGAGCAACTAATCCTCCTGCCTCAGACCTTAATGAAAAAGCAAAGGAAACAAAAGCGATACTCCAACCAAACTCATCAACAATTGGATTAAAAACTGCTCCAAAGCCATAAAAAAATGCACCACCAACTAAGGTAGTAATCATAGCCTGAGAAAAAATAACTACCCAGCCTTCATAAATATTAGGAAAAAATTTTGCGAGCATAAAAATATTAAATAACTATTAAAGCTTAATATTTTTATAATAATAGACGACCAAGTTATAAATGCATAGAAATATTCAATTTTTTGAATTATTTCTTCAGAAAAAGTAAAGTACTATGTATTAAATGCTTTGAGCGGGAGTAGCTCAGTGGTAGAGCGGTTGCTTCCCAAGCAATAGGCCGTGGGTTCGATCCCCATCTCCCGCTCCATTTTAATAAAAGATAACTAATAATTGCTGTCAATAACAGTTTCGCCATTTAGAGTAGTAGTTAATTTTACATTAGAGCCGTATAAATCTCTTATATTTGAATTATTAATAGCATGCTCAGTATTTCCATGGGCAATAATTTTACCTTTTTTTAATAAAACTAATTTATCACTAAATTTAATAGCATTATTAATATCATGAGTTGCAATTATAATTGTCTTTTGTTCATCATGTGCAAGATGTTGTAATATGCTCATTAATTTTGCACTCAAGCCAAAGTCAAGATTGGCAGTTGGTTCATCAAGAATAATAATTGGCGTTTGTTGAGCAATAGCTCGAGCAATGATAACTAATTGTTGTTCTCCCCCGGATAAAGTAATTAATTCCCTGTTATAAAATTTATAACAATTAACTTGGTTCAAGGCATTCTCTACAATTGTATAATCTTGCACATTTGTATTTTCAAAAAAACCAAGATATGGGTATCTGCCAAAAAGAACATAATCTTTCACTAATAAACCACCAGGTAATACAGAATCTTGATGGATAAATGCTATTTTTCTAGCTATTTCACTTAATTTTAAATTAGCAATAGTTTCACCAAAAATTAAAATGTTCTCAGAAGAAATTTTTTCAAATTTCATAATAGACCTTAATAAAGATGTTTTTCCAGTGCCAGTAGGACCAATAATACTTGTTAAGCATCCAGATTCTATGTCTAAATTTATATTATTTAATATAATAGAATTAGACTTATGTAAAGTTAAATTACAGATACTCACAGATGCAAACTGTTTCATAAATCATAATTCCTTTTTTTAATAACTAAAAAATAGATAAACAGTGGGCTACCTACTAAAGCAGTCATCGCTCCAATTGGTATTTCTTGAGGAGCAATGACTGTTCGAACTGAATCATCAACAAGGATTAAAAAAATTGCTCCTATAAATCCAGAGAAAATAATTAACCTTTGATAATCATTACCAAAAAGTAATCTGCACAAATGAGGGATAACCAGGCCAACAAAACCAATAATACCTGCAAGGGCAACAGCAGAGCATGTCATAATAGATGCTACAAATATTAATATGACATTCATTTTGTGCGCATCTATTCCTAAGGTCTTTGACTCTTCTAAACCAATTTGAAGAATATTTAATGTTCTTCCATAAAAGCTAAGAAAAAATATTCCACATAAAATTATTGGAGAAGCATATACTACTACCTCCCAATCCACAGTATTGAAGCTGCCAAAAAGGAATGAAAGAATTGAAAGACTTTTCTCACTTTGAATCATAAGTAAGAAAAAAGTTAGTGCAGTACATAATGATGAAAGCGCAATGCCGGCTAAAATAACCGTAGAAAAATTTCTACTTAATGTAAAAAAACTTATGAAATAAACACAACAAATTACTATTAGCCCACCAAAAAAAGCAAATAGCTGCACCCAAAGGAATGAAAACAAAGTAGTTGCAGGAATAAAATAGTTTGCAATAGTAACCGCTAAGGCAGAACCAGAAGCAATTCCTAAAAGATATGGATCAGCAAGATGGTTACGAAAAACTCCTTGGTATGTTAGCCCTGCACAGCTTAAACCTGCACCAACAATACCTGCTGCAACAATACGTGGAAAACGAATCTCATAAATAATTTGATGCCAGTTATCACTAATGATAAAATCATTAAAAATAAATGGAAAAAAACTCATCAGTGATTTGGCAACTATGATTACAGGAATATCTGCAACACCAATTATTAGTGAAAAGAAAATAACAACCAACAAAGTTAAAACTAAAATAGTTGAAGTCAGTAACATGTTAGTAAATTGATTTTTAATTTTCAACATTAATCTATAAACTCAAATCCATACACTAATGAAATAATTTGCTTTAGCCCTAATATAAAACGAGGTCCTGCTCTACTTATCCAATCTGCTTCTATTGCAAATATCTGTTTATTTTTAACTGCACTAAGATTTCCCCAGCCATTTCTAGCCAAAGTGTTTTCAACAGAACCACCAAAATCAGTATCTGCTAATAAAATTATGTCCGGGTCGCTATCGATAATAAACTCTAAAGTCAACTGAGGATAACTACCGTCCACTGAGCCTGCAATATTAACAACATTAGCTAAACCTAATAAATGGCCTATCAAAGAATCATCACTAACAGTATAAAGTGTTGGATCAATTTCCAAAAAAACACTTCTCTTATCAGAGTCGCCTAATTGACGAACTTTCGATACTGCTTCTTGAACTTGAGATTGTAATTGTGTAATAAGATTCTCACTAGCAGATTCTTGTTTTAAGATTCTTCCTAAAATATTTATATTTCTATACAAACCATCAATATTTTTTGGGGAATCTAAAAATAAAACTTGATAGCCTAAGTCATCTAATTTTTGAGCAACATCTTCAAAGCCAGCTGTAAGCACTATTAAATTTGGTTCATATTGAATAATAGATTCGGCATTAATACTCATAAAGCCAAGTTTTGGCAATGCTTCTATTTCAATAGGATAATCTGAAGAATCATTGACTGCAATCACTTTATCACCGCTACCTAAAGCAAAGATAATTTCTGTTATTTCAGGAGAAAATGATGCAATTTTCTTTGGTGTCTCTATAAATGTTTTTATACCTATTTCATCGGTAAATGAAACAGAATATGATGAGTCAACTTGTTTTGCCACCTTTGCATCATTTGAATTACTGGTACAAGAAATCATTATAGTGCATAGCAAAACCATCGAAGCAAATGAAGCAAAAAAATTATTTTTGATACTACTATTAAATACAATATGAAACATTAAAAACCTACTTGCTACGTAATAAATGCAAAGCAAGAAAGAGGCTGATTTTCTATAAAAATATGTCTAAAGGATATATGAATCATCGCCTACTGTCCTCGCAGTTACACGAAAAACAAATGAACATTTTGGTAATCTGGCTTTAAGAAAATTCTTATTCACAGTTGCGGGACAGCGTTGGAATTACACCAACTTCCCCAAATATTTCATTCGATACTATAGTAGCCAATATTACTCTAAGGCAGAATTAAAGTCAAATAAAAAAAGTTTATGAATTTGAATTTTTACTATTAAATGCATAAACTTTAAATATGAAGTTAGGTAAATGAAATATGAATCAACTCATAAATCAAATAAACGCACTGCTTACAAAAGAAGCCATAAAATATTTAGTTATTTTCTGTATTGCTGGTCTAGTTTTTTCAGGAATATTTAATTTTGTCTTATCTTATTATTTTGATTTCGAAGCTGAATCAATCAAAACCTGGATACAAAGTTATGGTAATTATGGGCCAGTAGTATATATTCTATTGGTGATTCTAGCAATTGTAATTTCACCTATACCATCAACTCCATTAGGCATCGCTGCAGGATTAAGTTTTGGTACTTTATTAGGAACCATCTACTCATTAATTGGTGCACAAATTGGTGCAGTTATAGCATTTCTCATTGCAAAAAAATGGGGAAGACCAGTAGTTGAAAAAATTACTACTAAAAAAAATCTTCAACAATTTGATAAATTTAGTGATAATTTTGGCTTCAGCACAATCATAGTGTTAAGATTTATACCAACATTTAGTTTTGATTTAGTCAGTTATTGTGCCGGCCTTACATCAATTAACTTAATAAAATTTAATCTTGCTACATTTCTTGGAATGATTATCCCAATAAGCTTATTGGTTTTTGTTGGTGACAAACTATTAACAAATCCACAGTTAGCGTTAACAGTATTTATTATTTTGCTGATTGCATTCCTAATACCAATCATTATAATGACCGTAGTAAGAAAATAATTTCAAGGTAAAAAATTGACAATCCAAAATCCAATACTCCCAATAAATAATAGATACAGTGCAAAAATTTTATTACTTATAGTTTTTTTAGTCACAATATACTTCATTGCTAATAATTTAGGACAAACATTACAAATATTCTGGCTCATTGGACTATCTGTCGGCTTTGTGCTACAAAGAAGCCGATTATGCTTTGCGTCTGGTTTTAGAGATTTATTTTTAATGAAACAAGGCACAACAATGAAAGGAATTTTAGCAGGACTTGGTATAGCAATTATTGGATTTACAATGATAATGTCTGGCATATATCCTGAGCCTAATGGTGTCAGTATTCCTAGCACTGGCAATATTTTACCTGTTGGTATTGCGACTATTGCAGGAGGATTATTATTTGGTGTAGGCATGGTGTTGGCTGGTGGTTGTGTCTCAGGTTCATTATATAGAATGGGAGAAGGATATCTTACATCATGGGTTGCAATGATTGGAATAATTATTGGTAACTTTATATTAAACCAAACATGGAATTGGTGGTGGCAATTTTCAATAAACGAAGATCCCTTAACCTGGCTGCCAAATGAAATTGGCTACTCAGCAGCAATCTTTATTAGCTTGTCCTTATTACTTATTGCTTATATTGCAATCGTAAAAATTGAAACATCTGTACCAACTTTTATTCCACCAACTATCACAAAAGTACAAAAAAATATCTCAGAACAAAAAACAAATTTTATCCAGAATTTTTATCCAATATTAACAAAAATTTTTAAAGATGGCTGGAGCCCAGTTATTGGAGCAAGTGTTCTTGCTATCATTAACATTATTGTATTCACCAGATTTGCCCCATTAGGAGTTGTTGGAGAAATTTCAAGATGGGGTGCATATATTGGAGATTTTTTTGGTATCGCAACTCCATCTTTAAAAGGTATATCAAGTTTTGGTGGATGTTCATTGGATGAAATGATGACAGGTAATTTTTTTGCTCATAATCATTTTTTTATGAATACTGGTATCATTGTTGGTTCATTCTCAGCAGCATTAATAGCCAATGAATTTAAATTGAGAATCTCAAAATCTTTTATTAGGTACATTCAATCTTTTATTGGCGGTATTGGAATGGGTTATGGAGCAGGACTTGCAATTGGTTGTACAATTGGAGCATTTTTTTCAGCAATACCATCATTAGCATTGAGTGGCTGGGTCTTTGCTTTCTCATTATTTATTGGCGCATTTATAGGATCAAAAATAATAACTAAGTTAATGTAAGAACTATCAAATGAATATTAAAATTATAGATCTAGTTGGCATCGAGCTTTCAAAACAAATGAAGCAAGCTCACGAATTAATAAATAATCCAATAGTTAATGCATCGATTTTAATTAAAACAGAGCATGAGACAATCATGAAATTTATTGTTCCACTTGCTGCGCAAGCAGGTATGAATTGTTCGTTTGCCCCACCAAAGGATGAAATTTGGGAAATTACAATTAATACGAGAAGTAAATCTAAATAAATAATTTATTTATACTGAAAATTCTTTAATCCCTCTAAGAAAAAAAGAACTAACACAATCCAAATAAAATGAGCAAGCAATAAATGAATTATTTGTAATGATAATGGTGTTAAAAAAATAACATTAAGTAGACCAACTAGTAATTCAATTAAAAAAAGCACTAGTATCATGAAGGATAATCTTCTTAAAATAAGTACATTATTGATAGCAGCAATTTTTTGTGAATAAATAATCAACCAAACAAGAGTAAATATTGCTATCAAGGGATGTAAAATACGAATACGAGTCAATAAATGAGCCCTACTTGAGATATCCATTAAAAATTCAGATTTCAAATCACCAACTGAGAATAAAGTATCTGCTAAAGCAGTAGTGGCTCCAGAAATACTAAGTAAAAAGAAAAGTGCTATTCCAAATAAAAATTTCTTCCAATATTTTTGATTAATCAAAGCATAATTCAAAGAAATACTTGGTCGCTGCAACAAAGACCAACTAGTAGCTACTAAAAAAAACATAAGAAAAAAAGTATTGATTAAATGAAATGGTACAATGATTGATCTTCCTAAAGAAGCATCATCTGCAACCCATTGGAAAAGTACTATTAACGCTCCAATTCCTGCCTCTAATAAGATGAAACAAAATGATAAAAAAGCTAGCAGCTTAGGAAGATGACTATCAAAATTTTTTAAAACCACAAATAAAAGAATGGCTACAAGAAGAAGATCTATCCCGCTGGATATTCGATGTGAGTATTCTATCAATTCATGATGAGACGTACCAGAAATAACAATTTGACCATTGCATGATGGCCATGAAACACCACAACCAGCACCAGAACCAGTAGCACGGACCATTGCACCAAGTGCAATATTAAATAATGTATATATTATGACAAAAATTGAAAATGAATATGCATTAAGATATTTCATAAATATTCAAAACCTTTAATACCATTACCATACTATAGATAAATTAGAGCAATACAAAAAAAAATAAAATATATACTTGACTTTATTAATCAATAAAGTCACTATTAATAAATATTAAAAATTCATGATTGGAAAATATTAATGTCTACAAAGCATACTTTAGATGTTCGGGGAGAAATTTGTCCCTATCCAATGATAAAGACAAATAAATTTTTAGATAATAAAAAAAATCATTTTGAATCAATAGAGGTAATCACTGATCATCCTCCTGCATTATCAACAATTCCTCCCGAAGCAATTAAAAGAGGCTTTGCATGTGAAGTTAATGAATCTGCAGCAGGTGAATGGACGATTCTTTTAACAAAGATTTAAATTATTAATCAATTTAAAAACGAAAGGATAACAAGATATGTTAAGCGCTATAAATTTTAAAAATAAAAAATATTTTATTATAAGCATTGCTTTAATAACAACAATACTTTTAGCTTGCTCTAGCGGTGATGCTGCTATTAATACAAGCAATAATGATTTTGAAGATAGAGGTTACTCATCAGCCGATCGATTAGTTACTGCTAACTGGCTTAATAAAAATATCGATAATGATAATTTAATTGTTATCGATGTAAGATCTGAAGAAGATTATATTGCTGGTCATATCCCTGGTTCTATTAATGTAAATCCAAAAACAGCTTTTCAACAAGAGAATTCTGGTGGAGTAGCAGGAATGATACCACCTAAAGAACATATAGAAAATGTACTTTCTAGTATAGGAGCAAAATCAAATTCACAAATTATTATATATGATGGAATTAAAAGCTTATGGGCTTCGCGTGGTTTGTGGGCATTAGAAGTTTACGGTCATGAAAAGATTGCCTTACTCGATGGTGCATGGTCATTTTGGGAAAATAAAGGTTACGCAACATCAAAAGATATACCTACAATAGTTGGAACAGACTATACTTTTTCAGGAAAAGCAAATAATAACATTATTGCAGGTGTTGATGAGGTACTTGCATCAATTGATAGCCCTGAAAAATTAGTATGTGATACAAGGTCTCCAGAAGAATTTGCAGGAAGAGATGTACGTGCAGAAAGAGGGGGACACATTGAAGGCTCATCTAATGTTAATTGGGTCTCTAATGTAAATGCAGATGGAGAATTCTTAGACTTTAATGAATTAAATAAAGTTTACACTAATGCAGGCTTTAATAAAAATCAGACAATATATACGCTTTGTCAAACTGCAGTGAGGGCAACTCATACGTGGTTTGTATTAACAGATCTCTTAGGATACCCTAATGTCAAAGTTTACGATGGCTCTTGGACTGAATGGGGTAACAGATCTGACTTGCCTATTGAAAAATAGGTATCTATAATTGATCTCGCAAGTCTTTATCCTCAGGTCGTACTTGCGAGATCAATAGTGGAAAATAGAGAGTAATATGACAACTGAAAATTTATCCTTTCAAGCTGAAGTTGGTAAAATTCTTCAACTTGTAACTCATTCATTATATAAAGATAAGCAAATTTTTTTAAGAGAACTTATATCTAACGCATCTGATGCATGCGACAAATTACGTTATGCAGCACTAACAGAAAAAACACTTTTAGAAGCAGATACAGAATTAAATGTTACTATTTCTATGAATAAAGATACCCAGCAAATTACCATTCAAGATAATGGAATTGGAATGAGTAAAAAAGAATTAACTGACAACTTAGGTACAATTGCACGATCTGGTACAGCCAATTTTTTAGACAAAATTGCTACACAAGAGGCAGATAGCTCAAAACTTATTGGACAATTTGGAGTTGGGTTTTATTCTGTTTTCATGGTAGCAAGTAAGGTAGATGTTTACAGTACTAAAGCAGGCTCAAAAACAAGCTGGTTATGGTCTTCAACCGGTTCCGAAAAATTTTCACTAACCCCGACCAAACTAGCACCTGCAAGAGGTACCAAAATTATAATTGATTTAAAAAATGAATCTAAAGAATATACAGATATATCAAAACTAAAGCCAATAATTAAGAAATATTCTGATCATTTGAATTTACCTATTTATTTCGAAAGTAGTAATGACGAGAAAGAACAAGTTAATTCAGGCATGGCATTATGGGCAAGGCAAAAAAAGGATATTACTCAAGAGCAATATAAAGAATTTTATCAAAATATTAGTGGTCAATTTGATGAGCCATGGCAAGTGATTCACTTTCAAGCGGAAGGACAACTAAGTTATATAGGTTTAATATTCATTCCCGCTTCGCCAGCATACGATCTATTTATGCCTGAAATAAAAAACAAATTAAAACTACATGTGAGACGAGTATACATTACTGATGATATAGAAGAATTAATACCAAATTATTTTAGATTTCTTCATGGAATAATTGATTCAGAAGATTTACCTCTTAATGTCAGCAGGGAAACGCTACAATTTAATCCAATGATAAGTAGAATTAATAAAAGAATTGTAAATCAACTTTTTAAAGAGCTAGCTAAAATTGCTGAAAAAGAACCAGAAAAATATATACTTTTTTGGAATAATTTTGGTTCAGTTATTAAAGAAGGTATCTACACTGATCCAGATCAAAGAGAAAAAATAGTAAAGCTTTCAAGGTTCACTTCACTAAAAAAAGAATCCATAAGCTTAGAAGAATACACATTGAAAATGCCTAAGAAGCAAAAATACATTTACTATCTTTCAGGCCAAAATATAGCTGAATTAAAAAATAGTCCGCATTTAGAATCTTTAAAAGAAAAAAAGATTGATGTTCTATTACTAACTGACCCTGTTGATGAAGTCTGGATACCAATAGTAAATAATTTTAATGAATTTGAATTTAAATCTGTAACACATGGTGATTTAGAGTTACCTAGCAAGAATAAAGCAGAAAAAAGTGATGAAAAAAATGATATTGATGCACTAATAGTATGGCTTAAAGAAAAATTATCAACAGAAATTAAAGATGTACGCATATCGAAGAGATTAGCTGATAGTCCGGCATGTATCATTTCTGATGATGGTGATCTTGATATAAATATTGCTAATATGTTAAGAGAACGTGGCCAATTAAATGAAGATTTTAAGCGAGTACTAGAGATTAATCCAAATCATCAATTGATATTAAAAATGCAAAAAAGTATCAAGAATAAAAAAAGTAAAAATATTGATGACTTAGCATTTTTATTATTAGATCAAGCAAAACTAATTGAAGGCGAAAAGGTGTCAGACTTAGGCAATTTTTCAAAAAGAATTGTACAGTTAATGCAAGACTATATTGAATAGAAAGTAATTAAAAATAAACATGAATGTTATAAAAATTTTAACAGGCATCTTATTTTGTTCTTCTCTTCTTTTTGCTTGTACCAATGAAACTGATACAGTGAAATCATTTGGTAAAATTGAGCAAAAAAATCATAATCTGCAGGCAAGGATGCTCCAAAAATCATTAGAAAAAAATAATGTACAATTAATCAATAGTTCAGGTGAAATTTTTTCCCTAGAGCAAGATACAAATGAGCAAATTACTTTAATCGCAATGGGTTATGCTAGTTGTCCTGATATTTGCCCAATGCATTTAAGTGTTTTAGCTGGGGCTTATAATAACCTACCATTAAATATGCAACGCAATACAAAAATAATTTTTATTTCTGCTGACCCTTATAGAGATAAACAAAAAATTACTAAATGGGTAAAAAACTTTCATGAAGACTTTATAGGTTTAACTGGAACAGATAAAAATTTAATTAAATTTCAAGAGCAATTAAAATTGCCACCAGCAATTCTTGTAAAAGAAAGCCCTGATCAAGAAAATTATGCAGTGAGTCACGCAAGCTGGATAACAGTTTTTACAAAAGATAATCTAGCGCATTTTATTTATCCATTAGGTATCACACAAAGAGAATGGGTTGCCGATCTAAAGCTACTTCATGAAAATAAATGGGAAATCTATAAATGAATCTTGCTTGGTGGTGCTCTGGGATTTCAGATACCAACTGGGTATGGCAGCCAAGCTATTACCCTGGAATATGGTCGTTAATTATTGCATGCATTGTAATATATTTTAAATTTATTAATCCAGAAAGAAATAGAAAACATACTATATTTTTTTTCATTGGCATCCTCTTATTTTGGATCATGACTGATTGGCCAATAGGATCCATAGGTGCTGGATATTTATTATCCATACACGTTACTCAATATCTTTTATATACGTTTATAATTGCTCCATTGTTAATTCTGTCAATTCCAGATCAAATCTATAATCATTTATTATCGTCAAAAATTATTAAATTCGCTAATAAAATATTTTTACCATTTTTACTAATCAACCTTTCCTTAATCATTACACATGTACCATTTGTTGCAAATCTATTAAAGAGCTATCAAGTTGGTACTATGATTATTGATTTTATTTGGATATTTACAGCTCTTTTATTTTGGTTTTGGATTGATCCAAGATTTACAAAAACACATACCATTCCATTTCCTTTAAGATTATTTTTTGTATTTGCCTTGTCAATTATCCCAACAATTCCAGGTGCATTTTTTGTATTTAGTGATTACCCAATTTATTCAACATATGAATTCTCAGTGCCTATCAGTAGCCTAAGCCCACTTCAAGATCAAGAAATTGCAGGGCTCATTATGTGGGCAGGGTCAACTCCAATTCTTCTTGCTTGGCTAGGAAGAATTTTTTATGTATGGCAAAAAAGTGAAGATGTTGCCAATTAGTGATAGTTAAGATGTAGAATTAAGGAAGAAGTCGGAGGGTGCTATGGGTAAATTAAAAAATCAAGTTGCAATAGTTACAGGCGGCGGCAGAGGTATTGGGGCTGCAATTGCAGAAGAGTTTATTGCTCAAGGAGCACATGTCATTGTAGCTGACATTAATTTTACTAATAACCAAACAGAAAAACAAATAAACATGTCTTGTGATATTACTTCAGAAAAAGCCATCAATGAGGTTGTAAATGAAACAATAAAACGGTTCGAGCATATTGATATTCTTGTAAACAATGCTGTTACCAAAGGAGATGTTGCTGATATTACAGAACTATCCTTAAAAAGCTGGCAACATAGTTTAGATGTCAATTTAACAGGTGCTTTTTTATGTTGTAAAAAAGTTATTCCTCACATGATAGAACAAAATAAAGGCTCAATAATTAATATTGCTTCACAACTTGGGCAAGTTGTGACAGGCAAATCATTAGCCTATTGTTCTTCGAAAGGTGCAATTATTCAGTTATCCAAAGCACTCGCTTTGGATCATGCTCGACATGGTATCAGAGTAAATAGCTTATCTCCAGGAGCAGTAGAAACTCCACTGCTTATTGATGGATATGGTAGTATGGATACAGCTAAGGAATTTTTAGAAAAAAAGCATATCTTAAAAAGATTAGGTAAGCCTGAAGAAATTGCAAAAGCTGCTTTATTTTTAGCAAGTACCGATTCTTCGTTTGTAACAGGCTCTGATCTATTAGTAGATGGTGGTTATACATCAATTTAAAATTTAAAAAGTTTTACCTTTTAACTTCATGAAATTTTCAACAAGTTTTTCTGCCATAGCAAAAACAGTAAGATTCAACATTCCTCTCGGAATTCTTGGCATAATTGATGCATCAAATATATATAAATTTTTAAATCCCCTTACAAGGCCTTTATAATCAACAACAGCACTTTCGTCTTTTTCAATACCCATCTTACATGTCCCAACCATATGATAATAAAAAGATAAATTATTTCTTATCCATTCTAATTTTTGATTTTGATTTAATTCTGATTCAGGCATAGCAAGTTTTTGAACCCAATTTTTGATTGGTTCTTTCAAAACGAACTCTGTAGACCAATTTAATCCATAGAGCAAACTTAATAAATCTTTATCGCCTTCATGGCCAAAATTAAAATTAATTACCGGCATCTTTTTAACATCGAGAGAATTAATTGTAATACTACCAAAAGAAGAGGGCCTAACAAGCCAAACAATAAAATGTAATAATGATTTTTTTGGATCACTTGCATCATTGGCTCCGAAGCCAGAAAGTGCTGTACTAACAGTTAAATTATGTCCTACATCCTGATTGTCTTGCTTTAATCTTAAACGAATTGAACCTGATTCATCCCAGTTGATATTTTCTTGAGCAATCAAAGTTGGCAAAAAAGCAAAGCGTATGCCAAAATGATCCTGTAAATTTTTACCGACACCAGATATAATTTTTGTTTTAGATGCTTCTAAATCTAGTCGACTTATGGTGTCATGATCTCCAATACCCGAGCGTTGTAATAAAATTGGAGAGCCGACTGAACCAGTACAGAGCACTATATCTTCTGCATTAATTATAAATCTTTCCCCTTTATGAATCATGTCAATTCCAGTAGCTTGATCATTTTGCCAAATAATCTTATTTACAATACATTGATCAATAATTTGCAACCTATCACTTCCTCTAACTTGGTCAAGGTATACTTGTGAAGGGTGCTGCCTTTTTCCATCTATGACATTACGTGTTACAAAACCATACCCTTGAGATGATTCTGGTCCAGTAGCATCAATATATTTAAAACCATCTTGCTCGCAATTTTTAGCAAAATCTTTAAAATATTGCTGATTAGAATTTAATCTGCTTACTGCAAGTTCTCCTCTACTACCTCTAACATTATCTGAACCACTAAGATCAATTAAATTTTCTACTCTTTGGAAATACGGCTTTAAATTATCAAAACTCCATTGTTCTAAACCATATGCAGCCCATTCATCATAATCACTTTTAAGACCCCAATTAATGCCCGATGCATTGATAGCAGATGAACCACCCATCACTTTACCTCGTAGGTATCTTTTAGTTTGCGAGCCAAGTCGGGCAGTATACCCCCAATCAAAAGAGGTTGATTCACCTGTAAATTTACCATCAGTAATTTCATCTGGCCACTGATTATCTTTTGCATACCCAAAATCTTGGCCTGCTTCAACCAAGGTAACTTTAAAACCAGACTGTACCAAACGTGTCGCAACAACAGATCCGGCTGTTCCTGCTCCAATCACTAAAACATCCGATGATCGTATTTTATTCCTCATTTTTATTTTTAGGTTTCTGCCAACTCAATGCTGCACCGATTGCAACACCTACTGCGATCCATGTTGGATCATTTGTTGCGGCAAAAACTGCTATTCCTATTGCGGTACCAACACCAATCCAGGTTCCAGTATTGCCAGAATTCTTAAATTTTATATTCATTTATCTACTTTTATTCCCTGTATCCAAGGCTCTTCAATTCTTTCAAAACAGTTTTAGACAGATACCCAAGATCTTCTATGTAATCAAAAAGTCCTAATGCAAAGCCATTAATTCCTAATTTATGTAATCTAATTAATTCATTAGCAACGTACTCGGGGTCGCCTACAATATTAGGCGCACCATGTCCAGCTCCAGCTCTATTACGAAACTGTTCTTGAAACTTTTCAGGTAATTTATCAATTCCTCGCTCAATCATTATGTTACTAATTGCTTGACTATCAGCATTTGTAAGAGCAAAATCCTTATAGAATTCTTCTGCTTCTTTCTGTGTTGGCTTACATACAACAAAAATGTTTGTACATATTCCAATATTATCCCTACCAAGTTTAGTTGCACGTTGTCGTAATGCTGTGACATCTTTAGTAACAAAATCACTTGCCAAATCCCGATGTCCCAAAAATATATAGTCAGCATGATTAATTGCAAATTCTTGCCCTTGCTCAGATCTTCCTGCATTCATAATTAATGGATGCTTGCCATTAACTGGCTTTGGATTTAATTTAACTTGCTTTAATTGAAAAAATTCATCGTCAAAATCAAAAGGAGTATCTTCAGACCAAATACGCTCAACTACAGTCATCCATTCTTCGCCATGTTTATATCTTTTTTCATGTCCATTAAACTGTGCACCATGCATATCAAATTCAAATTCATTCCAGCCACATACAGCATTTAATCCAAATCTACCATTCCCAATATGATCATTGGTAACCATAATCTTTGAGGCATAAACAGGATTAACTAATGGCAAATGAATTGTTGAGAAAACAAATATTTTTTTAGTAGCTGCTAATAATCCAGCAGCCCAAGTAAATGGCTCAAAATTAGTACCATGTGGATTAGTTTCACCACCAAAACCACGCCATCTAGCAATTGGAAGCAAAAAGTCTATACCCATTGCATCTGCCTGCTTTGCTAGAGCTAAATTATTCTCCCATGTTGGCTGCCATCTATTTTTTAATTTTGTAACTGTATACCCGCTTGCTTGATTAAATGCAAATAAGCCAATCAATAAGTCATTATTGAATCTGTCTAATTGGAAATTCTTCATACTATTTTTCTACTCTTGTAGTTTTGTTTGATAAATTAAGAAATAAGTAACTTAACGTTACCAAATATTGCTAAGAGTTGCTAGAATATATTCGGATATTCATTAAAAAATTGGGAGCAACAATATGGATTGGGACGATAATAACGCACAAAATCAGTTTAGATCTGAAGTTAAAACTTTAATTAAAAAATTACCCGATAGATATCAAGAAATGTCAAAAGGCAGATGGACAAGATCATATACTCAATGGGCACGAGACCGTATATCAGATGACGAACAGTCAAAACAAGATGCAGAAAATTGGTTTGATGCATTTGCTGAAAAAAGCTGGGTTGCCCCTCATTGGCCTAAAGAATATGGTGGTGGTGGCTTATCTACCATGGAACAATTTATATTAAAACAAGAGCTTGCAACCGCTAATGCTCCAGGCGTTGGTAGCAACGTTGGATTAGGTATGTTAGGGCCTGCATTAATCGTCCATGGTACAGATGAACAAAAAAGTGAGTTCCTTCCTCCGATTTTGAAAGGTGACGTAGTATGGTGCCAAGGTTTTTCAGAACCTGGGGCAGGCTCTGATCTCGCATCATTACAAACACGAGCAGTTAAAGATGGTGATGAGTACGTTATCAATGGACAAAAAACTTGGACGACGCATGGCCACTACGCAGACTGGATTCTTTTGCTAACAAGAACCGATGCTACTGCACCAAAGCATAGAGGCATATCATTTTTACTAGCTGACATTAAATCCGAAGGTGTTACCGTCAATCCAATATATGATATGAGCTGGGGACACGAAGTCAATGAAGACTTTTTTGAAGATGTACGAATTCCAGCTACTCAAATTGTAGGAGAAGAAAATAGAGGGTGGTATGTTGGCATGACTCTATTAGATAACGAACGTTCAAATATAGAAGGAGCAATTCGACAACAAAAGATTATCAATCGAATGCTTAATTATATTCATAAAGAAGATGGAAAATTGAAATCAAGAATTAATGAATATGACGGTATCAGGCAAGAAGTTGCTTCAGCATTTGTAGATGCAAATGTAATGTTTAACTTTTCATTAAGAATTATCAGCATGCAAAATGAAGGACAAGTTCCAAATTATGAAGCATCAGTTTCTAAACTATTTGGCTCA
>JAQWMB010000023.1 GCA_029246995.1 Dehalococcoidia bacterium | reverse complement strand
AACAATTTGATAAAAAAACAACTAACGTTATTAATGCTACGGGAGTAATCATACATACCAATTTAGGCAGAGTCCCTTTATCCAAATATGCTAATAAAAAAATGAATGCAATAAATAGAGATTACTCTAATTTAGAAATAGATCTTAATGATGGAATGAGAGGAAGCAGACACAACTTACTAAATCAATATTTAAAGATACTAACGGGTGCTCAAAAGGGATTTGCGGTAAACAACAATGCAAGTGCAGTAATGTTAGTCATTAATAGTCTTGCAAATAAAGGAGAAGTCATTATATCGAGAGGAGAATTAGTAGAAATTGGTGGTGGTTTCCGTATACCAGAAATTATAGAAGCAACAGGTTCAATGCTAATTGAAGTAGGCACAACAAATAAAACTTACATAAAAGATTATGAGAAAGCAATTACAAAAAAAACTAGAGCAATACTTCGCGTACATGCATCCAATTTTGATATAACCGGATTTACGGATTCTCCTACTAATAAAGAGCTGTCAGAATTAGCTCACAAACATGATATCCCTTTAATTGAAGATTTAGGATCAGGCACTCTTATAGATACAAAGCAATTTAATTTACCACATGAACCTTTAATTCAAGACTCAATTAAAGCAGGCATTGACATAGTTACCTTTTCTGGAGACAAGCTACTTGGAGGTCCGCAATCGGGAATTATCATTGGTAAAAAAATATACATAGACAAGATAAACGCTCATCCTATGGCAAGAGCTGATAGATTAGATAAATCAACGCTTATAGGATTAGTATCTACCCTTGAACACTATATTGATGATAAAGCAATTGAAGAAATTCCTGTTTGGCAAATGATCAATGCTCAGCTCAATACACTGAGTCTAAGAGTAGATTTATGGATAAAGAATATAAAGGATAATGTAAAAAAAGAAAAAAGTTTCTCAAAGATAGGCGGAGGGACTATGCCTAATGCAAAGCTAGCTACATATCTATTATCTTTTAAAATCCCTGACATTAAACCAGAGAAAATTAAAAAAGAATTAAGACTATTAAAGCCTCCAATTATTGCTCGAATAAATAACGAAAAAGTCCTAATTGATCCAAGAACAATTCCTCCTATACAAGATAAATATCTCATTAAATCTATTAACAAGTTAAATAAGCAATTACAATTAAAGAAATGAAGCAAAAAAATCAAAAAATAAACTTTAGTGATGACCTTTTAAAATCATTAGAATTCGATCAAATACTTGTCAAAATTGCAGATTTTACAAATATTGAAAATAATAAAATAACTATCAAAAATACAAAGCCACTAACAACTTTCAAGCAAATCGAGAGAAAGCACCAACTTGTAAATGATGCAATTAATATTGCTAACAAAAAAACCAAAATTTCTTTTATTGAAACTGGAATAATTAAAAATGATGTGAGCCATGCATCTAAACAAAAAATGCTTTCGTCACTAGAAATTTTTCAAATAGCAGAATTTATTAAATTTCATGAAAAAATTGCAAAAATAATTCATCAAGCTAAATACATATCACCTTCTATTAATAGTTTACTGAATAAATCAGTAAATCTTAAAAACTTAACAAAAAAAATAGATCAATATTTGGATTCTAAAGGTCAAATTAAGCCTGATGCAACAAATGCATTAAAATTTCTTAATAAGCAATTAGACAACATTGGTCATGAAATTAAAGATAAATTAGAAATAATCATTACTAATAACTTAAAAAATAATGTCATTCAGGAAAATATTATTACATTACGAAATGACAGGTTTTGTTTATCAATAAAAGCAAATGAAAAAAATGCTATTCCTGGTATTATTCACAGTACCTCAGATTCAGGTCAAACTGTTTTTCTGGAACCAATACAAACTATAAATTTAGGAAATGAAAGGCAAGAAGTTTATTTAGAAATAAAAAAGGAATTAGATAAAATACTAAAAATGCTAGTTAATGATATAGGTGTAGAATCTCAATCAATTAATACTAAAATTAAAGAGCACAATAAGCTAGATGAAATCTTTGCAATCGCCTTCTACACGTTAAAATGTAATTATACTGAATTCATAACTCATAATATAGAAAATACGTTAATTGAAGAAGAAAATTATTCCCTTAAACTGATTGATGCATGTCATCCTTTAATCGATAAAGTTATCCCGCTTAATTTAGATATTATTTCACCAATTAATGCAATTGCAATTACTGGTCCAAATACCGGTGGGAAAACTGTTGCTCTTAAAACAACAGGCCTACTAACTATCATGGCTTTATCTGGAATACCTATACCTGCAAGAAAGGGAACAAAAATTCCTTTGTACAATGCAATTTTTTGTGACATTGGCGATGAACAATCTATTGAACAATCACTTTCGACATTCTCTGCACATATTAAATCAATAATCAAAGCAATAAATTATGGAAATAATAATAGTCTTATTTTGCTTGATGAATTAGGAGCTGGAACTGATCCAGATGAAGGTGCTCGATTGGCTGTAGCTATCCTTGATTATCTTGTAAATTATAAAGCCCATATCATTATTAGTACTCATCATAGCGAAGTTAAAAAATATGTTGCAAATAGTCAAACAATACTCAATGCGTCAATGGAATTTAATCTCAAAAAACTAGTGCCTACATTTAAAATCAATATAGGAGTACCAGGTAATTCCAATGCTTTACTAATTGCAAAAAAAATTGGATTATCAAATAAAATTATTAAAAAAGCAAGATCCTTAATCTCTAAAGAAGAAATTGTATATGCTAAAGCAACAAAGCAGCTCAGTAATCAATTAAGAATGATAGACAGTCAAAAAACACAAATCGTACAACTAAAATTAAAATTAAAAAAAACTATTTCAATATTACAAAATGATTTTAATAAAATTAATAAGACTTATGAAAAAAATCATTTAAATAAGCTCAATTTAGTAAACAATCATTTAAAAAAAATTGAAGCGAGTATTGCAAAATTACAAATAGATCAAGATAAGAAACAACTTGATATGTTACAAAATAAATTCAATCAACAAAAAAAATTGCTGAGCTCCATAGAGCAAGAAATAACAGATCAACATAGTGATAATTTTAGCTTAGGAGATGAAGTCTATATTAAATCAATTAAAACATATGGTAAAATTAAAAATATACATTCAAGTAACAATATAGAAATAGAGACTGATCAATCTAGAATTATTGTGAAAATCGATGACATAAAACTATCAAGAAGAAATATAAAGTTAGCGATGAATAAGAAACAAAATACATTTAATATATCTCCAGTCAGCGATCCAGGCAATGAAATAGAAATTAGAGGTAAGCCGATTGATATTGCTATTGAACAGGCTGAGAAATTCATTGATCATGCTGCAAGGTTTGGCCATAGAAGAGCAATGATCATTCATGGTAAAGGTAGTGGTAAGTTAAAAAAAACTATAAGAGAAATTTTAGATAAGCATCCTTTAATAGAAAAATATGAAAATGCATCCTTTAGTGAAGGTGGCGCTGGGGTCACAATTATATATTTAGAACATATTAATTAAACATTAAATCAAATGACCGCAATCATTTATTGAAGCTATGACAAATTTTTTTAAAAAATTTTTTGAAGAGTTATCAACTTCCATCACTGACGTATTACTAATCCTAATTCGTGGCCTAGAATTAATATCCATTCCTAACAAATTACATGCAATTCTACTAATTACTGCTCCATGTGTTATGCATATAATTTCCTTATCTAAAAAGTTAATACTTAAATTATCAATAAATTTATCAATACGCTCACAAAATTTTTTTGGACCTTCTTCATTTTTTATATCGCCAAAACCCCATGCCCCTAATTGAATGCCATATTTATTGGTTGCAACCTGCCAAGGCTGACCTTCTGCTATCCCATAATTATATTCTTGTAATGCATCATCAATCTGTACATCTAGGTGCATCGAGCTATTTAAAATATTCGTAGTTTGTAATGCACGTTTTAAAGGACTTGAATAAAGATAATCAATTTTTTTCTTTTTAAATTTATCAGCTAAAAGCTTGGCTTGCGTTTTACCCTTGCTAGTCAATTCAAGATCCAGTGAACCCTGAATAATTCCTTGAATATTGCCGATCGATTCACCATGACGAATAAAATAAATCAAAATTACCTCTGAATTAAAGATATGAACTCACTCACCACTCTTGCAGTCGCACCAAAGATAATTTCACTACCAATGCGAAACCCAGCAGCAGACAATAATCGATTTTGTCCTTGCCAAGTTACTTGTAAATGATTATTAGTGTTGAGTAAATGAGTTACTGGAATAATCATTAGCTTTTCTACTTCTGATTTTCTTATTTTAAATTTTAATTCTTTTTGTTTTGTATAACCAACATAAGTATGCATGGAATATCCCATTCTAGTTGTCGTTGGATGTAAATTACCAATAATCTCAACATCTGAAACATCGATACCGATTTCTTCATTTGTCTCGCGTAATGCAGTTCGTGCTAGATCCCGATCAGCTTTTTCAAACCTACCACCCGGAAATCCGATTTCACCAGGATGATGAACATTTTGTGATCGTTTCTGCAAAATAGTATGCAATTTTCTGTTTTTATCTTGGAATAATAAAATTAAGATTGATGCTTGAATTAAATTAGGTCCTAAATTTATATTAGAATAATCATGCATGCTAATAGTTTTTCTAATTTGTTTAATCATGGCATAAATTCCTGTAATTGGTGGGCCATCCTGGATTCGAACCAGGGACCTTGATGTTATGAGCATCCTGCTCTAGGCCGCTGAGCTAATGGCCCAAATACAAAGTTAAATTATATACTCACAAAATATAAAGTAAACGGTTTATATAAAACATTCACAATTATTTTTATGTTTATACCATTTGACCGCTAAGTTTTTTACCTCCAATGATATGTAGATGTAGATGAAAAACAGTTTGCCCCGCTCCTTCACCAGAGTTAAATATGAGCCTATATCCAGAATCATTAAGTCCATGATCTTTTGCAATATTTGTAGCTAAGATCATCATTGCTCCTAACCAATGTACATCTTCACTTTGAATTGCAGCAATAGAAGCAACTTTTTGATTTTTTGGTATTAACAAAAGATGTGTTGGTGCTTGGGCAGCAATATCTTTAAAGCAAATGAAATCATCATCTTCAAAAACAATATCTGCTGGAATTTCACCTTTAATAATTTGGGCAAAAATATTTTGATCATCGTAATCGAACATTATTAACCTCTATTATGTTATATCGCAATATCAATTTTTTTGGGCCAACGTAAAAAGAAAGTTGAATCAAATATAATCTCATGTTTTTGAGAAGAATTTTTTATAAGTGGAAGAATTTTTTTTAACATTATCGTAGATTCCATTCTAGCAAGACTTGCACCAAGACAATAATGTATTCCGTGACCAAATGAAAGATGATTATTAGATTTTCGATTAAAAATAATTTTATCTGGATTTTGAAAAACTAAAGGATCATGATTTGCAGCGCCAATCATAATAAGTACTGCATCACCTTTCCCAATTTTATAATCATGAAGCAAGTGTGGAGTACTTGCAAATCTAGCAACACCAATTACTGGAGAATTTATCCTAAATAACTCTTCAATAACATTAGCCATGTTAGTCTCTTTACTCATTATAAAATCCATTGCATTATTATCACTAATAAGAGAAGCAATCCCGTTACCAACGAAATTAGTAGTAGTTTCATTGCCTGCGACAAGTAATAAAATAATAAAAGCAATAAGCTCCTTGTCACTTAAAATACTTCCATCCTCTTCAGCTGTAATTAATTCAGATAAAATGTCTGAAGTCACTGAACCATTTTTACGTATTTTAATTTGTTTATTGAAGTAATCAATCAATTCTAAAATTGATTGATTACCTCGTTCAATTATTTCTTGATTTGGTAAAATATTAGTAGCTGCTTGAATTATATTATCAGACCAAACCTTAAATATTTTATAATCTTCGCCAGGGACTCCTAGCATTTTTGCAATAACCTTAATCGGAACAGGCTGTGCAAAATCATTCATTATTTCTATTTGGTTATTATTTATAGCATTTTGTAAAATTTCATCAACTGTCACCTCTACATACTCTTCTAATAATTCAATTTTTTTAGGTAGAAATGCTCTATGAACTAAAGAACGTAATCTGGTATGCGTTGGTTCATCGGAATTAATGACAGTCTCAATAAAACCAATAGGTGATTGCATTTGTTGGTTCTTTACAAGATCAGCAATTTGACCAGAAGCTGATTGTACACTTGAAGAAAAAACTTTATTATTCAAAAGTATTTCTTTAGAAAATTTATAATCAAAAACAACCCATGCTTGTAATGCTTCACTATATTGCATTGGTTCTGCATCCCTAATTTTAGAAAATTGTAGATAGGGATTTTGTTTATAGGAAGGCAAAAAAGGATTAAAAATAGGTGTATTAATTTGATCATCCATGAACATTCCAAAATTTGATTCAAAATTATTTATATACATATTACTCTAAATGAATAATGTGTTATTACAATCATGTAATGATAAAAAAAATAACAAAAATATCCTCTGTTTTTTTATTCATAAATCGATTTTTTCGTTGGGCACCCGTTGCGATCGTTGCTATTCGCATTTGGTTTAATTGGAGAATTTTACGGATAAGGCGAAAATTATTCCCTGAACAAAAAAAAATATCAGATAAATTCCATAAACAAACAGCAGACCGTCTAGTAAAACTTGCTATTAGACAACAAGGGCTAATACTAAAAGCTGCGCAATTTTTTGGCTCACGAGCGGATATTATGCGTGAGGAATATGTACTTGCGCTCTCTTTATTGCAAGATAAAGTGCCCCCAAGACCTTGGAATACAATGCGACCATTACTTGAACAAGAGCTCAAAGATGATGTATCTAAAATTTTTAAAGAATTTGATACTACGCCAGTTGCCTCGGCTTCTTTAGCACAAGTATATAAAGCAAAAACATTTGATAATGAATATGTTGCTGTCAAAGTCCAATATCCAGGAATAGACAATATTGTTTTTTGGGATATTGCAATTATTGATTTTCTTGCTAAGTTATGGTCTAAAGTAGAAACAATTATAGACTTTCGGCCAATCGTTGGAGATCTAAAAATAAATGCTCCTGATGAAATTGATTATTTTCATGAAGGGCAATCTGCAGAAAAAATAAAATTACTCCTTGAACAAGATGGTATTGACTATGTAGAGATACCTGATATCTATTGGGATCATTCTACAAAGAAAGTTCTTACAATGTCTTACATAGATGGAATTAAGATTACTAATATAAGTGAATTAGAAAAGCATGATATAGATACTGAAATTGTAGCAGATCAATTGATAGATCTTTATAATATTATGATTCTTAGACTAGGCGCATTTCATGCTGATCCCCATCCAGGTAATTTGTTCATCATTCCACCAACAAAAACAGAAAAATTAAAAATTGGATTAGTTGATTTTGGTCTATCAAAATTTTTAAAAAATGAATTTAGACAACAAATAATTGTATTAACCTCAGCAATAGTCAATGAACAACCAGAATTAATCTCTGACACAATGGAAACAATGGGTTTTGAAACTAAAAATAGAGATGCAGAAACATATGAAGCTTTAGGGGATGCTTTTCTTGGTGAAGTAATAAAGTCAGGTCAAGCTTATGCTGATCAAAAAATGTTAGCAGATATCAATGTACGGCTAAGTCGTGTTTTACGCAGCAACCCCCTTATTAAAGTACCAGGAGATGTACTATTGGTTGCACGAACAATGGGATTACTTTCAGGTATGGGTAAATTATTAAACTCAAAAACTGACTTGTTACAAAAAATATTACCCTATCTTGAGGATGGCTCATAGTCTTTTCTTTTTTTCAATCTTGTTATTTTTTAACAAATCTTTTAATGTAAGTAAGTTATATGAGTAATGGAGTAAAAT
>JAQWMB010000009.1 GCA_029246995.1 Dehalococcoidia bacterium | reverse complement strand
ATGCGCGCTCAATAATGTTTCTTGATTAGATACATCAACGTGTTGCCCAATGCCAGTTCGGATACTATATATATGTGCAAACAATGCAGCTGTTGCAACGTGCATCCCAGCATGCCATGAGCTTTGATATCCATGTACTGATAATGGCTCTCGATCAGGATCGCCACAATAATATAAAAACCCGCCTGTTGCATAATCAACAATTTCTGAACTATGTCGATCTTGATGTGGCCCGGAGTTACCATATGGAGACTGCGAAGCATACACAAGTGATGGTAGTTGATCTTTGAGTTGCTCGTATCCAAGTTGATGTTGTTGCATAATAGTTTGCCCGAGTGGTTCAATAAAAATATCAGCAGATTGTAAAACTTCAACAATGGCGTCTGTGTCAGCAAGATCAACGACGATACTTTGCTTTCCTTGATTCAAATAGGTATGGTAGACGCTTTCATCATCATCAGAGAATTTTGGTTCCATATGACGTATGTCACTGCCAGATGATGGCTCAAGCATAATTACTGTTGCCCCAAGATCGCTAAGCAACCTTGTTGCATATGCTGTTGCAAGGTTTGGAAATAATTCAACAACGGTAATATCTTCTAATAACATCGAAAGCTCCAAGTTAATAAAATTTCTTATCCATGCAGAAAATAATAGATATTATTCTTTCTATATCTATTATAATAGATATAGAAAGAATAATTGAAAGATAAGTATTTTATATGCCAAAAATTACTGTCAATAATATCAATCACAATATAACAAATTTAAAAAGAAATCTATTAAGTTTTTTAAGATTTGATTTAGAGTTAACGGGAACAAAGCTAGGGTGCGGAGAAGGACTATGTGGTGCCTGCACAATCTTAGTAGATGGACAACCAATCAAAAGTTGCATGTCAACTGTCGGAGCAGTTATTGAAGGAGATCTAACAACAATAGAAGGATTAGCTGATGGAGAAATTTTACATCCTGTACAAGAAGCATTTATAGAACAATCTGCAATGCAATGTGGGTATTGCATACCTGGTTTTATTATGAATATTACAGCACTATTTAATAGAGAGAAAAACCCTACAAGAGAACAGGCAATTGAAGCTCTTTCTGAAAATATATGCAGGTGTGGAACATATAGTAGAATTTTAAAAGTAGTAGAGTCATTACGTGAAAAAAAATAATAATTTACTTGAAATTTTTGGTGACATTAATTTATCAATACCTAAAAGAATGCGTGCAGGTCAGACTGGTTACAGGACAGTAACTTACATGACAGAAATTCCAGAAGATAATTTTCAGCGCATGTTGTCGATAAATAAAGATGGCATAGTGACTATTTACGCCTCAAAGGTTGACTATGGCCAAGGAATAAAAACTGGCTTTATTATTGCAGTTGCGGAAGAATTATGCCTGGAGCCAGAAAAAATTAATATTATTCTTGGTGATACAGATTTGTGCCCATGGGATCCTGGAACATTTGGTAGTGATTCAACTGCATCAGTAGGGTTACTATTAAGGAATGCTGCAACGACAGCTAGAGAAAAACTATACGAGCTTGCTGCGGAGCGTGCAGGAATTTCAAAAGATAATTTTATAAGCATAAATGGCTATATAGAGCAAAAAGACAATCCATCTGTTGCATATTCATTCAGTGAATTAATTGGGCAACAAAATATTAAAGTTAATATTCCAGAAAATATTTCATTGTCTTCTAAAATAGATAATCTTTATATTGGTAATAATATTAAAAGAATAGACGGACTAGAAAAAGTAACAGGAAAGTCAAAATATTCAAGAGATATACTTGTACCAGAAATGTTATTCGCAAAAGTAATTCGTCCGCCTGCCTATGGTGCAACTATTAACAAAATTGACTCAACAAATTTACAAAAAATTTCTTCCTATTATCAATTAATTCATGAAGGAGATTTACTTGCAATACTCGCTGAATCTGACGAAGCAGCACAGCATCTATCATCAATGATTGATGTATCTTGGCATACATTAGATGGACAGGCTTCAAGATGGGATATGCCTAAAATCTTATTAGACAGCAAATTTGATACATCTGTGTTACAAGAAGAAGGCAATATTGATGTTGGACTAAATGAAGCTGATATTATTTTAGAAGAAACATATTATGTGCCTTATATTTCTACTACACCAATGGAGCCAAGAGCTGCTGTAGCCAAGTGGGATGATGATAAATTAATAGTTTGGGCTGGGACACAACGTCCTCATGGTATTAAGTCCGAATTAATGAAATTGTTTAATTTACAAGCAAAGCAAGTACGCGTTATAACTCCAGAAATTGGTGGTGGCTTTGGTGCTAAAAGCCTGTATCCAATAGCATCTGAGGCAAGTATTTTATCTAAAATTGTAAACAAGCCTGTGAGAGTAGCATATTCAAGAAATGAAGAAACTATATTTTCCTCATTCAGACCAGCAGCACTGATGGAAGTAAAGGCAGGAGTAACAATAGATGGTTCAATAACTGCATGGAGTTTTAAAGCGGTCCATGCCGGTGAACGTTTTTTAATTGGGAGAAGAGGTGCAACGACTCCATACAGTAGCAAAAATATTTTTGTTGAAGTTTCATGTGCTGATAGTCCATTAAAAACTGGTTCTTATCGTTCTTTAGGTGCTGCCGTTAATCACTTTGCAAGAGAGGCATTTATTGATGAATTATCTAGATCTATAAAATGCGATCCATTAGAATTTCGACTACAAAACTTAAAAGATGAACGTTATATAAACGTATTAAGGTCAGTAGCTAATAAAATTCAATGGCAATCATCAACAAGTCCTACAAAAATTGGCCAAGGTTTAGCAATTGGAATTGATGTTGGTAGCTATGTAGCCTTAGCAGTTCATATTGAAATCATTGGAACAGAAATTAAAATTAGCAAAGTAGCTGCTGCAATAGATTGCGGACTTGCCATTGATCATGACGGTATAGTAAATCAAGTTGAGGGGGGAATAATTCAAGGATTAGGTGGAACATTATATGAAGCAATTGAATTTGAAAATGGAACAATTATTAATCCAGGCTTTACAAGATACAGAGTGCCAAAAATTAATAATATACCTGAAATACATGTTGAAATTTTAGATAATAAAACAACTCCTTCGTCTGGAGCAGGTGAATTAGGCATCGTACCTATTGCAGCTGCAATTTCCAATGCCTTATTTGACTTAACGGGTCAAAGAGTTAGAGAGCTTCCAATCCAAAGACAGCTTCAAAGCTCCTAAATACACTAATTATCTAAATGATAAATTCTCTTAGCATTTTCTTGATTCATTAACTCAATTTCATCTTGAGAAAAAATATATTCATATTCACCAGCATTTTGTATAAGATTTTGGAAAAAATGTGCCCAGTCAATACTTTTTTGCTTATCAAAGCCCTTCATGTAATCAGAGCCCCATAAGATCCTATGTGCTCCTATACTCTCACGAAAAGTATGTAATATTTTAATAAACTCTTGAATGCGATTAGGTCCGCGTTCATTACCAAATAAGTCTGTCCCTTGCCATAATGAAGGCATTAAATTAACATTTGGATTTGCTTTAGCAACTAATAAAGATTCTCGCCACAAACCATCTAATCCGCCTCCAGCATGCTCATCAATAATTTCAAGATCTCTGAAAAGTCTTGCAACTTCTTCAATATGATATGGTCGAGACTCCGGTGTATATGGTCCAATATCACCATATCCTGTTCTTATAATTACCGGCACATTTAACTCTAGACATTTCGCATATAAAGGCATACAAATACTATCAGTAGGTAAGTATCCATTAGCCGGGAAACATTGCCATCCAACTGCTCCCCAATCTTTAATAGATTTTTCTAATATTTGCATTGCATCATGTCTTCTAGGATCAACCCCACACATAAAAGGGACTCTGCCTTTCGTATCAACAGAAATTTTGTATGCATGTTCATGAATTTCCCATCCATTCCATTCAGCTTCTTCACCAAAACATGGACCAAATTCAGACACCGCGTTCACTGCAATATCAATACCAGCTTCATCCATAAATGAAATAAGGTTTTCTGCTCCAGGATCCCATGTGCCTCGACCAACTCTAGGTAAAATTTCTAGAGGGTCTCTGTATGGTAATCTTGATCGAGCTGCACGAC
The DNA here is from genome assembly GCA_029246995.1 of Dehalococcoidia bacterium. Lineage (GTDB taxonomy): Bacteria > Chloroflexota > Dehalococcoidia > UBA2979 > UBA2979. The sequence goes on along the minus strand of JAQWMB010000009.1, from coordinate 5,303 downwards.
GAGCAAACTCCATTCTATTCCCATCCGGTAAATTCTCTTTAACAAAAACATGTACTTGTGCGTCAATCATAATGAAATCCTTAATAAAAATAGCTATGGCGGTCCACAACTTACATCGAACATCGTACACTAAATACATAAAAACTTGCAAATATAAGGAAAAAAATTGGCACATTCATTTTCTCAAAAAAAAGATATTAATACTCTCATAATTGGAGCAAGTATACTTCCTGATACGTTTGATCCTGATAATTTTTCTCAAGTCAATCCATGGAAAAATCCAATGAATTGGGACATGCAAGTACAACTATTTGATACTCTTTTTGAATATGACACCAAGATAATGAATAATTCAAAAGTTCAAGATACAACCAAGCTATTGCCTGTACTTGCTGAAAGTATTACATCATCAAATGATGGCTATACGCATAAAATAAAATTAAAAGAAAACATTATTAGTGAGTATGGTAATGAATTAACAGCAGATGATATTTTTTGGAGCTGGCAAGCAACTAAGGCATCATCAAATATGCCGCATCCACCTTCAACACATTGGCTGGATACAAAAGACCCTGGTGAAGTGGGTAGATGGATTGCCTTAACTGGTTCTGCTCCTGTAGATACTAATCCTGTATCAGTGCTTGAAAAATATGTTATTGAATTTAAATTACGCGAGCCATCATCTGCATTTCAACATATACTTACAATGGTGTTGCCACCCGTTTATGATGCAACAGAAGCAAAGAAGCACAGTAGTAAAAAAGACCCTTTTGCTAGAAAATGGCTGCAAAGACACTCCTGTGGTTTTTCTCCATATTCAATTTTAGATATTTCTCATGAACAAGTTATTCTTCAGTCAAGAGACAACTATTCTAGAATCAATCCACAAATTAAAAAAATAATTTATAAACTTATTAATCATTCAGAAAGAATCACTCAGTTGCAAAATAATCAAATAGATATGTTAACTGGGTTGTCTCCTTTAGAAAACGAAGCTTTAAATAATAATGCGGAGATAGAAGTCTTTGAAGCCTTTGGAAATCAACAGCTTTCGCTACAAATGGATATAAAAAAATACCCCTTTGATGATTTATGGTTTAGAAAAGCTTTAATGCACTTAATGCCCTATGATGAAATTATTAATAATGAATTTATAGGTCATGCTCGAGCATGGAATGGAGTGGTCTCTAGCATTAATCCTACATACGAAGAACTTTTTACTGGTAAGACTGACATCAACTTAGCTAAGCAAGCACTATCTCAATCTACATATGATGGTCGTAAAATTGAACTTGCTTATATTGAACAAAGCCTTATCCATAAAAATATTGTTTCTGCTATCTCGAATCAAGCTAAAAATATAAATATCCACATTGAAACTCAAGCAATAAGCAGCCAAAAAATGAGTGATTTACAAAAAAAATTCCAAGTCCCTTTTGCAATAGCAGGAGGCGGACATAGATGTGCAGAAATGAGTTACGCAATGCCTCATGATTTTGGTGATAAAACCTATGGTATTACTAATTGGGTGGATTACAACAATAATGAACTAAACAAATTAATAGAGGAAATAAAATTTTGTCGTGATAATGAAGAAAGAGTAAATTTAATCAAAAAGAGTCATCAAATTGTTGCTCAAGATTTACCATGGATATTTATTGCACAACCAAATTACGCCATAGCCCATAGAGCAGGTTTAAAAAATATTAGCTGGCGATCCAGGGCATCAGGACCACAATCATATGCAAGTTTATTTTGGGAAAATTAATCAATCATTTCTATATGCGGATCTTTTGAGAACCAAAATAATGGAATTGCAGCAGCAGTAAACAACATTGAAATTAACCATGCAGATTGATATGTACCAGTTACATCAAACATCCATCCAATGAAGATAGGGCTTATTGCAGAACCAAAAGTTGCAATACCATTACTCATTCCAGTAATAGCTCCAATGTGCTTTGTACCAAAATAGTCTGCTAAAAGTGGTGGTCGAACTGGTAAAGTGCCACCAATCCCAATCCCAATAATTCCAGTTGCTAGGCAAGCAAATATTGCAGACGTAGAATAGGCTAGTAATGGCAAGCCGCTAACTACAATCATACTTGTTAATGTAAGCAATATTCTTTTTGAATATTTATCTGCAAGAAAGGCAAAAGATACACGCCCAATTATTGAAAACATAGTAAAGGCAGTAATACTTAATGCAGCGATTTCTTTTCTATACCCTAAAAATTCTAAATATGGAATAATATGCACAATAACACCAGTTGTAGAGACAAAACATGCAGCCTGTCCAAATGAAACAAAAAAGAAAGATTTATGTTTAAAAGCAGCCCTTAGTGTAATGCCCCATTCATGATTTATCGTTACATTGCTGCCAAGTAAAGATTCTTTTTGAATCCCGTCAATACCTTGTGGGTGATCTATCGGTCTCCTTCTAATTGGAATAGCCAGTAAACATCCTATAATTAACATTGTTAATGCAATAATATCTAAAGTAGTCCGCCACCCAAGATTGGTAACAAGATAAGCAATGCCAGGAACAACTAATCCTGCAAAGCCAGGACCTAAAATCACTAAGCCTATAGCACGACTTCTGAGGGCTTTAAACCATGTCAATACAGACGCTTGAGCAACTTGTCCGCCTGCTGCTCCCAAACCTACTGAAATTAAAAGCATATAAAAATAGTACTCCCACAAACTATCAATTCTTGCTAACATAAACGTACTCAAAGAAGATAATAGAATACCAAATATTAAAATTTTACGAGCACCATATTTATCAAATGCAAAGCCAACCATTGGAGCTATAATACTTTGAGATTCTGAACGAATCGAAAATGCAACTGCAGTGACGGCAGCACTCCAACCAAATTCTTCACGTAATGAATTAAAGATATTACCAAAGCCATAAAAGAAAAGTGCTGCGACCATAAAGCCAAGCAAGCAACCAGAAGATGCGACTATCCATCCTTCGTATATTTGAAATCGAAATATTTTTTTCATGAAATCCTAAAAAATAGCATAAATATATTATATTCATGGCAATATGTATAAAGTAGGTATAGTAATCATACACATAAAATCATATGAATACACAAGGAGAATTCAATGGAACTTAATATTAAAGATAAAGTTGCCATAATTACTGGTGGCAGTAGAGGAATAGGGAAAGCATGTGCAATTGAATTAGCCAAAGAAGGAGCCAAGATATGCATTGCATCAAAGAATGCTATAAATCTTGAAAAAGCTAGTAAAGAAATATCAGAAATAACCTCTAATATAATTTACGTAGCAGCAGATCTATCCACAGAATCTGGATGTCAATCAGTAATAGACGCGACTATAAATAAATTTGAATCCATTGATATATTAATAAATAACGTAGGTGCCGCTAATGAAGAGGACGTTCTGACATTAAAGAGATCAACTGTAGTAAACGCTACAAGCTTAAAAACATTTAGCTATTTATCTATGGCACAACTTGCAATACCGCATATGCAGAAAAAACATTGGGGTAGGATTATCAATATAGCAGGTGGTGCAGGAACAAGTCCAAATGCTTATAACCTTCCCTTAAGTTTTGCAAATGCGGCAGTGTTAAATATGACTAGAGCTCTTTCTAATCAAGTATCAAGAGATAATATTTTAGTAAATGTTATTTGTCCGGGTGTGACAAATACTGATAGAGCCAGGGAGTTAATTAAAGGAAGAATAAATTCTGAAGATACAAATTTGGAAGACGCAATACAAGCACTAGGTAAATCATTACCTGCTCGTCGTATTGCTGAACCAGAAGAAATTGCAAAAGTAGCGACATTTTTATCATCTGATGCTTGTACATATGTCTTTGGTAGTTCAATTTATATGGATGGTGGAAGCAGAAAAGCAACTCCATAGTTTAAAATGTTTATCAATGATAAGCTATTACTATTGCCGAGGTGGCGGAACTGGTAGACGCGGTGCTCTCAAACAGCATTGAGGTTCTCCTCATGTGGGTTCGAGTCCCACCCTCGGCACCAAAATAATATAAGCTTAAGTTATTTTATATTAATTTTCTTAGACTTTTTTTTTGATTTAGAAGATTTTTTTTCTGGAATATCAATAAGTTTGCTTAGTGCTAAAGTCATTTCACTAACTGTAGCTAATTGTTGGCTAAATAATTTTCGCATCTTATCAGGAATTTCATTCGAACTAATTTGGTCAATGATTTTTTTTGATAAGTCATTTTTTGCATTAGATTCTAGCATCTTAATACGGGCTTCAAGTTTTTTTATGCGATCTTGCTCTTTTTTAGTCATTATTTTCACCACCAAACCATACTTTTAAAATACCCTTATTTAAACTTGCAGAAATTACATCTCGTTTTTGTAGTGCTCTGGGCAACAACATGTTGCGACGATATCTTCCTACTTCAATTATAAGCTCTTCTCCATTTTGATTAAGATTTACATCTTTTTTAGAGACAACTGGTATACGCAAACGAACTTCTTGTTCAGCTCCTTCAGGTATATCCTTGTTAACATTATCTTTATTATATAAGTTAATAATTTCAAATGGGAGATCAGAATAAAAAAATTGAGCAGGATCTTCATCACCAAAAAGCTGATATGCTAATTTACGTAAATTATCAAAACCAAAAACTTCTTCCTGGAAAAGTGGCACTTTTTTTATAGGAATAGTTCCAAAAATTTCATTAAGATTTTCAATATATTTTTGTTGCCCAGATAGCCGTGATGCAAAATATCCAGATTGCGATGCTTCATTAGGTAATACTCGATTACATACAATTAAATCAGCCAAATAACCGAAAAGACCAATTTGAGTATAAGCTCTTTGAGTTTCCTTTATAACCATTTTTTCTGGATTAGTAACTAGGCGCAAACTTGTTACAGATGGATTACTTAAAAGCTTTTGTATTTTTTCTATCTGAATCATTAATTCCTGAGTAGCGTCAAAAACATCATCATCTGGCATTGGTATGCTAGTTACTTTTTTTAATACTGGTCTAGCAAAACCAGAAATACGCCTACTTAAGGGAAATATTTTTTCTAACCACCACCTCCCTGCTTCTGGAAAAGATAACAACCTAAATGTTTCTGCAGTAGGCGCACAATCAACTACAATTAAATCATATTTATAAAATTGTTCAAGTTATCTTTTCCGATTTATCTTTCTCCAACTCCATGGAGGTAGAGGATTTTTAGTTGACCATAAACCGACATTGTTTTTTCTTGCTAAAATTTCTGCATCATTATAGCTTTGCTGATCTTCTATAGGTTGATTATTTTTATATTTTT
>JAQWMB010000008.1 GCA_029246995.1 Dehalococcoidia bacterium | reverse complement strand
TTTTTGCAATTGTATCTATTGGGCTATCTACTATTTTTCTATTACGCCCTTGTTTTTTTAAAGGCGACGTTACAACAAGATCTATTGAGTAATTATTGCTTTGAGATAAAATTAAAAGAGTTTCTGCTCCAAATTTGCCTGCACCAAAAAAAATTATACTTGTTTTCATAAATTTGTATAGTATCCTTAATTCTTAATATAATACCATTTGTATATATGTTTTAATCTGTCTGCATGATTTTGTAAAAACATTGACTCTACTCCTATCAATGAACTTTTAGTTATATAACTATATACTGGATTACTGATGACAATGCTTGGACTAATATCTTGGAATCTTTGGTTAAATGACTCGTATATTTTTAGCCTTTCATATCTATCGTAGTTAGTTCTTCCATTTTCAATTAGTTTATCAATAACTATATCATTTAATCCTGAGATATTTAAACCGGGGTATATTACTTGCGAAGTGTGCCAAGCCAAATATGGGTCAGGATCAGGCTTTCCTGTAACATTTAAAAGTATAAAATCAAATTCTCTTTTTTCAATTATTGAAAGTAGTTGATTGTTATTGGTAATTTGAAAAATTTCTATATTTACATTCAATTGCTGTAAATAGTCTTTAATTTCATTTGCAAATAATGTCATTTGTAAATCACTTGTTGTAATTAAACGTAATTTTTTTGTATAACTTAACTGGCTTGTATCTACTTCAGCTATGGCTTCAATATTGTTAATCTTTTTACCTGCCCATGAATTGGGAGGTATTGGACCACTTGGCGCGATCTCTATCAGTGATTTTTCTTGAAGAGCATTAAAGAAATTTTCAGATCTAATAACTTTATGAATTAGTTGCCTGTTATGTATCTCATTGAACGGCGCTTTTAAATTATTAGTATACAAAATAGTCGATTGATTGAGTATTTGTTTAGTAATTTTATATTCCTTTGAATCTAATCTCATTGAGTTAACTGGCAAGCCAAAAAACGCTGCATTAATTTTATTATCATTAAAAGCATTAATAATTTTTTCCAAAGAATCATAAAAAAATAAGTTTACTTTTTTTATTTTTGGTACTCCAAAATGGAAACTTGGATTACGCTCAAAAGTCGCAGATAATTTATTAATGTTAATGAGCATGTAAGATCCCGTGCCAACGATCTTAGTAACGGAGTCATTGTTTATTATACTGTAATTTTCAAGAGGAACGTGACTTGGTAGAATTGGAAAAATTAAATGAGTTAAAAAAGGAGCGTATCTTTCAGGAAGATAAAAAATGATGGTATGACTGTCTGTATAAAATACTTTTATATTTTTCCATATATCATTTTGATTTTGTAATGCTGAATTATTTCTTAAATAACTTAAAGTAAAGTTGATATCTGCAGCGGTTAGTAGTTCTCCATCATGCCAATAAACAGATTCTCTCAATTTAATTGTAAATGTTTTACCATCTGGGGTCACATTCCAACTTTTTGCAAGGTCAGGCATTACCTGTCCTTCAGGATCTAATTTAAATAGACTATTAAAAATTAAACCGGCAATGTCTTTTTCTGATTGTTTTTTTGAGAGTAACAATGGATTTAAGTCCATTGGAATCCCTAAAGTGCCCTCATTTAAAGCATTATTATCAGTGATATGATTTGTTCTATAAAAAAACGATAATATTGATATGAAAATTATCAAAAAAAAAGTATAAAAAATTTTACTAGAAATTGAACCATTAGTTTTCATAATTTTATGTACAACTAATTAATTAACTGCAACACTCAAAGCAGATAAACTAATAAAAACGATTATTACTACAATAGTTAGTCTAAATAATGAACGAGATGCTATTTTTTGAGATCGATATTCTGATTCTATACCACCAAGGCCTGCACCAAAACCTGTACCTTTAACTTGTAATAATATCAGGAAGATTAATAAAAGTGAAATAATGATTTGCGCAAAGGCTAAAAATTGTTGCATATTTACCTCGTTTAATAATTATTATATAAAATTATGTCTTTCAACTCTACACCATTAAATATTCATTCATGAGTTAGAGTTGTTATAAATTGTATCTATTATTGTCTGAGCTAATAAAATTGAATCATGATGGTATCTATTCTCAGCATTAACAAGCTTTGTTTGAATTATCTTTACATTATTTGGGAACTTGTCTTCATCAATCAAGACTGGTTCTGCTTTAAATCGCTCCGGTAGAGGTTCAGCAATTAATTCATTATTTATAAGAACTATATCAATTAATTGATTATTTTGAATATGACTGGATAGTGCTTGGAAATGATCAAATGCACTGAATGAATTTGTTTCAGAAAGTTGCGTTGCAACATTGGTAATGAATAATTTAATACCGTTAGTTTTATTCAATGCTTCAGTTATTCCAGGAATGAGTAGATTTGGAATTATGGAAGTGAATAATGATCCTGGCCCAATTATTACCGCATCTGCTTCTTGAATAGCTTGGACAGCTTCGTGGTATGCTACAGGATTAGCAGGTTCAATACTTAGTTGTTTGATAGATTCATGCTGATTGCCAATATTGGATTCACCTTCAACTGATTTTCCATTATCTAAATCAGCTGAAATATTTATATCTTCTAAAGTTGCAGGGAGGATTCTTCCCTTAACATCTAAGACCCTAGAAATTGCTTCAATACCATTTTCCATGGAACCAGTCACTTCTGCCATTCCCGCAATGAGTAAATTGCCTAGAGAATGTCCTGAAAGTTCTTCATTTTTTGTCTCAAATCTATATTCAAATAATTCTGTCATTAAAGGCTCAGCGCTTGCAAGTGCTGAAATGCATGCCCTGATATCACCTGGAGGTAAAATATTTAGATCTTTTCTTAACCTTCCACTTGAACCTCCATCATCAGCCACAGTTATTATTGCCGTTAGATTAGACGTATAGGTTTTTAATCCACGTAATAGCATTGACATACCTGTGCCTCCACCAATTACAGCAATTTTTGGTCCAACCTTCAATGTCTGTGTTTCATATATTGATTCAAGTACTTTATCATGCTTTGCATCAGGTAATAATGTTTTGACTACTGATTGATTTAATTTCCATGCACCAAAAATAGTGATAAATGTAGCAAAGCTCATAAATAATAAGCCTCTTATCCATCTAGGTATCCACTGCAGAGTAAATGTACTTACCCATTCAGGAAATGTGATTACTACGTATGCTTCTTTTAGTAAATAAGCAACTCCAAGTGCCATAAAAATCACACCTATAAGGATTAAAGCTAGCCATCTTTTAATATGCAGACCAAAATATAACCACTTAAAGAAATTTTTTGTACTCATTATTTTTTTTCGCTAATTTTTTTTATCAATAATTGCGATGCTTCATTTGCATCGATTCGACCACGCGTCTCTTTCATAACCTGACCAACAAGGTAGCCTAATGCAGAAGTTTTTCCTGAATTATAATCTCTAATTGCTTTTTCATTATTTTTAATGACATTTAAAATAATTTCAATTATTGCATCAGTATTGTTTAACTGACCTAATCCTTCTTGATCCACTATATTGCTAGGAGTGCCCTCGTTGTTAAACATTTTTTCTAGTACAACTTTTGCAGATGAGACTGTAATTTGTTTTTTATGAATTAATTGCAGCAATTCAGAAATGTGTCTTGGAGACACCTGAGTATCTTGTAATTCGGCATCTGGGCTGATTTGGTTTAATTGTTTTGCAATATCACCCATATACCAATTTGCAACTGTTTTTGCTAGCTCTATTTCAGTATTATTTTTTAAAAGTTTTTGATATTCTTTTACAGATTCTTCAAAGTTATCTGCAGTCTGTTTAGTTGATGCTAGTAATTCAGATTCCTCGCTTAATAGTCCATATTGTTTTTCAAAACGCTTACTTTTTATATTAGGCAATTCCTTTAACGATGTTTTTAAATTGGATATTGTTAAATCTGAATTGAAAAGAGGAGGCAGGTCAGGCTCTGGAAAGTATCTGTAGTCATGTGCTTGCTCTTTAGATCTTTGTGAAACAGTTATCCCTTTTGCGTCAACAAATCCTCTAGTTTCCTGTACAATTTCTTCTCCAGCATTAAGCATCTTTGATTGTCTTTCAATTTCAGTTTCAATTGCACGATGAATAGAACGAAATGAATTCATATTTTTTACTTCTACTTTATTCCCTAAAGTTTTATCTCCCTCGTAACGTACAGATATATTAGCATCACATCTGAAAGAACCTTTTTCCATATCAGCATCAGAAACATCTATGTATCTTAAAGTTTGGCGTAATTTCTTTAAATATCCAATTGCTTGATCTGCGGAATGCATATCAGGATCACTAACAACTTCCATTAGCGGTACTCCGGAACGATTGATATCCATTAAGGATGAGTCTTGTACTGTAGAGTTATTATGAATTAATCTTGCAGTGTCTTCTTCTAAATGAATTCTTTCTAAAGACACTTCGCTTATCTCATTATTTAGCATAAATGATATTTTTCCACCTATACACAGAGGTTCTTCAAATTGAGATATTTGATAGCCCTTGACAAGATCTGGATAAGGATAATTTTTTCTTGCAAAAGATGAAATAGGACTTATAGAACAGTCAAATGCAAGTCCAGTTAGAATAGTAAGATTTACTGCTTTTTTATTTATGACCGGTAATACGCCTGGCATACCTAAGCATACTGGACAAACTTTAGTATTTGGTTCTGAATTAAAGTAGTCTCTTGAACAACTACAAAACATTTTTGAGCGAGTGTTAAGTTGTACATGTACTTCAAGTCCTATAACTGGTTGGATTTTTTTCATTGATTTTTTTGCCAGAGTAATAATTTCTTTATCAAATCATCTTAACTTACTAGCTAAGTTGATGGTATTCTCAAATTGATTAAATTAAGCATGGAGTAATAAATGTCGTTAGAAAATAAGCAGCCTCCCACTCTGGAGGAATATGAAAATAATAAAGATGTATTTAATAATTGGGGAAGGTGGGGTAAAGATGATCAGCTGGGTACTTTAAATTTCATAACGCCAGCAGTAAAGAAGCATGCCTCTTCTCTCGTAAGTGAGGGGATTTCAATTTCTTGCTCATATCCGATAGACACAAAGCCAGGTCCTAGAAACCCAAATCCTGCACAACATTTTGTTTCATTTGGTCCTGCTAATTCTCATGATTACATTGGACTTTCGTATCATGGTTTTGCTAACACGCATATTGACGCACTATGTCATAATTTTGTAGGGCCTGGTGGACCAATGTATAATGATTTTCCAAGCTCGCTCGTAACGAGTAATGGTGCTGGGGCTCTAGGAGTAGAAAATATGAAAGAGGGCATCTTTACTAGAGGAGTGTTATACGATATTCCTGCATATAGAGGTACTAAATATGTCGATCATAAAAATCCTGTTCAGGGATGGGAGCTTGTTGAAATAGCAGAGCAAAATAATATCACTCCGCAATCAGGAGATGCTGTCTTAATACGTTCAGGAATATCAGATTTTTTGGCTGATAACCCTGAGTATAATCAAATGGGAGTTGACATGCCTGGAGTACATGCATCTTGTATAGAGTTTTTTCACAAATTTGAAAGTTCTATACTTGCATGGGATATGTTAGATGCAGCTGGCCAGGGCTACAAAGGGACCATTCCATTGCCATCAGGTGAATTCTCAAGTTGGCCAGTACATTTTATGGCGTTACCATTTCTTGGCATGCCTTTAATAGACAATACAAATTTAGAAGAGGTTTCTCATTATTGTAAAGCAACCAATAGAAATGAATTTTTATTTGTCATTTCGCCATTACATATCAATGGAGGCACTGGTTCGCCTGTAAACCCATTAGCTATTTTTTAAATATTTATAAAGAAATAACTTGATCAGGCATATTGCCACTTAATGCACCATATAAATCTGGAAAACATCCAACATGGACGTTGTCAACTACCCCAGTGACTTGAGCAGATCCTGCGTCACCAGTTGCAACTCCTCGTTGTATTGCACATTGATCGCACATCATCAGTAAAATATTTTTTTCAGCTGCGATTTTTGATAATCTTTCCCCTTTTGGATTTCCTTTTTGCAGCATGAAACAGTTATCGTCAAAAAAGAATATACCAACTACTTCTACGCCATGTCTGTCCTCTTCTAGTTGTGGTAAAATCATTTCTCCAACTTTATAGTTTGCTGCATTTGGCATATTTAAAACGTAAGCAACTTTCATTTTAATTCTCCTCTAATTTATAGGAATGTATTAATTATATTGGTGCCGAGGGTGAGACTCGAACTCACACGAAACAATAATGTTTCCGCAGGGTTTAAGCCTACTGCGTCTACCGATTCCGCCACCCCGGCTTTCAATTAACTTCGCTTAGAATACATGAATTTTCTTTACTAGTGAATCCCAAATTCTAATTAAGATGTAACATTTTTATATTTATTTGTTCTAATGACAAGGAAAAAATTAAAAATAAGGGATACAAGAATTAAACATAGGCTTGATACTGCTGCTGCACCTAAAAATGCATCATCATAATCAATCCATACATCAGTTGCTAGAGTCTTAAACCCAACTGGTGATGCAAGAAGTGACACCGGTAATTCTTTTAATGTTGAGAGTATAACCAGACCTATTCCAGCAAGAATTGGATTAAGTAGCAAGGGAAATTGAATTTTCGTTAGATTTTTCCATGTATTGGCACCTAGTGTTTTTGCCAAATATTCTAAATTAGTATCTAAGACAGATATACCAGCATAAATCGATCGTAACGATTGTGCACCGAAAGTGATTAAATAAGCAAAGATAAGTATTGGTATAGTTCCATAAAGAAAATCAATAAAATCTATATGTAAAGTAAATCGAACGGTTGCAAGGACAATTACTAATCCTGGAATAGCAAACATTGAAGTAATTAAGCCATTGATGATTGAGGATAATATATTATTATTTCTTTGGACATAATATGCTATTGGAACCATAGTTATGGTTGCAATTAATGCAGTTGTAATGGCTACAAAAAATGTATTAAAAGTTGTCCGATATTGCTCTGATAGTTCACTTATTAATGAGAAACTTCCGAGAGTAGTGTATCCAAGCTCACTAGAAATTGAAGCTTTATAAACCCAATGAATCAAAATAATAATAGGAATGAACAATGCAAAAGATATGACTATTAAAGTAATTATTGCAAATAGATATTTATATTTTCCAAGATTAATTATTTTTGATAATCCACCTGGTGCATCAAAAAAAGTATTTTTTTTAGAAAAGTATTTTCTTTCTATCAACACTATTGAAATTGCTACTATTGCTAAGATTAAACTAAGCATAAATGAAGTAGTTGGTGAAGCAAGGCGATTTGCATATATGCTAGTTGCTAGATTTGGATATCCTAGTAATTGCACTACTCCAAAATCACCAATTACATATAAAAAGGTTAGTACAGATCCTGCAAAAGCAGCATTAGAAATTTGTGGCCAGGTAATTTTATAAAAAATTGAAAAGTTTTTTTGTCCTAGCATTTTTGCATTTTCTTCCGCGTTAGTACTTAGCATGCTTAGTCGGGCTAAAGTTGGTAAATAAATATAGGGATAAGTGATTAAGATTAATGATATACATACAGCTATAAATCCTTCAAATGCTATAAGATTGTCTAGTTTAAATATAGCTAATAAATCATATATTTTTCCAGAAGGACGGAATGCAATGATGTACGTAGAAGCTATGATAAATGATGGGATAGCTAGTGGCAGTGGTATTAAAATTTGTAAAATGGATTTCATCGCTATATTTGTTCTAGCAATTAGCCATGCTAATGAGGTGCCTAGCAATAATGAAAATCCAGTTACAGTAATACCTAAAATGACTGTTCTAATTAATGGTTTAAAAATTTCTGCTGAGTTGATTAAATTTATTAAATTTGCCTGTTCAGCAAACAGTCGTAAGATTATATAAATTAATGGCAAAGCAAAGAAGAAAGCTATTCCTGCAGAAATAATTGCTAAGAAGGATATATTTTTTTGAAGTGATTGAATCATGAGTTGCCTGTAATTGCTTTTTCGATAGAAGGCTGCTGATATCGCATTGCTACAATAGTAGGCATATTCATTGACTTACTTAATTTCCTTGCAATTGATTCTGTGTAAATGAGCAGTGGAGATCCTTGTTCTGTCCAAATTTTTTCGTAAGCTTCTTTTGTAACCTTTGGTCTAAAAGGTAAAATAAAACAACGAAGAATAAATTGCTGAATAGGTTTTGGAAGATCAACGACTAAATCATCAGACAAAAACTCTCGTAAGTATTCTTTTACGTTATTTTTGTTTAAATCTTTTGGTGACCCAAGGTTTAAAACTAAGATTGTTGTCATTTTATCATTCTAATTTATATCTATTTTATAGGTAAGGACCTTAGAAACTTGTTAGTTTGTAAGGTCCTTATAAAATGAGGAAGAGCTTTCTATAGGGTAATTCCTGCGCGCTTAATTAAATCAAGTGTTTCTGCTAACTCTGAACCAAGTTTATCGAAGTTAACAATCTTCACTTTATTTAAAAAGGCATCAAGCTTACCATCAATTGCACGTGCATTATTAGATAATAAATACTCATATGTAGCAACAGAAAAGTACTTTTGGCCTTCATTAGCTAATAAGTACTCTAATAGTGCTTGAGCATTAGTGACGTTGTCGCTAGATTTCAAAATACTTGCTGTAGCTAAAAGTATAGCACCACCAATATCTCCATCAGCAAAAGTATGGTTCTCTGCTTTCAGTGTTGGATCGGCTGCTTTAACTTTTTCTAAGTAGTAGTGATTAACAAGTCCCATTTCTTGTTCACCTGCACCAGTTGCTTGCACTATCGATGTGTTGTTACCGTAATCCCATTTACCACCATTCGTAACGAAATCAGTTAGCCATTTTTCTGCAGCAGTGTCACCAATTTCAAGTCTTAGCAATGTAAGCCAGTCTTGAAATGATGAGTTTTTTGCAGAAATAGCAGTTCGAGAAGCCCATTCTGGTTTACTCATTTCAGTTACTGATGTTGGTAGCGTGGTGGGGTCTACGGTATTTGTATTGTAAACAAGTACACGTTGCCTAGCACTTATGCCTACCCATGTTTTTGAAGCACTCCCCATTGTTTGAGAAGTAATTGATTCCGGTAGAGGAGCAAGCAAGTTTTTATCTGCAAGATATCCTACTGGCCCTGGTGACTGTGATATAAATACATCAGCAGGTGTTTTTGTACCTTCTTCTGCAAGCAGTAGCCCCATATCAGTTGAACCACCATATTTTGCTTCAATTTTTACACCTGTCGCAGCTGTGAACTGTTCCAGGATCGGAGCAATTAATTTTTCTTTTCTACCTGAATAAACAACTAAAGTCTTAGAAGTATCAATGGTATCCATTGCTGACTTTGATGTTTCTGATTCTGACTTACTACTGCATGCACCAAATAAAGCACCTAGTGAAATCAATATTCCGATAGCAAAGAGATTTATTTTTTTTGTAGCAAAAATGTTTTTACTAGCTATATTCATGTTTATTCCCTTACATTAATTGTTTGTTAGTTATAACTAATTTAAAAAATAGGCAGACCTAACTAATTACTAACATTTATACTGCTTACATATATTAGGTGCAACTATAAAATTTGTAAAAATAATATTATTTTTTAAATGCTACTGTTGGTGGTCCGGAGTATACTAGTCCGACTTTACTACCTATTGTATGGTTCGGTTCTTGGAGTGCTCTAACTTTTATTAACTCTCCTGAATCATTTTCTAAAAAATACATTGTATCGTGTCCATAGTAATCAATATTTTTGACGACCCATGTTCCATAAGTTAATAATTCAAGATTTTCAGGTCTAATCATTACGTTGACTTGACCTATTGTTTTATTTTGTATAGGTATTTGGCCAACTGAAGTTGAAACAAATTTATTTTTTGCTTTTCCATTTAAAAGATTAGCTTGCCCTATAAATTGAGCAATCCAAGCATCATTGGGATTTTTATACAGATTCTTTGGTGTGTCATATTGAATCATTTTGCCTTTATTTAGAATGCAAATTTTATCACCAAAAACAAAGGCTTCTTCTTGGTCATGGGTAACAAAAATAGTTGTTAATCCAATTTTTTGTAATATATTTTTTAATTCTAATCTAAGCTCATTTCTTAATGAGGCATCAAGATTTGCGAATGGTTCATCTAAAAGGAGAATTTCTGGCTTTGGTGCAAGTGCTCTAGCTAGCGCTATACGCTGAGCTTCTCCACCAGATAAAGTATGAGGATGCCTTTTTTTAATTGATTTAAGTCCAACTAAATCGAGAACCTCTGAAACTCTTTCATTGTTATGTTTTGATTTCTTTAATCCAAATTTGACATTATCCTCTATAGTTAAATGCGGAAACAGCATTGCTTGCTGAAAAACCATTCCAATTTTTCTTTTTTCAATGTTCACAAACATGTCTTTACTACTAATAGCCTTGTTGTTCATATAAATATTGCCAGTTGTTGGTCTTTCTAGGCCAGCAATAAGTTTTAACATTGTTGTCTTACCTGAGCCACTTGGCCCCAGGAATGAAATAATTTCCCCTTTATTTATAGCTATTGAAATATTATCCAAAATTAATTTATCAAAGCTAAAAGAGATATTTTTTAAATTTAAATGAGCTTTATTTCCTCTTATAGAGTTAAGTTGAGTTTTCTTTAAAGATTGACGTTTAAAGATCATCTTATATTTTTTATCCAAATTTTCTTTGCTACATCAACTCCAATAACAGTTTTTTTATTGCCAACTGCTATGCTAATAGTGCCGACGTGTTGCGATTTTTTTTCTAATTTTACAGTCGCATCAGGGAATAGCTGAATGTCTTGAAAAAATTGCAAAAGATTCTCATCTTCTTCAAATACTCTTTCAACCAAAGCAGTTTGGCTTTCTTCAAGATCGAATATTGTAGTTCTCGATAAAGATAGGTTCTTCGAAATACCTGGAATTGGATATCCAAATGGTGAACGCATTGGATTGTTAAGTAATTTTACTATTAATGGAGTTGTAATATTTGAAAATGCATGCTCAAATAGATGTGCTTCTTCGTATGCCCTCCACCATTCTAAATTAAATTTGTTTACAAGCAAACATTCAGCAATCCTGTGACGTCTGACCATTTGCATTGCTCGTTCTAGCCCAGCTTTAGTTAAGGAAACATTTTTCTTTTTATCAATGAAAATTAATTTGTCTCTTTTTAATCTGGAAAGCATGCCGCTAACTGATGCGGCTCTTATTCCAAGTCTTTCAGAAATCCTTGCAGCTTTTGCTTCTTCATTTTCATCATTTGTGATTCGATAAATTGTTGTTAGTGCATCATCTGAAGCAACATTAGTAACTTGTTTTGGCATAAATACTCCGACTAAATAAATTTAAGTTTAGGACTTATATTTTATAGTAGTCTCTCCTTAAATAAAAGTTAGGTTAGTAATATAATTTTTTTTTGCTTAAACTAAGTAATCTCCATAATAGCATAAGTTGGATACTTAGTTTTATGTTTTTATAATTAGGAATATCGGTTTACTCGCAATTAGAATATACTAATTGAAAGCAAAATGCGGAGGCTAATAATGAGAGAAGCAGTAATTGTTGATAGTTTAAGGACTGGGCTTGGTAAATCGTTTAAGGGTGCTTTAAATGCAACCCGACCAGATGACATGTTAGCTCATGTTATGAAAAAATCACTTGCTAAATATCCACAAATAGATTTAGAAAATATTGATGATGTTGTCATAGGATGCGCATTTCCTGAAGGTGCTCAGGGATTAAATATAGCACGAATCTCTTCTATGTTGGCAGGAATACCTGCCTCAGTTCCTGCACAAACTGTTAATCGATTTTGTTCATCAGGTTCACAAGCAATTTCTACTGCTGCTGAACAAATTATTAGTGGCGGGCAAGATATTGTAGTCGCTGGTGGAGTAGAAACTATTTCTATGATTGATGATGGAAGTCGAAATACAAATCATATGGTTAATCCAATTGTGAAAGAACAATATCCAGCTCTTTATTGGATCATGGGTAGAACAGCAGAAGTTGTTGCTGAAAGATATGGAATTTCTAGAGATGAACAGGACAGCTATGCTTTACTTAGTCAGATGCGTACTGCTGCTGCGCAAGAAAATAATCTTTTTTCCGATGAAATTATTCCTATGGAAGTAACAAAAAATATCTTTCCTAAGGATGGTGAAAAATATACTGAGAAGCTTATCTTAGAGTCTGATGAATGCAATAGAGCTAATACTACTATTGATGCTCTTTCTCAACTTAATTCTGTATTTACTAAAGATGGTTCAGGAAGCGTAACTGCAGGCAATTCCTCTCAATTTTCCGATGGAGCTTCAGTGACAATCATGATGTCTGCTGAAAAAGCAAAACAATTAAATATAGAACCATTAGGTATGTATAGAGGCACTTCAGTGATAGGGCTTGATCCTGATGAGATGGGACTTGGACCAATGAAAGCAGTACCTAAATTACTTGCTTTAACAGGAAAAAAATTATCAGATATTGGCCTTTGGGAGCTGAATGAAGCATTTGCAGTTCAAGTAGTGCATTGCATGAATCAACTAGGCATTGACAAAGAAAAGGTGAATGTGAATGGAGGAGCTATTTCTGTTGGACATCCATATGGAGTCACTGGCTCAAGGGTCACGGGCCACTTATTGAGAGAGTTAAAGCGACAAAATCAACAATACGGCATAGTTACAATGTGCGTTGGAGGAGGGCAAGGATTTGCATCCTTGTTTGAAGTCAATTAGAGAATACAGGACTGATATGGATCACAAGCAATCAACTTTGTCAGAATTTGATTCTAAAGTAATTTTAGAAAAGCAAGGAGTGACTTTTGCAAAAATGCTTATGTCTAAAGATATTGATGGCGCAGTTCTTGCAGCAAATAATATAGGCTATCCAGTAGCTTTAAAATTGAATGGTTCCAATATTGCTCATAAAACTGAAAGAAATTTAGTTAGATTAGGATTACCACATGGCGAAGCAGTCAAGGGGGCTGCCGAAGCGCTTCTCAATGAGGTTACAGAAGATGATGAAGATGTATCGTTAGTTGTAGCGGAAATGGTTTCCGGTAGTAGAGAATTAATTATTGGATTCCATGTTGATGAACAATTTGGCCCTATAGTAGTACTAGGGCTTGGTGGTATTCTTACAGAAGCTTTAAAAGATGTAGTTTTTGCAGCTGCACCCGTTGATATGTCGCAAGCTAAAAGAATGATTAAAGCAATCTCTGCGAATGATTTAATTGAAAAGGAATTTCGTGGTGAAGAAAAAACTGATTTGGAGAAACTAGCCAGTTTAATTGTGAATGTTTCTAAAGTGTATCAAAGTAATAATTCAATTAAGAGCATAGATATTAACCCAGTAATTATTTCTAAAGGAGTTCCTGTAGCTGTTGATGCATTAATTGAAACTGGCCAAGAGATGTTAAAACATGATGTTCCAAAAATTCCTTCTAAGCAAGCTTTAGATAAACAATTTGATCCCTTATTTAATCCTAAAGGCATAGCTGTTGTTGGAGTATCCTCTCATCCTGGACGTTTTGGTTCTGTGGCCTTTCATAATATTATGAGATTTGGTTATGCTGGTAATATTTTTCCTATAAACAGAGATGGTGCAAAAGTTTTTGGCATAGATTCGTATAAAGATGTAAGTTATATACCTGAAGATCAAGCGGACCTAGCATTCATCGCAACCCCGCCATCAGTTAATGAAGATGTTTTACAAAAAGCAAGTGAGCGAGGGATTAAGGCAGCTTTTGTTGCTGCGGGAGGTTACTCTGAATCTGATAATTCTGGCAAGGAACTTGAAAAAAGTTTAGTTGAACTAGCTAACAGTTTGGATATGACTATTGCGGGACCAAATGGACAAGGCATTGTATCAACTAATATTGATTTGTGTGCTCAGATTGCAGCACCTTATCCACCGAAAGGAAGTATTTCATTAATTAGTCAGAGTGGCAATATATTATCTTCATTGATGAACCATGCTATTAGAACTGGAGTAGGCGTCAATAAAGCAATTTCTGCTGGTAATAGCGCGCAAGTTAAGATTACTGATTATTTAAATTACTTTGCCGAAGATGATTCTACAAGCGTCGTAATAGCATATTTGGAAGGAATTGACGACGGCCCTGAATTCATTAACGTTGTAAATAATTTTACATCAAAAAAGCCTTTAATTATTGTTAAGGGTGGAATTGCAGCTGAAGGAATTAAAGCAGCATCAAGTCATACTGGCTCGATGGCTACAGATAATAAGATTTTTGAGGGAATCTGTAATCAATTTGGTGTTATTCAAGCTCCTTCTGTGGGTGAAGCCTATATTTGGGCTGCTTCATTTGCAACTCAACCACTTCCAAAAGGAAAGAATACCGTTGTTTTTACGACTGCAGGGGGTTGGGGAGTTTTGGCTGCAGATGCTATTTCTCAAACTGAGCTCAAATTAATTGATTTAGAAGAATCAATTAAACAAGAGATTAGTAAATTAGTCCCATCAAGGTGGAGTAATAATAATCCTGTTGATCTTGCAGGCGGAGAAACTAGAGACACTATACCTCAAGTAATGGAAATTTTAGCAAAAAATGAAACGGTAGATGCGGTATTACATTTAGGAATTGGGATTCAGTCTGCCCAAGCATACGCCTTTGAATCTGGTCAATTTTATTCAAACGAAGAATTAGATTTAGAAAGACTTGTCGAATTTCATAAAAAACAGGATGAGAGATATGCTATAGCTGCGGTTGAGAGTTCGAAAAAATATAATAAACCAATTTTAACAGCATCTGAACTAGTTAATAGTGACAGGCATTATGGCAATGCTGGGCCAACTTCTGTTAAACAAGAGGGAAGAGTATGTTACGCCAGTGCTCACAGAGCAGTAAAAGCATTGCAACAACTGTATAGATATGGGCAATATAAAAATAACAAGCTATAGTAATTGAGGGAGCTGGGATTCATGAAAATTCAAGATTACAATAATATTAATTTATCGTTAAGTGATTCAGTTGCGCTGATTACTTTGAATAGACCTAGTTCTTTGAATGCTCTATCTGAAGATTTGCTCAATGAGTTAGAAGCAATCTTAATAGACATTGAAAACGACAAAGACATTTTGATTTTTATTATTACAGGTGCTAACCGTGAGGATGGAAGACCTTGTTTCAGTGCAGGAGCAGATATCAAAAATAGAAAAATGACCTCTTCTCCAAAAGGAGAACCATTAGCTCACACAATTGATGGAATGAGAGATTTAGGTAATGAAGTTTTTCCAAAAAATCAATCCAGATATAATGAAGTTTTTACAATGTTAGAAAATATGCAGACGCCAAGTATTGCTGCCTTGGATGGTATTTGTACTACAGGAGGCCTAGAATTGATTTTGTCATGTGACATGAGAATTGTTGGTGCTGCAGTTGAAATTAGTGACTGGCATACTAAGAACTTACAAGCTATTGGTGGAGCAGGAGTAACTTCACGTTTACCAAAATTAGTAGGTCCATCAAAGGCAAAAGAAATTCTTTGGACAGGAAAGATAGTTAATGCTGATGAAGCAGTTGCAATTGGTTTAGCAAATCAAAAATTTTCATCAGAAAAATTAATTGAAGAGGCAATGTCTCTCGCAACCACAGTTGCTTCAATGTCACCTTTTGCTATTTCTGCCTCGAAAGCGGTAATTAACAAGTCTCACCATCAATCAACGCAGGATAGTATTAGATTTGCTCAAATATGGTCTGCTTTGATTGCAGCACAAAAAGAAGATCAAGCTTCTTTACCACCACCACATCCATTGAATGATTAATTAAAATGCATCTCTAAAAATTGTATAATAGACGATAGCTGCAAAAATTACTATTAAACCTAAAATACAAACGAGCGTTTTAATCGGATCACTTGGGAATATTGATAAGTACGTAATCATAGTAATAGTATAGAGTACAGATTTCTAATCTCATAGAAAATTAATAATAATGTCTTATTTAAATTTAAGTCATTCTTAATTTAATAAAATAAACTTAATCCACTGTTTTGATTAACGGATTTGTAATGACGACCAGTATCGAAATTATAATTGTTGCAAGTGCGCAAATCCCAAAAACCATTTGCACTCCAATGATGTCTGCTAAAATGCCAAAAAAGAATGCACCTATTAAAAACAAACTCCATTGAGTCATATATATACTAAGCACTCTTCCTCGATAGGCATTTTCAACATATGCTTGCACTAGAACTTGCGAAAGCCCAATTCTTCCAGAACTGCCTATTCCAATAACAATCATTGACAAACATGCCATCAAAAAAGTAGGTGATAGTGCTAATAATCCAAGACCGATACCTTGTATTATATTATATAGAATAAATAACATGCCTCTATTTTTTTCGCCTGTAGTAGTTGCGATAATCATTGAACCTAGAAATGCACCAATCCCTCCAACTGCCATAATAGTACCAAGCATTCCAGCTCCACCATCAAAAATAGCTGCAATGTATCCAGGTAATAAATTAAGATAGGGCATACAAACAAAAGTAATTAATACGTTAGTAATTAAGACCAATTTTAATATTTTATCATTGTTTAAATAGCTAAAAGTCGCCTTGATGTCATTAATAGTGGTTTTAAAAGTGCCTGTCTCCCGTTTATCATTTTGTTGATTGTCTGGTTCAACGAATGGTGTATATGCAAGTGCAATAAATCCACAAAAGAATAAAGCAGCATTTAAGAAATATCCTAAATCTGGACCATAAGCTGCAGTTGCCCATCCACCAACAGTTGGTGCAACAAGCCTCATTATTTGCATTCCAGCTCCATTTAAAATGACTGCATTAGTAAGATCTTTTTTTGGAACGATATAAGGTATCATTGATGCCCGGGCAGGCATCGATATTGCAATAATGCCACCACTGATAATAGCTGAAATTGCTAATGCTTCTATAGTGAGCACATTGCCAATCACTAAAAAAGCCAATGTTGTTACATTGAGTGCACTAACAATTTGACCGACTTGCACTATTTTTTTCTTTGATATTCTGTCTGCGAGTACTCCGCCAAAGATTGATAGCGTCAACAGTGGAACAGATTGCACAAGAGATAAAAAACCAAGCATTGCAAATGATCCAGTGATTTCATATACAAGATAGCCACGTAGTAGCTGTTGTAATTGCATCCCCCCACCACTACCAATGGTGGAAAATAGAAACCATCTGTAGTCTTTGAGAGCAAGTACACTTAGACGTTGACGTGCAAGAGTTAATTGATTAAAAGCCATGAACCTACTCTACACTAATAAGACAGTAAATATTATTAGTTTGATGTTAATTAGCTATAATAAAATTAGCGTGTAGTCCTTCATGTCCAGGTATGGTGCAAACAAAATTATCTACACCTTCTTCAGTTGCAATAATCCTTAGAACGATTTCACCGAATGAGTTATTATACTGATATAAATCGTTAAATGGGTTGGATAATGAGAACGTATGAGTGGTGCCTGCGCTATTTGCAAGGACTAAGTCAATGACTTCACCAGGAACTAATTCTAATTGAGTCAAATCATAACCAATTGTAAAGAGATTGGCTACGATAGTTCTATCTGGCTCAGCAGTTTGAATGTCAAAAATAGCTTGTTTAGGAGCTTCATGTAGGTGGCTGCCTAAAATACCGCCAGCTACAGTTATAAATATAACAAAAACTATTGCTTTAACTTGAAAATTAATTTTGTTAAATAAATATCTCATGGTCGTTCAATGAATTATTTTAGCAAGCAAAAACGAATAAAAATAGATATAAAATCAAATTAATTGATCAAATTTTAACAATTATGCTATAAGATATTCATGGCTTTCTAGTAAAGGATTTCATTATGGATATAAAACTTTCACATTACGCAATAGCAGTACATGATTTAGATGCTGCAGTAGAAACATATAAAAATTTTTTTGGATTAAAGGAAGCTGGCCAAATTCATAATGAATGGGGTGGATTTGATGCTGTTGAGCTTGGATACAGTGGCGAACGAACACTTTTATTAATGAGCCCAACAGATCCAAACAATAATATATCAAAACAAATGAAGCTTCGTTCTACTAATGCAAATCCACACGGCGAAGGCTTTCATGTGGCTGTCTTCCAGTCTGATGATCCTCGAGCAGCCGGTCAAGAAGTTGAAAAAAATGGCGCTAAAGTCATTGATAGTGGTACAGATTATATTATTGTACACCCTATGGCAACACATTTTGTTTTATGGGAAATTCAACCAACTAGGCAACCGCATGATCCAGGTATTGATTTTAAATTCTCACATATTGGAATTGCAGTTAACGATTTAGAAGCCGCAACAAAAACTTATACTTCAATTTTTCCGTTGGTTCAAGAGCCGGCAATATGGGCAAGTGAAGAAGGCAAATTTAAAGTAGCGCCCGTCAGTCTTGATGGGCGACAAGTAACAACTTTGATCGAACCGCAAGCCGATGATGCACCGGTGAAGAGATTAATGCAATCACGAACAGATGAATTTAATCCACATGGCGAAGGATTTTATATGGCTATTTGGACTTCTAAAGATCCTGCAGCTCTTGCTGAAAAAGTGAGTAATGCTGGTGGAAAAGTTATTCCTACTGGAGATCCAAGTGGTAGGTTTTTAATCCATCCATCTTCAACGCATGGAATTTTAATGGAAATCACAAAGAGAGAATGAATAATGTAAAACGATATATTTTAGTTTTACCTCTTCTTTTCTTTTTTGCTTGCAGCAACGCTGATTCTACATCACCCGTCACTAAGGCAACACCAGCACCTAAGGCAACACCATCACCTAAAGTTGGATCTCAGGAAGCTGTTTCTAAAAATGAAGAGATCGTTATAAATGATAATTTTAATGCGTCATGTTTTTTCATTGCTAAGAAACAAAACTTAGATGAAATGACACTACGTAATGCTTTGCAAAAATATCAAGATGAATTACGGCCTATATCTAAACAATCAGGATCTATGGCTGCATATGATCAAGCAATTAACAATATAGGAAATTTATTGAAAAGTGGATACAATGATTCGAATATATACTTTAAAACAGCAGAAATTTATTGTCAGTATGTAGAAAAGAAAAAAAATGCACGAGTCTTGCGTCAAGCATGGCCTCTTTTGGATTCTGAATGGGGCGCAAGCCCAGACAGTGCATTTAAGGTATTTCCAAGATTTGAGCTTGTGAATACTGGTTCGCAAGTTATACAACCTCCAGCAAGTATTTTAGCTGTTACTAATTATTATACAAAATATATCAATGCTGATGGATGCATTATTATGAGTAACGATGAAGTTGATGATGCATATCTTTTGAGTGCACATAGGCGTATTTTATTTATGTTTAAAAAGACACCATCCATTTTACAGTCTATGGCAAATGAGGGGTGCCGTATTGTCGTATTGCCAGCTGGCTATGGACACAATGTTCTTCCAGAGTATGCAGGTTCTGAAGGAAAAATGCGCGGCGAATATGGTGGTGGACTTGGTCAAGAATTTGGAGATCCTACAATGATGGTTACTGAAGCAGGAATGTGCTATCCAGGCGAAACAGTTTGGAACAAAGACTCTGATGTGGTTATACATGAAGTTGGCCATGCAATTGAAGCACTAGGGCTTTGGGAATCAGTAGAAATAGATATACTTGCAGAGATTAATAAAGCAGGCATTGCGGCAAATAAAAGTGGTATAAGTGACTACACCATTGAGGATGGGTTTGATGAATATTGGGCTGGCGTTGTAGAGGCATGGTTTTATAAAGGAGGATCGTATTTAGGTGGAGGTCGTTCTGAGCTACAGTCTAAAGACCCTCTTGGTTACGCACTTGCTGCAAGGTTTTTTCCAGAAGAAACTTGGGATAATTGTGCTGGTTAGTTTACGCATTGCCTAGCATTTTTTCTATTTTTATTTCTATTGCAACTCGATCAGGATTTTCTGATGGTTTTTCATATCGCAATGTATAAGCATCTGTAGCGTGTTTAATACTCTCTTCGTCATATTTGATCGTTGCAGTACCTATAAAACTTAGCCATTTATTCTCACGTATTTGAGATAGCGAAACGTGATTATTTTGCTTAATATTTTTAACTTTCTTGGAGTTCTTTTGACTAATTATACGAATTTTAGTATCTGCCATATTAAAATGAAACCCTACAACAGCTGTATGTATATTTTTGGTTTCATCTATAGAATTAAGTGCACCAAATGCACGAGTTGATAAAAAATCTTCAATCGAATCTGGTAAATTATCTAATGCGTATGCCATAATTTTTTTCCAGCCTCTTCATTTAATTGTTTAAAACTAAATGAAAATATTCTAACTATATTTTTTTCTATGTTATTCTTAATTTAATACGTTAAGGAATTCACTATTTCAAAATCAATTATACCTGCACAATCCATGTCTTTTGCCGAATCAAGCAATTATTTTTTTAAACAAGCCGCTAAACTCTTAGAGCTTTCAGAAGACACTATTACTTTATTGAGTCAACCGTATAGAGAATTGCATGTGCAAGTGCCAATTAAAATGCAAAACAATAAAACAAAAGTTTTTCAAGGATATCGCGTACAACATAGTGGCGCTCGAGGCCCATATAAAGGAGGGATTCGGTTTCATCCAGAAGTTGACTTAGATGAAGTGCGTGCATTAGCACAATTAATGACATGGAAAACTGCGTTAGTGAATGTACCATTTGGAGGAGCAAAGGGTGGTGTATCTATTGATCCATCAACTTTGTCTGAATCTGAACTTGAAGACATTGCTAGGACATATTTTCAAAATATTTCTCATATTCTAGGTGTAAAACGTGATGTACCTGCTCCCGACATGGGAACAAATGAACAAACAATGGCTTGGATGATGGATTCGTATGGAGCAAAATTTGGACATTCACCTGGCATTGTTACAGGCAAACCGATTGCACTTGGTGGCTCTGAAGGACGAACCGCTGCAACAGGTTATGGAGTTGTGATTGTTTTAAAACATTATTTTCAACATATGGCTCAAGATCTTACTAAGCAGTCAGTAGCTATTCAAGGATTTGGTAATGTTGGTATGTATGCTGCAAAATACTTATCAGAACTTGGCTGTAAAGTTGTAGCCGTATCTGATGTGAGCGCTACCGTATATAACGAAAATGGCTTAGATATTAAATCATTAGAAAATCACATAGCAGATGGTAGCTTGCTTAAAGATTGTAGTGAAAAAAATATTTTAGACAGAGACGCAGTGCTTTCGCTTAATTGCGATATATTAATTCCTGCGGCAATTGGTGGAGTCATTAATTCTAGTAACTGGGAAAATATCCAAGCCTCTCTAATCGTTGAAGCTGCCAATGCACCAATAACTCCATTTGCTGATTACCATTTGCAAAATAGAGGGACGGTTATTTTACCTGATATTTTAGCTAATGCTGGAGGAGTAATAGTATCATATTTTGAATGGACACAAAATATTCAACAACATTGGTGGTCATTAGAGAGAGTGAATCAAGAGCTTGAAAAAATGCTTAATGATGCAGCAAATGATTGTTTTGTTATTCAAAAAGATAAAAATGTTAGCTTGCGTGAAGCAGCATACTTTATTGGCGTGCAGAGAGTTATTGAAGCATTAGAACTAAGAGGCTTTATATAGTCTAATTAGTAAATATATCTAAGATTGTTCCTAGTTTCCCACTGCCATCAGCTTTGTACAAATCCGTATATCCGCATTCATTACAAGACACAGTAATAAACTTTTTATTCTGTAAATTAAGAAAACGAGAAAGACCTGATCCAGTAGTCCTGATTTCGCCAGTCGTATATTCAGTGTTAGGACAATTTCTACATGTGTAAGTTTGCGTATCCATTTTAACTCCTTAATGGAGGCGACGATGGGAATTGAACCCATGATCGTCCTTTTGCAGAGGACTGCCTTACCACTTGGCCACGTCGCCATCTAAATGGAGCGCGAGATGGGGCTCAAACCCACGACCTTCTCGTTGGCAACGAGACGCTCTATCAACTGAGCTACTCGCGCATCATTTTAACGGTCAATTCATTATGTCAGGAAACTACTATAAAGCAAATAAATGTTATATTTATTTTTTATGTGGTGCCCAGAGTGAGACTCGAACTCACACGCCCTTACGAGCACTGCCCCCTCAAGACAGCGTGTCTGCCATTCCACCACCTGGGCTTTTCAATGGCAGGAGTGGAGGGAATCGAACCCCCGGCCTATGGTTTTGGAGACCACCGCTCTACCTAACTGAGCTACACTCCTGCGTAAAGGTAAGTCTAACAATTGCTCGAGGGAAGTGATAGTTAAACAAATATTTATTTAATAGTAGAAGAATATTTAGATTATTTATCTAGGAAAAGCTCTAAATAAAACCCTATTTGTGTATAACTTTTTGTCGGTTATTTTAAAGGACATCTATATTTGACTTTTTGAGAATGCTGATTGAATCTGATTTTCATTTTTATTCTTACTAATGTAGGTTGCGCATGCTGCGCCACATGCCTTTGCTTGACCTCTTCTTTTACGTCCAAAAACACGTATACAGGCTGGCCTAGCACAATGAATCAGTTGGACAGCTTGCCAATGGTTTTCATAATCTTCTGCAAGTAACTTCCATAGAAAACCTCTTAAGTTTTTAGGTGCTACATCAAATGTAGGATGATGCCCATTTGGATCTGTCATTAATCCAACTTCACAATGCAGTCGAATATTTTCACTTATGTCGCTAAGTTGTTCCGCTGTTGGCTCTTTCATATTTGTGTAGAAGCCATGAAAATTTTTAGCAAGTTGCCAGTAATTATGTAGATGCAATTGGCCATTATCTTTCTCTAGTTCTCCCCAATCAGTAATCCACTGCCTAAAATATGTTTTCATAGAACCATGAATGAGGTTATGTTGCTGTTTAGTCTTTGAAAGGCCCTTAGGTCCTCCAATAAACATTTTTTTAGCACACATCACTGCGTAATCTTCTGGTGGATTACCATTATTGTGCATCACGATCTCATAGACTCGTGCTAGTTCTGCGCTTGGGTTAAAGTCGTCTGCATTCAATTCATAATGGATAAGTTGTTCTAATTCGTGATCTTGATGAAATCCAACCGTTGGAGCATCATGAAGCGGCGGTGCGATATACCAATTATCTTCTACATTGTTCTCTGCAATCATATCCTTTGCAAAGTTAGATGTCGTCCATCGATAATGTTCGTACTTAGACCATTTCATAGGTTCCTCTGGTGCATGAATGGGAATATCTCTGATAAAAAATTCAATTTTTGCTTAAGGAGCTTCTTCTCTATTTTCTTTGAGGAATTCTTCTACATCTCCAATAATTTCATTGCTAGAAGGTAGAGTTAATTCAGTTTCACCATCAAAGTTAATTTGATCCTGCACAATGCTGTTTGATTTGTCATATTCTGATTCAAGCTCATCTATGTATGCTATTGATTCTGGAGAAGATTTCAATGCTTGTTCAACTTGCTCAATAAAGTTTTCTTTTTTTGTTTCTAATTTATTTAGATTTGTTGATGTACCAAAGCCCATATCAATTTTTTTAATGATTGCTTCTATGACATTTGGATTAGAACCAAAACTTAAGTAGTGAGGCATTAGTGCCCATAGGCTTGCGTTATCCATATTTTTTTCTCTGAAAATTAAATTTAAAATTCCAGTAATACCAGTTGGGCCTTGGTATCTAAATGAAGGAGCTTTTAAATCAAACAGTTTTTCAAATTTACTATCAGAAGTCGATAAATTAATTAAAACTGGCCTTGTGTGAGGTATGGCTGCAGGTTGTGCACCAAGAGTGATAGATGTTGAACAATTAAATAAGTCTGTAACTTCTAACATTATTTCTGCAAAAGTCTTCCATTTCAAATTTGGTTCTGGGGCCGATAGTAAAATAAAATCATGTTGTCCTTCAGGATGCTTTGCCAAATAAATAGTTGGTACAGGCCATTCAATAACTCTTTTATCTTGCTTTAATTTTACATGTGGTCGAGTTGAAGAGTAATCATAAAAAGGATCGGGATCAATTTCAATGATTGGCTTTGCATTCCATTCTTCAATTAAATAGTCAATTGTTGAAGCTGCAGCTCCAGTAGAATCACTAAAGCCTTTAAACGATGCAATCATCACCGTATTGTTCGTTGGTCCTATTTCATCTAATAGTTTTATTGCTTTATTCATTTTTTATTACTTTAAAATATTTTTTAGATTATCATCACAATTAGATTTAATATATATGTAATCAAAGAATTATTCTTTGAAATATTCATTTACAGCTAGTGCGATCATAAATAAGATAATTGCTAGACTCATGCTTAATGCAAGACGACCATTTAAAAGGGTGTCAATAAGTGCATTAAATTGTTCTCCAAGAAAATAGATAGCTAATGCTATAGAAAAAAATCTCACTCCTCTACCAACTAAAGAAGCTAAAATAAATAATTTAATTTGATAGTGCATGATTCCAGCTGATATAGAAAAAATTTTGTAAGGGATTGGAGTAATCCCAGCTACAACAATAGCCCAGAATCCATATTTATCAAATACAGTCTCTATTTTTTTATTTGGGGCAAGGCGAAGCGTAGATAAAATTTTTCTACCAAATTTATTACCTAGTTGATGACCAATAATGCCTCCAAAAATTGAACCAATGACAACAATGAATCCATATAATAAGGCATTTTTAGGATTAAGTAATGCTAATGGTATTAGGAGTATGTCAGGAGGAATTGGGAAAAAGAATGACTCAGCAATACTTAATATCAGTAGTAGCAGCACAGCAAATTCACTACTAGCACTATCTTCAATAAATTGTATTAATGCTTCCATTTATATATTTCTTGGCTGGGGACCGAGGATTCGAACCTCGACCTACTGATCCAGAATCAGCTGTCCTACCATTAGACGAGTCCCCAAATTAATTATGATTATTCTGATTACTCATTAGCTTAACTTTTGTATTGCTGTCTGTAACCTCTGAATAACTTTATTTTTACCTACAATTTCTATAGTTTCGAAAAGCGGTGGAGAAACTTTTTGTCCAGTAACTATAATACGTAATAACATAAATAATTTACCTGGTTTTATGTTATTTGCTTCTGCATTACTTCTTAATAGCTGTTCGACATTAGCAGTGATTAATTTTTTTTCATCAATCTTTTCAAATTTTTCAATAATAGATAAGAGCACTGTTATTGTTTTTTCTACATTATTTTCCAGTATATTTTTATGTAAAATTTCCAAATCGGTAAATTGAAAGTCTTTTTTAAAAAAGAATCCAGCAATATTAGTAATCTCATTAATTTTATTAATGCGTTCTTGAATGATTGGAACTATTTTTTTTAATGTTTCCAATGAGATGTCTTCATTTAAATCTTTAGTAAGTTGTTTTTGTAATATGTTTGCTAGCTCATCTAATGGCATTTCTCGCATATAAATTCCGTTGAGCCAATTTAATTTATCTTCATCAAATGTTGCAGGATTTGGTAATAATTGGTGTAAATCAAAGTGTTTTTTTAATTCATCTATACTGATAATATTTGTTTTATCATCTAGTGCCCATCCAGTCATTGCGAGATAGTTCATAACTGCTTGTGGTAAATAGCCATCTTCTTTGTAATCAAGCACTGATCGAGCACCATGTCGTTTTGATAATTTACCACCGTCCGGTCCAAGAATGATTGGTGTATGAACATAAATAGGGAGTTCCCAGCCTAATGCTGCAATAATAGCAACATGTTTTGGTGTTGATGGTATCCATTCATCACCACGTGTAACATGTGTTATTTCCATTAAATGATCATCAATAATATGAGCAAAATGATAAGTAGGAAATCCATCTGATTTTAGAATTATTAAGTCGTCTAAAGTTTTATTTTGTACAGTAATCTTACCTCTAATTAAGTCTGTAAAAGAAGTTTCTCCTTCTTGAGGCATTTTAAATCTAATGACATAGGGTATTTTTTTATCTAGGAATTCCTTAGCTTGCGTTTTATTAATTAAGCGGCCTCTTCCGTCATAGCCTGGAGGTAAGCCCTGTTTTTTTTGCTCTTCTCTAATTGCAGCAAGTTCACTAGGAGTTTCAAATGCATAGTATGCTAAATCACTTTGTACTAATTCTTCTGCATACTTTACATAAGTCTCTTTTCTTTTTGACTGTATGTAGGGGCCATATTTACCTGAAGTGGTAGGTCCTTCATCCCAATCAATGCCTAAGAAGCTTAGTGAATTTAGTATTCTATCTGTTGCACCATCTATTGTCCGAGCTTGATCTGTATCTTCAATTCTTATAATAAACTGACCATTCATTTTTTTTGCATACAACCAAGACCAGATGGCTGTACGGATATTACCTAAATGAGGGTCTCCAGTGGGACTTGGTGCGTATCGAAGCCTAACCATAATATTTCCTTCTATTTATCCTGAGGATAGTTTAATTCTAAGTAATCAATAAGCTCAAGAATATCTTTAGGAACATCAGCATTAAATTCTTTCCATTCACCTGTTGTAGGTATTTTTACCCCTAATATTTTAGAGTGCAATGCTTGTCTATTAATTTGATCTATTGGTAGGCCGTAAAGTTTATCGCCTAATATAGGGTGACCAATAGCTGATAAATGAACACGAATTTGATGAGTTCGCCCAGTTTTAATTTTTACTTCTAGTAGAGAAAATTTGTCATTAAAATTTTTTAATGTTCTATATGTTGATTCTGCAGACAGCCCATCTTCAATAACAGCCTGCCGGCCATTATTAGCGGGGTCTTTGCCAATAGGAGCATCAATGATGCCTGAATTTGGATCAGGGCAGCCTTTTACAACAGCAAGATATATTTTTAATGTCTCACGATTTTTCCACTGCTCCTTTAAGGCCATTTGTGCAACTTCATTTTTTGCATACACCATAACACCACTTGTATCTCTGTCCAATCTATGTACTACTCCTGCATGATTTGTGTTTCCTATTTCAAGCACACTAGCATATTTTGCTCTCATTATATTTAATAAAGTCATTTCTATTAAATTATGTTCAGAAGGGTGAACTAATAATCCTGCCGGTTTATTAATTGCTATCATGTTTTCATCTTCGTAAATAATATTGAGCGTAAAGTCATTAGCAAGTTTATCAAAGTCTTCTAGTAAAGGGATTTCAAGCTCTATTAATGAATTAATTTTTGGCATATCGCTTGCTTTAGCTTGTTTTCCATCAATGATAACATGACCGTTATCAATAATTTTTTTTGCTTGAGACCTTGAGAGCGCAGGCATATGTTCTGCAATTAACTTGTCTACTCTTTCTTTCTTTTTGACAGTAAAATTAATTTTTTTTGTCATGATGACCGCTCAGTCGAAATATATTCAATGCATATACAGCAATACCTATTACTATACTTGAATCTGCTAAATTAAATGCAGGATAATATATTGGATCAATGAAGTCAGTCACAGAGCCAATAAAAATACGATCTAGGATATTGCCTACACCGCCACCTATAATTAGTCCTATCGAAATTAATTCTAAGTGGTTTATTTCTTTTAATTTAAGAGCGTATGTTAATAAAACAATAAGGATAACAATAGAAACAATTAAAAGCATGCTATTCATGTTTTGAAAAGAACCAAAAATCCCTCCTGAATTTTGGATATGACTGATATGAAAAAGCCTCCATGTTGTTGGCCACTGATCTCCAACATCTAAATTATTTCTAACAATAATTTTAGATATTTGGTCGAGTACTATTATTATAGATGCTATTGAAAGTAGCCCAATTTTGTTCATTTTGTTCATTCTTTTCTAATTTGACATTAGAATATTCAAGTCTGTTACTTATTTTTAATATAAGCTAAATAATGATATGCTTACATTGCATGAAAGTAATTGTACAAATAGATTGGCTAAGTGGATATAAAAATGAATAATAATCAACCTAGATTGCCAGCTGGTCAAAGATTGACTGAAGACTGGCCAATACTTCATTATGGTGGCATTCCTTCCATTAGCACTGATGAGTGGTCTTTTAAAATTGGAGGATTAGTTGAAAATCCAATTGATTTAAACTGGAATGATTTTATGGATTTACCACAATTAAAAGTAACTTCTGACATACACTGTGTGACTACTTGGAGTAAATATGATAATGAATGGGAAGGTGTTTCTATGAAGCTCCTCATTGATATGTGCAAACCAAAGGAACAAGCAAAGCATGTGATGTTCCATTCTTATGGTGGATATACAACGAATGTACCGATAGAAGATTTATTATTTGATAATGTATTAATCGCACATTCTCATAATGGTTCTCCGCTTGATCCACAGCATGGGGCTCCAGCGAGAGGGGTAGTGCCTCATCTTTATTTTTGGAAGAGCGCAAAGTGGGTTAATGGTATGGAATTTATTACAGACGAAGAGCCAGGGTTTTGGGAAAACTACGGGTATCATATTTACGGAGATCCATGGAAAGAGCAAAGATACTCATAACAACTCATAAGAAAAAGACGTAGGTATCAGGTAATGTTACGCATGTAGATGCATTACAAAAAAACTGATTCATCTTTATTTCTAGGATTACCGCTTTTCGCAACTTCTTCTTTAACCAATTCAGCAACTTTTTTACCAACTTCTCTATTAAATACTGAAGGTAAAATATAATCAGGTGTTATTTGATCGTCTGGTATTGAATCAGCAATTGCCTTTGCAGCAATAATCTTCATTTCTTCAGAAATATTTGTTGCTGCTCCATCAAAAGCACCTCTAAATAGTCCAGGAAAACATAGAACATTATTAATTTGATTTGGATAATCTGATCGTCCTGTTGCAATTACTTTAACTGGGGCATTAGCAGGTATATCTTCAGGGCGTATTTCTGGGTCTGGGTTTGCTAATGCAAAAACAATAGCATCATTTGCCATACTAGAAATCTCTTCTGGAGATACAACTCCTGGTCCAGAAAGTCCTAAAAACATATCTGCACCTTTCATTGCCTCAGTCAAATTGCCTTGGAAATTTTCAGGATTTGTGTTTTCAGCAAACCATTGTTTGGCAACGTTTAAATTGTCTCTTTCTTTGTAAATTGCTCCCGTCGTATCAAAGCCAATAATATTCTTGACTCCATAATTCATCATGATCTTTGACACCGCAACACCTGAAGCACCAACACCGACTAAGACAACTTTTAGATCTGCTGCAGATTTTTGTACAACCTTAAGTGCATTAATAAGACCAGCTAGCACTACTACGGCTGTACCATGTTGATCGTCATGGAAAACTGGAATATCAAGTTCTTTTTTTAATCTCTCTTCAATTTCAAAACATCTTGGAGCAGAAATATCTTCAAGTAGAATGCCACCAAAACCTGGAGAAATTGCTTTTACTATATTAATAATTTCCTCAGTGTCTTTGGTATCTAGGCATATTGGCCATGCATCTATATCGGCGAATGATTTAAAGAGCATTGCCTTACCTTCCATTACTGGCATTGCTGCTTCAGGTCCAATGTCTCCTAATCCTAATACGGCTGTGCCATCTGTAACAACAGCAATTGTGTTTGACTTATGAGTTAGAGACCATACAGCATCTTTATTATCATGTATAGCCATACATACTCTACCGACCCCTGGAGTATACACATGAGAAAGATCCGCATGATTATTTACAGGCACTTTATTTTGAATTTCAATTTTACCCCTTCTATGAAGTTGAAATGTCATGTCTGAAGCATGCTCAACTTCTACGTCTTGATGCTTACTAAGTTCAGTTGCGAGTTTATGTGCTTCATCTTGATCTGGAGTGGAGATTCGAAATTCTCGTAAAGTAAATTGAGGAGTTACCTCAACAGTATCTACAGAGTAAATGTTTGATTGAAATTGGCCAATGATTGTAGTGACTTTACCTAACATGCCCGGCTCATTAGCAATTTTTAACAAGAGAACTAGTTCATATCCAATTGGAGAATCTTGATAAGTTTTATTAGTATTTTTTGTCATGTAACAACTTCTTTCAATAGTTTCTTTCAATAGTCAAATTTTTTTAATCCATAAAAAATTGATTATACACATTTTGTTAATAATAAAATATATAAAAAAAAATATTTTTTTTGATGATAAAAATTAGGAAATCCTTAAAAAACAATTGACCATTATATTGATGATGTTTATCATTTGATATATTGTTTTTTAAAGTTAAATTTAATAAACAATATATCAAATTGATTATTTATACCTGAGGGCAATCTTATTTTGCAAGATTCTTGTCGATAAATAATTTTAAAAATATTCAATCTATGGAGTAATTAATGAAAAAAATACTAATTTCTGCCGTTGCAGCCATTTCTATGTTAAGTATTACAGCATGCGGAAGTGCTGCTGAAGTAGACTTATCTGGGGTTACGCAACAAAATGACGCATTACTTGCAGAAGTCAAATCCTTATCAACAAAGGTTACTAAGCTAGAAAGTGATGTTGCTAATGTAAAATCTGCATTCCTTATTAATGACGATGGAAGTGCGCAGTTTGCTAGTGCTAGACCAATCGAAATTATCGATTATAATAAATTTGGTTTCAGTGTAAAGCATCCTGAAACTGTTGAGCTTTCAGCAACTGGTCTTTCAGAAGCTGAAGCGACTGATGAATCTGGCAGTATTCTAGCAAGCGCTGGTGGTACTACCTTGCTATTAATTTGGAGCTCACCAGACCCAGCATTGTCACCTCAAGAGTCTGTAGCTGGAGCGTTCCAAGCTTTGCAAGCTCTAACAGGATCAAGTTTCCAAGTACTTGGTGGTGGTTCTGAAGGATTCACTGTTAGCGAACAAGATGGTGCTTATGGTTCTTTTGTAACTCGAGACGCAGCAGGTGAAATTGCTGGTGTTGGAGTTATTGGAGGATGGGTTTGTCCATCATCTGGAAGAAGTTTTGCTTTAACAATGACTGGTGCAGAAGTTGATTTAACTCAAGCATCATTCTTTTCATTGCTACAGGGATTTTCTTGTAAAAAATAAATATTTAAAATTAAGTTATCCTAAGAATTTTTAAATTCTTAGGATTTTCTTAATTTTATTGTCTTCTCTCATTATTTAATGAGATGTATATTTTTTATAGGAAATAATTAATCTTACTTTTTTATTTTGGTACGGAGGATTTAAATGTATAAAACAAATATCTTATCTAAGCGTATTGCGCGCTTTTTTATCTATACAATGGTTTGGGCAATGTTTTTCGCCCCTATATCGCCAATAGTTACTTCGGTAGCATTTGCGGGACATGAGGGTCCTCCGGCACCAGCACCAGGCCCGGCACCAGCCCCAGCACCAGCCCCGGCACCAGC
>JAQWMB010000013.1 GCA_029246995.1 Dehalococcoidia bacterium | reverse complement strand
ACCTTTTCTACCTGGTGTGACTCCTCCAATTAATTTTGATCCATAGTCTAAAAGCTCCTGAGCCATTGTTACAGCTTCTCGACCAGTGATGCCTTGTATGATAAATGTTGAATTATGATCAATTAATATTGACATATCTATTTCCCACTCTGCATCTTTTGTACTGCCTTGTTTGCTGCTTCATACATAGAGACAGTTCTATCCACATATTCGACTCCATATTTATCTAGAATTTTAAAACCTTCTTCTTCCCAAGAGCCTGGTATTCTAAAAATAGCAATTTTATCTTTTGGTTCAAAGCCAGCATCAATCACCCCTTTAATGACACCTCTTGCTACAATATCTACTCGTGTATTAGATACAACATTCATCATTACAGCTATTTTATCTACGCCAGCTTTGGTTACAATGAGTTTTGCTAGATCAGCTGTTTTCTTTACAGATGGATTTCCGCCTATTTCACAATAATTTGCTGGTTTACCTCCAGCATTTCTAACTGCATCAAATAATGTAAGAGAACCACCACCCGCACCAATAATTAATCCTAAGTTTCCGTCAAATTCAGTTACATTTCCTGCTACTCCTCGAGTGTCTTGAGAATCGACAATAGCACCATTTATTTCAAATTCAGTTGGAGGCCTCGCTTGCCTATTATCCTCACTGCTTATGTTGAGTTCCCTTAATAATTCTTGATGATAATTTCTAGCTTCAGCTTCCATATCCATATGTCCATCTAAAGCAATAAATGATCCATCAGTTAATTTTGCAATCGGGTTTATTTCAGCAAGTGTTAAATCATAAGTGTAGAAAATATCTGCAAGCTTTTTTAGTATTCTAGATAATTGTCCAAGATCTTTTCCTGAAATACCAACGTTAGAAACGGCTAATTTGGCATGATAGTCTGAAACTGGGCGTAAATTAGGGAGTAAAGTTTTAGATATATGTGCTGGATGCTTCTCTGCTATTTCTTCTATATCAATTCCTCCCATGTCACTAAAGATTAGTAAAGGTTGTTTTGCGACGCCATCCCAAGTAATAGCTGCATAATACTCTTGTTCTATTGATGATTTTGGCTCGATAATAACACCAACAGGTTGTAAATCATTAATTTTAATATCAAGTATCTCAGTAGTTAATTTTTTTGTTGTTTCTAAATCATCAGCAAACTTTACTCCACCAGCTTTCATTCTCCCGCCTGATAGCACTTGTGTTTTAATAACAACCTCACATTCTAATGTTTGATATATCGCCTCCACGTCATTAACTGTGCGTGCAACTTGTCCATTTGGGATAGGTATTCCAAATTTTTTTAATACTTGCTTGGATTCAAATTCATAAAATCTCATAAAAACCTCATAGATATATTATATTTATAATTTATATAATTTTGCTAATTCTTCATCACGTCTTGCAATTAACTTAGCAGTTTTTAGCATAACTTGTGCTTGTTTAAATGTAGCGTCATCTTGCATCTTACCATCTATCATTGCAACGCCTGAGCCATCTCCCATTTCGGAAATAATTTTTTTTGCAAATTCTACTTCCTCGACAGGAGGACTAAAGACTTTTTTTGCAATTGCAATTTGTGATGGATGTATGGACCATGCTCCTACGCAACCCATTAGGAATGCATTTCTAAATTGATCCTCGCAGGCAACTGAATCACTAATATCACCAAATGGTCCGTAAAAAGGGTATATCCCCGCAATGCTACAGGCATCTACCATTCTAGAAATTGTATAATGCCATAGATCTTGTTGAGCTGTTGATCTTTCGGCTTTTGGATTGTCCTGGATAGGATCATTTCTGACTAAATATCCTGGATGTCCTCCACCTACTCTTGTTGTTTTCATTCTTCTTGAAGCCGCTAAATCTGCTGGACCAAGGCTAATACCTTGCATTCTTGGACTGGCAGTTGCAATGTTTTCTACATTAGATACACCAATTGCTGTTTCGAGAATTGCATGAATCATCAGCGGTTTTTTAATTAAATATTTTGCTTCTAATTGTGATAGTAGTTGGTCTAAAAAATGAATATCCCATGGACCATTGACTTTTGGTAGCATTATTACATCTAATTTGTTTCCTATCGATTCTGTCAAAGATATGATATCATCAAGAAACCAGGGGCTATCTAAGCTATTTATACGAGTCCAAAGCATTGTTTCCTTAAAGTCATTTGCATTAGCTATATTAATCAAGCCTTCTCTAGCAGCAATTTTTTTATCTGAGGCAACAGCATCTTCTAAATTTCCAAGTAAAACATCAACAGTAGGTATAATATCTTTCATTTTATCTATCATTCTTTCGTTACTGGGATCAAAGAAATGAATCATTCTCATTGGGATAGCGGGTATTTCAGTTAAAGGATTTGGTGCGCCAATAGCTAATGGTTCAAAGAAAGCTTTCGGATTTTTATACATAGGATTTATTCTCCTTCAATCATAATAATTTCTTTGTTTGTTTTCAGTCAATTGACTTATCAAATAAAAAGTTATTAATCAGCCATCCAGTAAAAATAATCAGGACGCTTACTCCAAGTATAATGAGCCCTGTTTGTTGTATAGCATTAGTAAATTCATTCAGATATTTTTGATAGTATAGGATAAGATTATTAGATGGAAAAAATAATTTAGATGAAATGCTTATAAAGATAGAGAATAAAAATATGGGTATAACGCTTGCAGCAATGCCTATGCCAATAATAGCCAGTGATTTATTAATATTGTAATATATAAGAAAAATTGACACTAATATTAATATTCCAATACTTAGCTTGTATATAATTTGAAGGCTATCTAAGTGCTTGATCGAAATAAAATTATAAAAATTTTTAATAAAATATGCATTCTTGTTTGTAAAGTATTCATTGCTTATTTTCTCTCCTTTGAGTACTGAATGTCCATTTTGATAAATGTCATTAGTTATTTTTGTCAATAAGTATTTTGATAAATTATTTTGACTTAATTGCAATTGGTCATCATTGATTTCAATATTTTTGAAAGGTAGCAAATTGTCTAAAGATTGCTTATCAGCACTTTGGGGATTTGCATTTTGTTCAATAATAACAAAAGATACTTTTTGTATATCAGCAATCCAATTGATAGATTGACTGATGATGGTTTTTGCATTGTCTGGTTGCTTTATCTCAATAAAATTTCTAGAAATAATTGCGGAGAATGAAAAAATAAAAATCATAAAACATAAAAAAATTTCAAGTGAGCTAATTTTTGTATTGCCTGACTCTTTAAATTCTATTGTTTTGGCCTGATGGTTAAGAATTTTACTTGTCCTTAAAATTGTATATTTAACAATTCTACTAATGTTGAAGAGGTAATTTCAATGAAATTAAGTAAGAAAAATAAGATACTATTTTTTTTTTACCGCTCTTTTCAATTGAAATATATAGGAGTACACTTGCTTAATTCTTATAGAAGATAGAAGTGGTATTGTGCCTGGCACAGGTAAATATAACCAAAGTGAAGATCTATTTAATAAAATGCGACAAACCATATCTGGGCGATTGTCTAGAACTATTGATGTCCAATCTGAAACAATGGAAAATACACATAGACCGACTTTAACATATCTTTTAGCTGGACTGTTATTACTCATACTTATTGGCACATTTATTCTAATGTTGCCGATTTCTTCTCAAGCTGGTGTCGCTACTAGTTTTTTAACAGCGCTTTATACAAGCACATCAGCAGTTTGCGTAACTGGATTAGTGCTTGTTGATACTGGTACATATTGGAGTGGTTTTGGACAATTTATTATCTTTATTCTTTTTCAATTGGGTGGTTTAGGTTTTATGACTTCAGCAACATTAATCCTTGCTGTTTTTTTAGGTAAAAATTTGAGCTTGAGTGAACGTTTGCGTTTTCGTAAAGCACATTTTCAAGGTGGACTTGGCAGTGAGACAGTAGGAAGAATGGGTGGAAATGAAGCTCGTTCTTTAATTATTAACGTTGTGAAGTTAACTTTCATAATTGAGATTATAGGTACAATTTTTTTCTGTTTATTTAAGATACTAGATGGTTCGTCATTGAATCTACAAACGATTTGGCAAGGTCTATTCACGTGCGTATCTGCATTTACTAATGCAGGCTTTGATATAGAAGGAAATTTTTCAAGTTTTACAAACTACGGATCTCAGCCTTTAATATTATTAATTATGTCAGTGTTAATTCTTTTTGGTGCAACAGGTTATTCAATTTGGATAGATATATTTTACAAACGTTCATGGAAAATCTTGACAGTAGATTCAAAAATTGTACTCAGTTCTTCTATAATACTTATTATTATTCCTGTAATCTTTCTGTTAGCTATTGAGTATAAAAATGTTGATATTTTTGCTGATATGTCTTTAATGCAATCTACATTTCTATCTTTTATTAATGCGATTTTTGTACGAACTGCTGGTTTTTCAGTTATAGAGTATAGCCAATTACCTGATCAGTTGCTTTTTTTATTTAGTGGGTTAATGTTCATTGGAGGGGCGTCAGGTTCATGTGCTGGAGGCATTAAGCTAACTACTTTTATTATTTTAGGTTATGCAATTGTTGCAACTGTACGTGGGCAGGATAATGTCAATGTTCATCGAACTGAAATACCTTGGCGATATGTTTATCAGGCATTAAGCGTGGCACTTTTATCAGTTGGGCTCGTCTTTGTTACAATATTTATAATTTCATCTAATATTGAAACAGATTTTATCAATGTAATTTTTGAATCAATTTCAGCTTTTTCTACAAATGGGACATCTACAGGCCTTTCAAGAGAATTAGATGAATTATCGCAAATAGTATCTATTGCAACAATGTTTATTGGTCGTGTTGGTCCATTAACTATTGCATTAATTCTCAGTGAACGTTTTGAAAGAAAGCAAGTTTTACGTTATCCTGAAGGTGAGATTGCTATAGGATAATTCAAGTTAGGATAAATAGTATGTCAAATGGTAAACAACAAATAGCAGTTATAGGCTTAGGTAGATTTGGTGCGGCTGTTGCCGAAGAACTCTATAAAGCTGGCCATGAGGTTATTGGAATTGATTCTGATAGGAATATTGTTCAGAATATTGCTACAAAGATACCTCATGCAGTGCAAGTCGATGCTGTAGATGAAAAAGCACTGAAGCAATTAGGTATTGAATCATATGATGGTGCCGTAATCGGTATTACTGATGAGCTTGAGACTAGCATACTGATTACGCTAGTCCTAAAGCATTTGAATGTTAAGCAAATTATAGTTAAAGCTAGAAATGAAATGCATGGCGAAATTTTAGAACGCGTAGGTGCAGATAGAGTTGTTTATCCTGAGAGAGATACAGGATTAAGACTAGCTCATAGTTGGTCTTCTGCTGACATTACTGACTCTTTAGATATAGTAGATGGTTATGAAATTATTAGAGTACAGCTGCCAGAACGTTTTTTTGGCTTACAAGTCCATGAATTAGCAAGCGCATTAAATGAGGTACAATTAATTATGATTGCAAGAGAAGCTACTGTGATTGAGTTTCCTGAATCTACTGAGGTCTTGCAAGTCGATGACGTGCTTATTTTATCGGGTAAAGTCAAAGCAATCGAAAAATTTTTCTTAGAGTAGATGCATTACTGCCATGGATAGTTATCAACATGTAAAATTGCTGATGCTTGATAAGTACCAAGTTTTGGGTCAAAAGTTTCTATCTTTAATCTGTATATACCATCTTTGACTTGTTTAGTATTCCATTTTATTTCAATAAGATTGCCTCTTTCAATCATTTCAGCAGATAATAATTTCCATTCTGATGGAGCAAATCCTTCACCAAGTAAAATTTTATAGTTCGGACTCATAGATTTAAAAGCATTAATTTTTACTTCGTCTTTGATAATTATACCCTCCAATGGGATATCGAAACCTAGCTTTGGTATCACTGAGTGCTTTTCAATATTATTTGATAATTTAACCAAAGAAATGTATTCAATGAAATTAAATTTTTTATCATTAATCAATAATTTAATTGTATATTCTCCTGATGGCAATGTGCTATTTTGCCATACTCCTAAGAGACCATTTAAAACTTTATTTTCTGATTTAGTAATTGTAAACCAGGTAGAAGGATCATCTGTTTTACTCCATAATAATTCATATCCTTGAAAGTCTGGTGACGTTGCTCGACCCTGAATAGCAGTTACTCCATTTAATTCTTCATTATACTGAGGAGAGTTAATTTTTGCTAAAGCCTCGCTCCAATAACTGTCTTTGATTGGAGCTGCTAGTCCCGTAAGTCTGTTTTTGGCTACCCAATTCCTATATCCATCCCATTCATTTATTTCATTTAGAGG
The DNA here is from genome assembly GCA_029246995.1 of Dehalococcoidia bacterium. Lineage (GTDB taxonomy): Bacteria > Chloroflexota > Dehalococcoidia > UBA2979 > UBA2979. The sequence continues at coordinate 8,075 of JAQWMB010000013.1, read as the reverse complement.
GAGAGATAATCTTAATTGGCTCTCACGTAATTCATTGGGAGTGTCAAGTGTTGGTAAAAGACCTGTGCGAATATCTATATCAACTTCTTTCCACCATATATCTTTTAGTGCATCTTCTTCTTGATCATTTCTAGGCAAATTATCTGCAGGGAAAATGCCTACAAATCTTCTATCTTCTGGGCAATCATCAGAGGGTATTCTACCGGCAGGCCAACAGAGTTCTTTTTCCTGTAATCCTGTTGGCCTATTAAAATTTGCAGGTTTAAGTTGTAAATAATTATGTGATTTTAGCATAAAATCACGCCAAATTTTATGTGAAACTGTTGTTGAAAAAATATTTTGTAAAGGTTCATTGTTTGAGTTGCCAAACCAATTGCCTGCAACAATTTGAGGAGTATATCCAATTGTCCATGTTTCTCCTATGCATCTATCTTTACAAGCATCTTTTTCTTCTTCTTCAAACGGTTCACTCGTCCCAGTTTTTTGTGCAGATGGTCGTGAGCCCAAAATTAGTGAATCACAACCAAAAATTTCACAAGTATTTTCTCCATTAGAAAGTATGCTTGTAATCAAAAATGTAAAGTTGCTTTCAATGACCCTTCTTTTTATTGATCGATTATCAAGGATAATTTCACCTTGGTCATTTGAAATCTTCAGAATAGAAATTGGATCAAGGCTTCTTTCTAGTGAATCACGTTCAATTATAGTTTTTTGTCCTACCATCGTACCTTGATTAGCCAAAACTGAATAAGCATATGTAATATCTTCAAGGGTAATGTCTACTCCCCCTAATGTTAAAGCTGGACCATAGCCACTTTTTGAATCCAACGTAGTAAAACCTATTTGTTTTAAAAAGTCTACTGTATCTTGCACTCCTGCATACAAAATTGCTTTCAATGCTGGGACATTTAATGAGTTGCCTAAAGCTTTTGCAGTTGTTGCAACTCCTAGATATTTACCTCCTGGATTTTTTGGTTCAAAATATTCGCCTGTTGCGGGATCATATACTTTTGCTGGGGCATCAACAATTCCTGTACCACTTGTCCAGCCTTTCCTAAAAGCTTGCAAATATGTGAATGGTTTCAAAGTTGAACCTGGTGAATTTTTCGAGATAATGTTATCGTTTCTTCCTTCTATATCATCTCTGAAGTAATCTCTACTTCCAATATAAACGAGTATTTCACTATTTTTAACATCTAATGCAATTAGTGCACCATTTTCCCCAAGTGACTCCTGTTCAAATTTACTGATCCATTCTTCTAAAACCTCGTTGCCAATTTTTTGTAATTCATAATCGATAGTCGTAGTAATTATGAGACCATCAGAAAAAATTGCTCTATCTCCATAACGCATGCTTACTTCTTCAGCTACTCTTCCTAATACGAAGTGTGGAGCTTTAATTTCAAATTGATATGGCTTTAGATTAATTTCTTGCGAAACCGCATCTTCTAATTCACTTATGGTGATTACTTGGTTGCTTAACATCAATTGAAGCACTTTTACTTGACGTTGTTTTGCCTGATTAAAATTTTTATATGGGTTATATTTTACTGGTGACTGCGGTATTCCAGCTAAAAATGCAGACTCAGCTAAAGATAAATTATATGCTGATTTTCCAAAATAGCCTTCAGAAGCTGCTTCAATACCAACATATATTCCTCCATATGAAATTGAATTTAAATACCATTCCAATATCTGGGGTTTATCATATTTTCCTGTTAGTTCTAAAGCTATAATTGTTTCTTTTAACTTTCTATCGATAGTTCTTAAATATCGTTCATCTCTGGGTATATAAAGGTTTTTAGCTAATTGTTGAGTAATTGACGAACCTCCAGAACCTTCAAAAAAACCAAGATTGCCAAATGGTATAATATTTTCATATGCTGCTCTAAGAAGGCCAATAGTATTTAATCCGTTATTTGTAAAAAATGTTTTATCTTCAGTTGCAATTGTTGCTTGAATTAGAAAAGAGGATATATTTTCTAGTTTCACTGGCTGCCTTAATCCTTCAAATTCATCAACAAACTGATATAGCAGTATGCCGTTTCGATCATAGATTTTTGCTCCTCCTCTAGGCATCTTGGCAAATAATTCTTCAGCAGGAATAACATTAGATTTTATTGATTGAATTTGTGATTGAAGCCATATACCTGTTACTGCTGTTAAAAGTAGCATGATAATTAAAATAATAGAAAATGTAGATAATAATCCAAATAACAATGTGTTACTTGATTTTGAAGAACGTTTATTTTTTTTATATCGGGTAATGATTTTATTTTTGTAACTCAAAATACTAAACCTAATTGATTTTTTTAACGATCATGAAATGCGAAATACCAAATTTGGCAAAAAATTTATTTTCTAATCTATACAATATCCATCGCAGAATCTTTGCTAAAATCTTTGAACGTTTTTCAAGATTATTGAATCCTGGGAAAACGTAGCCATGATGGTCAATTTGCAGCCCTGAAATAGAGAATAGTTTTACAATTTCTTTTTTAGAATATATTCGTGCATGTGGAACAAAAACATTTCTTATTTTTCGAGGTAACCAATTTATCAGTGGAATATTTTTGAAAATAAACTTGCCCCTAATGTAACATCCATGTGTTTCAAAAGGGAATAATATATTAGGTGCAAAAATTATTGCAATTCCGTTAATTTTTAATACGCGATTAATTTCTTGAATAACCATAACCTCATTATTTACGTGTTCAATTACTTCATTTAATATAATTGCATCAATAATATTATTCTTAAATGGGAGCGCTTCACCCACTGCAGAACAAAATTCAATGAAGTGGCTATTCTGAGGATTATTCATTGAATTTTTTGCATCCATTATTCGATTATGCTCAATATCTAATCCAAAAACGTTGTATTTTTTTTGATTTATTGCATGAGCATATGCACCAACGCCACAGCCAAGATCAATAATTGTTTTTGATTTATTGTTCTTTAAAGATGATTCGATAAGTTGCAATCTTCTATCTTGTCCAGATTGCCATACATAGGTAGGGTTACCTAATTTATTTTTAGCAATCGAATTTTTATCATCATTGTTTTTCATTTTTATCTCTTAGAATTATATAACACATTGATAGGCTTTATACTTAATATGTGATAGCTTTAATCTTCTAGGGAAAGACACAATAATGGCATTATCAAAGCAGGATATTGAATATGTTGCTAAATTAGCAAGAATTAAATTAACAAGCAAAGAATCAGAAGAATTAACTGAACAACTTTCAGTATGCCTCGATTATTTTGAAATGATTAATGCTATAGATACATCAAATATTGAACCGACCTCTCAGGCAAATAATCTTGTCAATGTAACTCGTGAAGATGTAGTAAATGAAAACATGAGTGTCGACGATGTTTTAAAAAATGCACCAGAACATTTTGAAGGCTTTATCAGAATTCCAAAAGTGATAGATTAGTCTAGGTTTAAATATGATGGATACAAATATCGATCTTACATTATCAGCATTGAAGCATATTCATAACATGACTGAATCTGTTTATACTTCAAAGCAACTCATTGATAAAACAATTAAGAATTTACATTTGCAAGATAGTAAGTTAAATGCCTATATCACGATTCTTGATGAGTATGCTTTTGAGCGTTCAATTGCTATGGATGAAAAAATTAATCGTGGAGAAGAGTTACCCTTGGCAGGAGTACCCATTGCTGTAAAGGATATGCTTGCATTTAAAGGTTATCCAACAACTGCTGGTTCAAGAACTTTAGAAAATTTTATTCCCACCTTTAATAGTACTGTTGTAGAAAAATTAATTAATGCAGGAGCAGTTATTATTGGTAAAACTAGTTGCGATGAATTTGCTATGGGTTCATCTAATGAGCATGCTTTTACTGGTCCTGTACACAATCCATGGAATCTTGATTGTGTACCTGGAGGTTCTTCAGGTGGGTCAGCAGCAACTGTTGCTGCTCGTGGCGTTCCGCTATCTGTAGGAACTGATACAGGCGGTTCTATTAGACAGCCTGCTTCTTTTAATGGTATTTATGGCCTCAAGCCTACTTATGGAAGAGTTTCACGTTATGGTGTTGTTGCCTTTGCTTCATCATTGGAACAAGTTGGGCCTATGGCATACAATATTCATGATCTTGCTTTACTTTTAAGTGTGATTGCAGGGCACGATCCAAAAGATTCCACAACTTTGAATGAGGTTGTGCCTGATTATCACACTTCGTTAGATCAAGGCATTAAGGGAATGAAAATTGCTGTTCCAGATAATATTTATGATGGAGCTAATAAAATAATGCAATCAAAGATTAATGCAGCATTAGAAATATTTAAAAATAATGGCGCAGAGATTACTGAAGGCATATCAATTCCTTCATGGGAATCTGCATTACCAGCATACTACTTAATTGCTCCATCTGAAGCATCTGCTAATTTATCTCGATATGACGGATTTCGTTATGGTCAATCTTCCGTTGAATATAGTGATTTGTGGCAAAGGTTAGAAAATACTCGTGGCTTAGGATTTGGTAAAGAGGTCAAACGAAGAATTCTTCTAGGAACTTATGCATTATCAGCTGGGTATTATGATCAATATTATAAAAAAGCTTTAAAATTAAGAACAATGATAAAAAATGATTTTAAGAAAATTTTCAATGATTATGATTTTATTATGACTCCTACTACACCTGCTCCAGCATTTAAAATTGGTGAAAGGATTACAAATCCATTAGAAATGTATATGAGTGATTATTATACTTTGCCAATTAATATTGCTGGTAATCCAGCTATATCAATTCCTTGTGGATTTATAGATGATTTACCTGTAGGATTACAAATTATTGGTAAAGATTTAGAAGAACAAAAACTACTACAGTGTGCAGCTGTATATGAAAAAGAAACTACATGGAATCAAGAAATACCTAGTTTTTAGATTGGTTAATGATGATGTCTGATAAAGAAAATAATACTTCCAATGCTATTTCTTTGGCAGTGAATAGAATGCCTGCATCTGGTATCAGAACTTTTTTTGAATTCCTTGATCAAAATACTGATGTTATATCACTTGCAGTTGGGCAACCAGATTTTATGACTCCAGAACATATTTCAGCAGCAGCTTCAAAATCTATGTTGAGTGGCCTAACAGGTTATACATCAAATTATGGCTTGATAGAATTGCGTGAACATTTATCAAATCATATTAATAATTTATATCAAGTTCAATATAACCCAGAAAATGAAATGCTTTTAACATCTGGGGTATCAGAAGCATTAGATATAGCAGTCAGAGCAATTATAGATCCTGGAGATGAAGTGATTGTTCCCGAGCCAGCATATGTTGCGTATAAGCCTGTTATTTTGCTTGCAGGAGGCAGTTATGTAGCTGTGCCAACGTTTATAGAAGATGATTTTATGGTTAAACCAGAATTGATAGAACAAGCAATTACGTCAAAAACAAAGGCTATTTTATTGGGTTATCCATGTAATCCTACTGGTGGAGTATTGTCACGAGAAAAATTATCTGAAATTGCAAAGATAGCTGAAAAACATGATTTGATTATTATAGCAGATGAATTATATGATAGATTAGTCTATGGCACTCATCATACTTGTTTTGCTTCTCTGCCTAATATGAAAAAAAGAACTATTCTTCTTGGAGGCTTTTCAAAATCTTACGCAATGACTGGGTGGCGATTGGGATATATTGCTGCTGAACCAGAAATTCTTGAAGCTATAATGAAAATTCATCAGTATGTAATGATGTCCGCGCCAACTGCTGCTCAGTATGCTGGCATTGAAGCCATTGCACATGGAGAGCAAGACATTGAAAGCATGCGCCTTGAGTATGATGCACGAAGACAATTTCTTGTCAACGAACTTCGTTCTATGGGTTTTGAGATTTCAGAACCTAAAGGAGCTTTTTATGCATTCCCTGATGTTCAGAGCCGTACTGGTCTTGATGGACAAGAGTTTTCGAGTCAATTATTAAAAAAACATCAAGTTGCAGTTGTGCCTGGTGAAGTGTTTGGTGAGTCTGGGAAAAATTGTGTTCGCATGTGCTACGCAACGTCAATGAATGAATTAGAAGAAGCAATCACAAGAATTAAAAAATTCATCCAATAATTTCTTTTTCCATTATCTTTTCTCATGTATACTAACATTGGTTTCAATGTATATTTTTTGTGAGTGGGGGACAATACATGAGCGGTAATTCTGAGATTATTCCTGGCTTAGAAGGTATTCCAATAGCTGAATCAGCTATTTCCCTTGTTGAAGGAGAAATAGGTCGGTTAAGTTATCAAGGATATTCAATTGAAGATCTGACTTACCATTGTTCTTTTGAAGAGATTATTGCGCTTTTATATGATGGTGAATTGCCGAATCAATCTCGATTAGATGAAATCACAGACAAAATGCATGATTACCGCCAGCTAACTCCTGATCAAATTGAACTTGCCCGTATTGCTGGTAAGCAATCTCACCCGATGTTTGCATTACAAGCTGCAGTTGCGTCTATTGGAGGCGCAAAAAATGATTTTGAATCTGATCTCGATCATGTTGTTGATAGAGGTATTGCGCTCATAGCAAAAACTGGACATTTAGTAGGCACCATTGCGCAATCAGCAGATAATAGAGATTATGTTGGCCCAAGTGATTCTGATAGCCATGCTGCAATGATATTAAAAATGATTGTAGGAGATGATTGCTCACAAAAACACATAGCAGTCATGAATGAATTATTAATCTTACAAGCAGATCATTCTGCTGGCAATGCATCAACGTTTACTTCACGTGTTGTAACTTCTACTCGTTCTGAAGCAGAAGCTGTTGCCTCTGCAGCAATAGGTGCTTTGTCAGGGCCTGCGCATGGTGGTGCTAATGAGAGGGCTATTCGATTGTTCCAAGAGATTGGCTCAGTAGATAACGCTGAAGCATTTTTATCTAAGATGTTTGATGCAAAAGAACGTATCCCAGGATTCGGGCATAGAATATATCATGCTAAAGACCCACGCTCTGCTGTAATTCAACGTATCGCAGAAGAAATATTAGTTGAGGGTACTGAATCACACGAATTATACAGCATTGCCTTGAAAGTAGAAGAGATTGCAACTGATAAATTATCAGCACGCGGTCTATGGCCAAATGTTGATTTATTTTCTGGTACTGTGTTTCACGGTATTAACGTGCCGATTGATTTCTACACACCACTTTTTGCGGCATCACGAATGTCAGGGTGGATGGTGCACATGAAAGAACAATGGGATTCAGGAAATAGATTATTCCGTCCACGCCAGATATATGTTGGTAATCAAAATAAAGATTTTCTAGAAATCTCTAACCGCTAGCTTTTTAATAATATCCACCTGGCACAATAATGTAGTGAATCGATAAGACGATTCCCACTGAAACAGCTGCACCAAACAGCATTTTGCCGAAGTCTCTTGAAATAATAGGAAATACATATTTAAATTTGTAATTATCCATGACTGTCGAGATAGCAAGCTCCCTTCCACACAGTAACCCCACAAAGACCCATGTAGTGCTCATCGGTATATCATTGTATTCTTTAAAAATAAACAGAATGATTGCATAGACGAAGTCAATAATAGTAGCTGAACGGACATATCTAGTGCCAGTTTTCTCTACAACAATTTGTTGAATTTTACCGCCTTTTTCCCAAAGCATATACCCTAGTAAACTCACTAATAGCACTGTCGCAAATGCAAGCCACGACGCTGATAAGTCTCTCGGTAAAAAGACCGCGATATTTGCCATATCATGTGATAGCCAAGTATGCCATAAAAATCCAGTTGTTAACCATTGACCTACTCGCCAATATTTTTTATTTTGATCATTTACTACATCATTTTTTTCATCAATGAATCTTCCTAATACAATCCACACAGTGTAGGCACATATAGCTGCAATGCCATAACCAATCACTGACTTAACAATCATTTTTTCAAGGATAAATGTGCTCGCAAATGCTGATAAGACTAAAAAGGACGTAGACACAGGAATGCCTATTCGTGTTAGTAATAATAATATAGCGGGTGCAGCAGCATGATACCATTGAATTTCTTG